>DAOUDA010000039.1:0-10480 GCA_034431835.1 Chloroflexaceae bacterium | reverse complement strand
TGGGTCGTCGAGCGAACCGAAGAGGGGTGGAGTCTGCCCAAAATCAAGGCGCACCTTGCGCTCGTCTAGCTGGACTTTGCAAAAGTCCAGTGAAGATTTAGAATTAAATCCGGTATAGCCCGCATAGGCGGGCTTCGCATCGGTAGCCCGCGGCTTCAGCCGCCGGGCCACAGGGCGAATACCGGTTTATTTCCTTAATCTTCATCAGCCGCCGGGCCACAGGGCGAATACCGGTTTATTTCCTTAATCTTCATAAAGCGTACAGACAATCTTGTCTCATATTGGCATCTGCTCGCTCTCCACGATCAGCCACCGGCCCGCCGCGGGCTCCCATCGCAGGGTGTAGGTGACGCGCACGGTGGCCTGCTCGGGCGCGACGGCGCCGGCCTCCTGCTTGCTCCAGGTCTCCTGTGTCACCACCGTGGCGGTTGTTCCGGCGACGCTGAGCTGGCCGATGGCCCGGTGCACCAGGAGGGTGCGGCGGGCGCGTTGCGGCGCTGGCGCTCGGCGAGCTGGTCAGGAGGGAGCGCCGCCAACCTGCCGGTACGCTCCAACGCGGCCCCCCTCGCGCAGCAGAGTTGCCACCGGGGCGTAGGCCAGGCCGGCCGATCCCCCCGGGCGGCATAGTGGGAACCCTGCGCAGTCTGCCTGCGCTGCTGAGCAACATCCAGCCCGCCGAGGCCTTCCTGGGCCTGATGACGCTCGCGATCCTCTTCCTGTTCCCGAAGCGCCTGCGGCGCCATGCCCCGCCCCAACTAGTGGTCCTCGTGCTGGGCACCCTCATTGCCCTGCTCTTCTTTGCCGATCGCGACCTGCGCCAGATCGGCGCCATCCCGGTGGGTCTGCCGGCCATCAACTGGCCCACCTTCACCCCCGAACTCGTCACCACGATGATCCTGGACGGCATGATCCCGGGTATGCTCGGCTGCATCGACACGACGCTTACGGCGATGATCGCCGATAGCCTGACCCGCAGCGAGCATAAGTCGGACAAGGAACTGATCGGCCAGGGCATCGGCAACCTGATGTCGGGGCTCTTCGGCGGGCTGCCCGGCGCTGGCGCGACCATGGGTACCGTGGTCAATATCCAGAGCGGCGCGCGCACGCCGCTCGCGGGGATGATCCGGGCCAGTCTCCTGCTGGTGGTGGTCCTTGGCGCGGCCGGGCTCACCGAGCAGATCCCTCTGGCCGTCCTGGCCGGAATCGCCCTCTACGTCGGGTTCAACATCCTCGACTGGAGCCTGCTCAAGCGCGCCCACCGCGTCTCGTGGCAGACGGCGGCGATTATGTACGGCGTGATGCTGCTGACGGTCTTCGTCGACCTGATCGTGGCGGTCGGTGTGGGCATCTTCATCGCCAACATCCTGACCATCGAGCGTCTCAGCGCCCTCCAGGCCCAGCATGTCAAGGCGATCAGCGATGCCGACGACGCCGTTCAACTCTCCCACGAGGAGCGCGACCTGCTCAATCGTGGCGATGGGCGCGTGCTGCTCTTTTACCTGAGCGGGCCGATGATCTTCGGCGTCTCACGGGCGGTGGCGCGCCAGCATGCGGCCATCGGCGAGTATGAGGCGGCGGTGATTGATCTGAGCAATGTCCCATTGATCGATGACACGATCTCGCTGGTGATCGAGAACGCGATCAAGGACGCCGTCGATGCGGACTGCGAGGTCTTCATCGTCAGCCCGGCCGAGCAGCCGCGCCGGCAGTTGAGCCGGTTGGAGATCTTCGCACTTATTCCGCCCGACCATTTGATGCACGACCGCGCCGAGGCGCTGCGGCGGGCGGTTGGTCGCGTAGCGACGACACAGCCGCTGACGATGGCCGCGTAGTGGCTCACCCCATTGGCGCGACGCTGGCGGGAAGGTTCGTCAGAAGCTGCCGGCAACTTGCCGGCCCCGTAACAGGGCGTAGTAGTATAAAATCAGTTAAAAGAGGACCTTTGACCGATTGCCGCGGGCGCCATCGCCTGGCAAACTGGGGTTGGTATGGTCCATACCAGCGGGGCGATGGTGGAGGTGCGCGCCTCACATGCTAGCTGTCGCCGCTCTTTGTCTGAAGACCACGGACCAGCCATCGTCGCTCTCGGTCCGAAGACCACGGACGCGCGCCTCCCCGGCTCCACTCTGCCAGCACGGAACAGTTGGCTCTGGCGAGGTGACCGTAGGGACGTCGCCGCCGGGAGCCAACCAGTCCCAGGAGGTGTTGATGCGCCCGTTTGGACCTGGTCCGATGGTTGCCGGAATGCTGTTCACGTTCGTTGCCATCATTACCGTTGTCGCGGCGCCCCTCACGGCGCCTACCACGCTGTATCTACCCGTGGTGGTCGGGCCGCCGCGCAGTAATTCCGGCGCTCCCGCTCCGGCGGGCGGGTTGCGGGTCAACGCGCCCTATTTTGCCGTTGCCGACGTTGACGAGCGCTTCCCGGAACTGGCCATCTTCTGGTTTGGCGCGGTGACCCCGACCCAGAATTACGCCGATGTGCGTCTGGGGTACAACGACACGGAACTGTACGTGTACGTAGCGATCTTCGACCGCCGGCTGTGGTACGACACCACCCCGGAGCGCGCCGATTTGAGCGCCTGGGACGCTGTAACGTTGTACCTCGATACCGCCAATGGCGCAACGGCAAGCGCCAGTAGCCATCGCTTCGTGGCCCAGTTTAGCGGCGCGGGCGGCGCGCAGTACCAGGCCGCATACCGCGCCAGCGGCGGCGCCTGGGTCCCTGCCAATACGGCTTTTACTACCCGTCCAGGCTGGCGCGGGGTATGGATGAATGACGAGACCGACGATCGCGGCTGGGCCATGACCTTCCGCGTGCCCTTCAGTAGTCTTGGTCTCAGTGGACGTCCAAACGATGGAACCCTGTGGCGGATGGCGCTGGCTGTTCACGACCGAGACGACCGGGCCGGAACACCCATTCCGGATCAATTCTGGCCGCCAGCGGCGGATCTCCAGGCGCCGTCCACGTGGGGCACGCTCAGGTTCGGTCTCCCTGGCTACACCCCCCCCACGGTAGCGTCGTCGCAGACGATCACGATCCGTCAGGGCCTGAACGGGGCCGTCGTCCCCGACGTGGGTGTAGGCGGGGGTGCAGTCTGTGGCGACGGGCTTGATTTCTGGAGCGAGTGGGGCGTTTCGACGCGGGATGCCGGTAGAAGCGATTTCAACGTCCAGAACCAGTCGGACATTGCCGACTGGCCGTGTTTCGCCAGGTATTACGTGACGTTCCCCCTCGACCAGTTGCCCCCGGGGCAGGCGATCGTCTCGGCCAGGCTGGTCCTGCATCAGTTTGGCAATTCAGACCCGAGCCAGGCGCGACCGTCGCTGATCCAGGCGCTTACCGTTGGCGCCGACTGGAACGAGCGGACCACGAACTGGAACAACGGGCCGCTGGCGACGGAGAACGTCGGGGCGGGATGGGTCGAACCACTGGCGACCTTCTCAGGCTGGCCGGGGGTGCGGCGCGAGATCGATGTAACCCGCGCCGTGGCCGAGGCGCATGCCGCACGCACGCCGCTGCGGCTGGCCCTCTACTCGGCAGACAACGCCTATCACAGCGGCAAGTACTTCTCGTCCTCGGACACCGGCGACTGGAACGCCGTGGCTCGCCCGACGCTGCTGGTGACGGTGGGCGCACCGGTCCGGTGAGCGGGCAAGGCGCCTCCTTGAAGCCCTCCACGCCCTCTGCGGTGCGAACGTGTTCGGTAGATGTGAACACTATCGATCAGGGGCGCATTGCGCCAGGGGCGCATCTGTGGTACACTCACGATGCTTGCCCCCGTAGCTCAGAGGATAGAGCAGCGGTTTCCTAAACCGCGTGTCAGCCGTTCGAGTCGGCTCGGGGGCGCCAGGGTTCAGGGCTTCAGGACGACAAACGCGAGATCGCGCGATCTCGCGTTTGGTCGTTGACCTGGGCATCGACGACTTCGCGCTGCGCAAAGGCCAGGTCCATGGCACGATGTTTGTCGACCTTGCCACGCATCGCCCGGTTGATCTCCAGAATGTAGTTGCCAACACCGATATGCCGCAGGTACTCGCGGCCATGCAGGCCGCGCATCACCGCGCCGGCCCCGGGGTGGTACTCGAAGCGACTGCGCTCAAAGTGCTGCCAGGCTGGAACGCCCCGTTCTGAAGCCTTTCCGAGATCAGGGGCCAGGCTCGATGGTGCGGATGGCCCACAGGGCGCTGCGCGGAACGCGCGCCACCAGGGTCGCGTCGCGGCCATCCCAGCGGCGTAGTTCCGCGGCGTCCCCCGCGTCGATCAACGGTGCAACGTACACCAGATCGCTCCCGATCCAGCCAACCGGTTGCGCCTCGGGCTGCGGGAGCCGCCCCGTGACCTGCCCGTTCGGGCTGACGATCAGTTCGCCCACCGCCAGGGAGCGGCCGTCGCTTGACCAGATCGGCGCCCCGCCTGTGGCAACCACGCGGGCCGAGCCGTCCGGGCGCCAGAGCAGGTAGGCGGAGCGGCGGATGTCGTCCTGCGAGGAGCGGGCGGCGAGCGTGTCGCCCGCCGGGCTCCAGGCCAGATCGCTGAAGGCGCCCGCCTCCACGAGCCGGGCGCTCGCCTCGCCGGGCGACCAGAGGTAGAGCCCGGCCCCGGGTTCACGGCCCACTGAGCCGAGGGCGATGGCGAGGGTCCGCGCGCCCGCGCTCCAGGCGAGCGCGCCCGGGCAGGTGTCCGGGCTGTGCAGCAGCGTGGTCGTTTCTCCTGTCTCTGGCGTTACCACCTGGATCTCCGCGGCGCATACCGGGATGCGAGCCAGGGCGACCGCGAAGGCCGTGTCGCTGATCCACGCCAGCCCGCTGATTACGTGGCGTTGGCGTCGTTGACGATGGGGAGCGGAGCACGGGTGAAGACCGGCGCGCCGTCGCTGCTCGCGACCACCGCTAGCCCCAGGTCGCCATACCCGGCGCCGGTCCCGAGCCCCGAGGCGGCCTGATAGGCGATGTGTCGCCCATCGGGCGACCAGGCCGGCTGCACCCCGATCCTGGCATCATCGGTCAGGCGAGTCACGTCGCCGTCCAGGCTGGCCGTGTAGAGATCCGGCGCGCCGCCGTGGGCCGAGACAAAGGCGACCCGCGCGCCGTCGGGGCTCCAGGTGAGCGCCTGCGGGCTGATCAGGGCGGGGAGCAGGTCGAAGTTATCGGCGCTGCCGGGGGTGAGGTCGAGCGGGCGCGGCGGCAGGAGATCCTGGATTTTGCGGGCGTCGCCGCCATCGCCGGGCGCCAGCCAGAGGGCCAGGGCGGGCGGATTCTGGTACTGGTAGCTGCAGGGCCACACACCCGTGCCGGCGACGAGGGCGATCGTCCGGCCGTCGGGGGAGGCCGCCCAGGGCGGATTGACGCCGGGCTCGCTTGCCGGCCCGAGCTTGATGGGCGGTTGGCCGGGCTCGCCGGCGCGCCAGAGTTGCCCGTCGGCATCGGGGAAAACGACGAACCCTGCCGCCGCGGCGGGCGACGGAACGGGAGTGGCCGTGGGCGGCGCTGCGGTCGCGGGAGGGCTCGGCGCGGACGGGGCGGTTGCCTGCGGCGACGGCGCCACGGTCGCCGGGGCGCCATCGCGGGTGGGTGGCGCCGGGGTCGGCGGCACGGGTGAGGCGCCGGAGCAGACAGCCAGCAGCATCACGCCGCAGGCAGCCAGGACGAGGAGCAGCGGCGCCTCGATCCGCACCCTCCGGTCCTCGCCACGTCCCGGCAACGGCGCGAGCCTTACGGGCGCTCCCAGCCTTCAGTAAGGTCCGCAAGGAAGAGAGGGTCATGCGCGGCTGCCTCCAGAGCACTTCGCTCAGCTTACCTGTTCTCACCCCCCAGCAACACCAGCCGCTCCCCCTCGATCGGGCCGCTGAAGCGCATCGGCACATCTTCCACCCGTTGCCATGGTTCGAGGAAGTCGCTGTAGCGGCTGCTCAACACGTTGCCCGACTGGCCGGTGGTATGCATGAACCGCGACGCCTCCAGGTCGCCAGGGTCAATGATCTGGCGGTATGAGGGAGCGTTGTACTGGAGGTACGGCTCGGTGATGCGCACCTGGGCGACGTTGACCGTAAAGCTGTCGCCGCCGTTGGGAACGCGCCGCTCGAAGACACCCCGCAGCGCCCCGACCTGGCTGAAGGGCGTGTGCGGGAAGACCGCCTGATGGACGCGATCCCAGCGCCAGCGGGCCGGATCGCTCTGGCCCTGGGCCTCCGCCATCGCCTCCAGTCCCCGGGTGAGCGCCGCGGACAGGGTGGCCGCGCAATCTTCCGTAGTCGCCACGCTCGTCACGTCATCGCACCATTCGCCGTGGCCGTCGAGGAGCACGGCGCGCAGGGCCATCGCCGGAAAGTCGCGTTCGGCCTGGTACTGTTCATCGAAGAGGTCGCGCAGCTCGTCGGCGAAGATAGCCTCGATGGCCGCATAGTAGTAACCCTGGTAGACCGCCGCCGCCGCGCTGTCGCCGCGCATCGCGCCGTTCCACCCCTTCAGCAGGTCGAGCGCGGCAGCCTCACGCGACCCGGCCGGCGTCACCGCGCGCATCACCGGCAACAGGTCGCGGGCCTGCGCCGAGACCACATCGCCCAGCATGGCCCGCATATCGGCGACCGTGAGTTGGCTGCCCTGCTCGATCAGTTCGATGATCCGCTGCGCCCGGTACGGCGACGCCCAGGAGGTGCCGATCAGGTAGGGATAGTCGTAGCCAACGGCCCGGTTGTTGGCGCTGGCGATGTAGCCCTGTGGCGGGTTGTAGACGTGCGGCAACTGCTCGAACGGCACATAGCCGGCCCACTCGTACTCATCGGTCCAGCCCGGCACGGGCAGCCGCCCGTCGCCGTTGCGGCGGATGGGCAGCGCGCCCGGCGCGTAGTAGCCGATGTTGCCCTCGACATCGGCGTAGACGAAGTTCTGCATCGGCACGCGGTAATCGCGCAGCGCCGCCGTAAACTCCTCCCAGTTGCCCGCCCGGTTGACATTGAGAAAGGCGCGGATGGTGGCGTCCTCCTCGTCAAGTGCCGTCCAGCGGAAGGCCAGCGTCTCGCCGGTGCCGTCAATCACATCGCTGATGATCGGCCCGTGACGGGTGACGCGCACCGTCAGCGTGACCGGCTCGGCGTCTTTGACCGTGATCGTTTCGCCGATCAGGGTGACCGGCTCGCGTCTGCCGTTGTACTCTACGTTATTCTGCGCGTCGATCCGCTCCACGTAGAGGTCCTGCACATCGGGGCCGGTGTTGGTCACGCCCCAGGCGATGCGCCCGTTGTGGCCGATGACCACCGCCGGCAGGCCGGGGAAGGTCGCGCCGATGGCGTTGATCGCCCCGCCCTGGACGTGGGCCAGGTACCAGATCGAGGGGATGCGTGTGGCGAGGTGCGGGTCGTTGACCAGCAGCGGCTTGCCGCTGGCCGTGCGCGCCCCGCCGATGACCCAGTTGTTCGAGCCGGCCATCCGGTCGCCCAGCCCGGTCGTCAGGTGCACCGTTTGCCACAGGTCGAGCAGCGCCCGCGCCGTGGCGGGCTGGATCGCGGCCCCCGAGGCAGCCGCCGTGGCCACGGGTTGGCTCGCCGCCCCTTCCGGGAGGATCACCGGCCCGTCGGCGGTGTAGGCGGGCAACAGAAACTCGGCGTCTTCCGGGCCGATCCGCGCGACCAGCAGCGAGCGCAGCACCTCATCGCTCCAGTTCCCGCCCAGGTCCCAGGCCATCATCTTCGCCCAGACCAGCGAGTCGACCGGTTGCCAGGGTTCGGGTTGCACGCCGAGGATGAGGAACTCCGGCGGCAGGACGGGATTGGTGGCCAGAAAGGCGTTCACGCCCGCCGCGTAGGCCTCGAGGATGGCGATGGTCCCGGCATCGAGGCGCTCAAAGGCGCTGCGGGCGGCGCGGGCCACGCCCAGGGTGCGGAGGAAGCGATCGGTGTCGAGGGTCGCTGCACCAAAGACCTCTGAGAGCCGGCCGTAGCCGATGCGCCGCTGCACCTCCAGTTGCCAGAGGCGATCCTGGGCGTGGGCGAAGCCCAATCCAAAGGCGGCATCGGTCTCGCTCGCACCGGTGACGTGGGCCACGCCTTCGGAGTCGCGGACGATCGTCACCGTCCCGCTGATACCGCTGACGCGGATCTCCCCACTGGTCCGCGGCAGCGAGCGGCGCAGCCAGAGGTACCCGCCGCCGGCGCCGAGCGCGAGCGCCACGACCAACCCCAGCGCGCCCCATACAAGAAAGCGTTTCAGCAACCGCATTGTTGCCTCACATCACGTGCAGCTTCGACAATGGTAAAATTATAGCATCACCAAACGTACTGGCATCCGGCAAGTTCTGATACACGAAAGGGCTGGGAGACGGGTTTCTGGGAGGGCAAAGCCCTCCCAGACCCTCCCGTTCGAGAACTTGCCGGATGCACCACTTATCCCGGGAAAGGAGCACGCGCATGGCCGAGCAGTCATCGGTGACCCTCCAGGCCGTTGATGCCGTCGAGGTGACCATTCTGGTGGACAACGTGATGGATGCGCTTCTCCCCGGCACGCCCAGGGTGCAGCGGGCGGCGTTGCGCTGGGACAGCTTCGAGCACCCCCCGCTCCTGGCCGAACACGGCTTCGCGGCGCTGGTGACGGTTGAACGGGAGGGCCGCCGCACCTCGGTGCTCTACGACACGGGGATGGGACCGCGGACCCTGGTGCACAATATGGACGTGCTGGGCATTGATCCGGCCGATCTCCGCGCCATCGTGCTCTCCCACGGGCACACCGACCACCACGGCGGTCTGCACGGCCTGCTGGCGCGGCTCGGCCCCCGTCGCCTGCCGCTGATCCTGCACCCCGATAGCTGGCGCGATCGCAAGGCAGTTTTTCCCAGCGGGGCCGAGTTGCACCTTCCCGGGCCGAGCCGCGCCGACCTGGAACGGGAAGGGGTGGAGATCATCGAACGCCGCGATCCCTCGCTGGTGCTCGATGGCCAGGTGCTGGTGACAGGTCAGGTTGAGCGGGTGACGCCGTTTGAACGGGGGATGCCCGGCCACTTCGCGCGCGCCGCTGGCGGGGACTGGGAGGCCGATCCCTGGATCTGGGACGATCAGGCGCTGGTGGTGAACGTGCGTGACCAGGGCCTGGTCGTGCTCTCGGCGTGCAGCCATGCGGGGATCGTGAACGTGCTACGCTACGCCCGTCACCTGACGGGAGTCGCCCCGATCCAGGGCGTTATCGGCGGCCTGCATCTCTCCGGAGGAGTGTTCGAGCCGATCATTCCCGACACCGTCGCCGCGCTGGCGGAGCTTGGGCCGGCGCTCATCCTGCCGGGCCACTGCACCGGCTGGAAGGCGCAACATGCCATTGCCCGCGCCCTCCCCGACGCCTATGTACAGACCTGCGTGGGGACGCGCATCCGCTTCGGGTAAGCGCGGGTGCGTTGCGCAGTACTGGCTACTCATCCTCGACACAGATCTTACGCTGAACAATCGCCATAGTCGTTCGGAACAGCAGCGTGAGGATCAGCGCCCCCAGGCCAATGAGTAGCGCATACGCGAGACCCTGGAAAACGAGCAGGTTCGTCCTGGAGGCCATCAAGATCGTCGCGATGGTGATCGCCGCCATGGGGAAGGAATAGGCCCACCACGAGAGGTAGAACGGGATCTTTACAAACTGGCGCGCCTGCACCAGCAGCAACAAAAAGATAAACAGCGCGAAATAGTACAGAACCCTGGCGAACCCATCCAGGACAAAGCCGCTGACGTCGTGCTCCATCAGCCGGAGGTAGGCCACGAACCCGATGGCCGGCGGAGGGATCAGGATGAACAACGTTGGCTTCAGCCGCTCGGGGAGCGGCGGGTAAAAGATGATCCGATACAGCGCGATGGTCAGCAGCACGATCCAGAAGATCAGGCCGATGCTGAAGAAGAACCATGACACCTCGGCCGGGGCGTGCTCAATTCCCGCAATCGGGACGATGATGTTGCCCACCACCGGAATGAACCAGGCCGGGTTGGCATGTTGAATATGGAACGTGGTTCGGTGCATCCAGGCGGAGAGAATGACAAGCGTGAAGACCAGATGCAGGGCCGCGCCCGCCATCCAGAACAGCCGCGAAACATCACCGTTCAGGCGCATAAAGGCGATCGCGAACAGGAGCAGGCTGATCGAAATGGTGGCAAAGAAATTGATTTTGACCGGATGGGCGAATTCCCGTTTAACGGCGTCGGGGTAGCGCACCGCCTTCAGTGTATAGAAGATCGCGATCACCACAAAGATCGCCAGCGACACCACAAGCAGGACGCCGCTGATGGAGAAGGGCAACCCCAGGAAGCGCTCCGCCCGTTGCAGGGCGATGGTCGTGCCGGCCATGCCCAACACCGACGCAAAGAACGAGATGGGGAAGTACTGCAGCCGCGGATGGGCCGCCACACGGTCCTGATCCCCTGTCGCGACGTGGAGCGATGGTTGATCGGTCATGGTTCAAACTCCCGAGGTGAACTTGGCCAGTTGGAGGGGCGTTGGGGAAACAGGGTTAACC
>DAOUDA010000038.1:0-6768 GCA_034431835.1 Chloroflexaceae bacterium | reverse complement strand
AATCTCCCTCAAAACCATCGCCCGGGCTGGGGCGCGGGGAAACCCGTTTTCCCCGCGCCCCTGCCTCACCATGCGAACAAGAACGCCAGATCATTCACATTGGTTGTCGTCGGGCCAGGGCGCAGCAAATCATCGAGGGCCTCGAAGAAGGGATAGGCATCGTTGCGCGCCAGGTGGGCGGCGGGGTCGAGACCCAGGGCGCGGGCGCGGCGCACCGTGTCGCCGCTGGCGACGGCCCCGGCTGCATCGGTGGGGCCATCGCCGCCATCGGTGGCCAGGGCGACCAGGGCCACATCGGGGGTGCCGGCGAGGGTCAGGGCGGCGGCAAGAGCCAGTTCCTGGTTGCGCCCGCCCCGTCCGTTGCCGCGAAGGGTCACCGTCGTTTCGCCGCCGGCCACCAGGCATGCCGGACGGGGCAGCGGCCTGCCGCTGGCGGCGAGTTCGCGCAGCACGGCGGCCAGGAAGCGCCCGGCTTCGCGCGCTTCACCCTCAAGAAACGTGGTAAGCAGCAGCGCGTGGAAACCGGCGGCCCGTGCGGCGGCGAGGGCGGCATCGGCGGCGATCGGGTTGCTGCCCACCAGGATCGTGCTGGTCCCGGCCAGCGCCGGGTCGCCGGGCCTGGGCGTCTCGGGAACCGCGCCGGCCATCCCGGCGCGCAGATGCGCGGCAATGGCCGTAGACACGCGCTCGATCAACCCGTAACGCTCCAGAACGGCCCAGGCATCGGCAAAGGTGCTGCTATCGGCCACGGTCGGACCGGAGGCGATCACATCAAGGGGGTTGCCGACCACATCGGAGAGCACGAGCGTTACCAGTGAAGCCGGGTGGACCATACGCGCCAGGCCGCCGCCCTTCACCAGGTCGAGGTGCTTGCGCAGGGCGTTGATCTCGCCGATGCTCGCCCCCGAGGCGAGCAGATCGGCGGTGAGGGCCTGCAGATCGGTGAGGGCGACCCCCGGAGCGGGCAGGGTCAGCAGGGCCGAGCCGCCACCGGAAATGAGGGCGATCACCAGGTCGCGCGGGGTAAGGTCGCCGAGCATGCCGGCCATGCGGCGGGCGGCGGCGACGCCCCGTTCATCGGGCACGGGGTGCCCCGCCTCAACGATGGCCACGCGGGGCGGGGGCGCGCCGTCGAGATGGCCGTCCTTCACCACTACCAGGCCCTCGGTCAGTTGCGGCCCAAGCACGGCGGCAGCGGCGTGGGCCATGGGCGCGCCGGCCTTCCCGGCGCCAATCACGAAAACCCGGTCGATCGTTCGCAGATCGAAGACCCGCTCACCGGCGACGAGGGTATCGCCGTCGCGGCGCAGGCAGCGCCGCACGGCGGCGCCAGGCTCGACGGCGGCAAGGGCCGCGGCCATGACCGCGGTGATGGCCTCGCCGCAGGGCGCGGCGCGCAGCGATGCCGTCCAGAGACGTTGCGGGTCCATAGGCGAGTTTGCTATCGGATGCGGAATTCTGGTTTCCCCATATACCGCAACCCGGAGGATTGGGCTACAACCTTTCCCCGCGGGCAGGGAGGTGGAGAAACCAGGTTTCCCCGCACCCCTGCCCGCGCGCGCGTCACTCTTCGGTCGTTTCAACCTGAACCGGAGGGCAGTACCCCAGGCGGGCGCTGCACTCATCGGCAGCCTGGCGGACCAGCGGGCCGAGGGCGCGCGCCCGTTCGAGCGACAGACGTGCCGTAGGACCGGAGATGCTGATCGCGGCCACGCAGCGCCCGAAGCGGTCGAAGATCGGCGCGGCGACGCAGCACACTCCCAGTTCGCGCTCTTCGTCGTCGAGGGCGAAGCCCTGGGCGCGGGCGGCTTCAAGCTCCTCGCGCAGGCGTTCGGTGTTGGTGACCGTGCGGGGAGTAAAGCCCTGAAGATGCGTATGCTCCAGGTAGGTGTCGAGTTGTTCCGGGGAGAAGGTAGAAAGGATCGCCTTGCCGCTCCCGGTGCAGTACAGCGGAGCGCGCTGCCCGACCTCGGTGAACATGCGTACCATCCGCGGGCTGGAGACCTGCTCACTATAGACCCCCTCGTGATGCTGCAGGAGCACCAGATTGCTGGTCTCTTCAGTGAGTTCGGTGAGATGCTGAAGCACCGGACGGGCGATGCGGCTCAGGTCAAAGCGGCGATTACTGGCGGCGCGAGCCGCTACCTGCAGCAAGCGCGGCCCGGGACCGTAGAGGCGCGTATCGCGATCCTGGGCGGCATAGCCCCGCGCCACCAGGCTTCCCAGCAGGCGATGCACCGTGCCCAGGGGCAAACCGACGCGCTCGGTTAGCTGCGAGAGGCTGATGTCGTCCTCAGCCTCGGCTAACGCCTCAAGCACATCAAAGGCTCGATCGAGCGACTGGACCATAACGTTTTCGTAGACAGCGGGGATTTACCACAATAGCTGCACTATAGCCCACAGGTGGGGCGGATGTCAACAACTACGCAACCTGGGAAGATTGCGCGTCACCCGCGCCCCGGCGGCAGGGACCCGGGGAAACCTGGTTTCCCCTTGACCCGCTTCCTGATACGAAGTTAACGCATCACCATCACTGGTTGCCGGGGCTTTACCGTATTACTTTCGCTCTCGAAATATACTCTAGCCTGTAACTTGTTCCTGCGAGCACAAGCAATTCTATGCGCCCCCTGAAGCTGGTCCTGGCCCCCGAGCGGCTCCCGCACAGCACCCCGCGCCTGAGCCACGGCGCCCGGATCACGATGTACGGTCTGGCGGCGCTGGGCCTGGCGCTGCTCGTACTCACGTTCTGGTTCGCCGTGGCGCGACCGGTGAAAGTGCTGCCGCGCATCGTCCCATTGCCCGCCTTCGCCCTGGAGGATCAGTACGGTCTGCCCATCAATTCGAATGACCTGCTGGGACGGACGGTGTTCATCAATTTTACCTACACCCGTTGCGGTGAGGACTGCGCCGCACAGCGCGAGCAGCTTGTGGCCCTGCGTGAACATCTGCGCGCCGAGGGCAGCCTGGGAAGCGAAGTGCTCCTGCTGACGATCAGCTTTGATCCCGAGCGCGACACCCGCGAGGCACTCCAGACCTACGCGGCCCAACTGGCCGCCGACCGGCGCTCCTGGCGTTTCGCCACCGGCGAGCCCCCCGAGTTGAAGGCGCTGATCGGCGGCGAACTGGGCTTCTACTACGGCCAGCCTGATGCGAATGGGAAGATCAAGCACGATCAACGGGTGATCCTGGTGGACAGCAACGGCATGATCCGGGCCAGGTACGCCGGCGAGCGGCTGCATGTGCGAACCTTTCTGCGCGACATTGACCTGGTGCGCCAGGAACTGGGCAGCAGCGGCCTGATGCGCCAGGTGTACGAAGCCTCGCACCTGTTTCTGTGCTACCCCGATTAGCAGCCTGTCCGGATACCCAGGGGAGCCGATTGCGTTCTGCGAGAGCAAAGCCCTCCCGGACCTTCTCGCGGGCAGGGTGAGGGGAAACCCGGTTCCCCCGCCAACCGGGCGAGGAACGAGGGTTCCCGGGAGGTAGGTAAACCCGGTTTCCCTACCGCAGCCGGGCAGGTTGCACAACCGCACCCCACGGGCAGGAGCGCGGGGAAACCCGGTTTCCCCACGCTCCTCCAAACGACCGAGTAGAGAGCGTTCCTGGGAGGGCGCAGCCCTTCCACTATCTGCAAAGGGTTATGGTGAACTAGAGAGGAGCGCACCGACATCCATGGCAACCCAAAACACGCCTGATCGCGAACGCCGGGCCCGGGCGCGGCCCGCCGCTGAAGAGGACGAGCACGAGAGCCACGAACCGCCCCGGGGCGCGCTGCTGATCATCTGTGGCTATCTGGTGCTGATCGTCAGCCTGTGGTTGCAGGTGTATCTGCAACTGTTGAGCAACGGAGGGATCATCCAGCCATGATGCTGAAGAACCCCCAGAAGTTTATGGGCTACCTGTTCGAGGTGGCCTGGATCCTGCCGAGCGTCGCCATTCCCGTCGCGGTGATAACCGCGGTGGTGATTACGGCTTTCGCCGTCGGGTTACGCGTGCCCGATATCGCCGGGCGCATCGAACCAAAGGCCATCGCCGTCACCGAGCCCTTTGACGAACCCGGTCTGCGTGAACTGGCGCCGGGCAAGTACCAGGCAGCGATGATCGCCCAGGTCTTCCTCTTTACGCCGAACGAGATCGAAGTGCCCGCCGGCTCCGAGGTAACCTTCGTGCTTACCAGCCGCGATGTCATTCACGGGTTCAAGATCGTCGGCACGCCGGTCAACATGATGGTCGTGCCTGGCCAGATCTCCAAACTGACCGTGCGCTTCGACCGGCCCGGGGAGTACCTCATTGTCTGTCACGAGTACTGCGGCAGTGGCCATCACGTAATGTCAGGCAAGGTGATTGTGCGTTAGCCACGGCGTCAGTGGCGCCCCGACGCACCCTGAGCAAGAGGTTTCATCATGGCTGTGATTGCTCGACCACGCGCCGCGGCGCGTGTAGATGTCGCCGATCGATTTGCCACCGAGAACCGCGTTGCGGGTCTCAACATTCTGGTGGCCTTTCTGGCCCTGGGCCTGGGCGGGCTGATGGGCGTGCTGCAGGTGTTGCAGTACAACGGCATTGATCTGTACAAACCGATCAAGGCGATCCTCCCCGGCGGTTACTACCAGGGCCTGACCCTTCACGGCGTGCTCAATGTGCTGGTGTTTACCACGTTCTACATCACCGGTTTTCTGACCTTTGTAACGGCGCGCTCCTTCGACCGTCCCCTGGTCAACCGTGGACTGGCCTGGTTTACCTTCTACTTCATGACCGCCGGTCTGCTCATCGCCGCCGTGCCGATCCTGCTGAACCAGGCCACGGTGATGTTCACGTTCTACCCGCCACTGAAGGCCAATGGCTTCTTCTACCTCGGCCTGACGATTGTGGTGGTGGGGACGTACTTTCTCCTGGCCAACCAGGTGATGACCCTGCGGGCCTGGCGCCGGGATAATCCGGGCGCGAAGATCCCCCTGGCCGCGTTTATGTCGATCGTCACGATGACGATGTGGGTGATTGCCACCTTCGGCATCGCGGTCGAGATGCTGGTGCTGCTGCTGCCGTGGGCCTTCGGTCTCGCCCCAGGCACCGATCCGCTGCTGGCGCGAACCCTGTTCTGGTTCACCGGCCATCCGATTGTGTACTTCTGGCTCCTACCGGCGTACATCTCCTGGTATGCCATTGTTCCAAAACTGGCAGGCGGCAAGCTCTTCAGCGAGCCGATGGCCCGCGTTTCGTTCTTGCTCTTCCTGGTGCTCTCGGTGCCGATCGGCCTGCACCACCAGTACACCGACCCCGGCATTTCCCAGATCTGGAAACTGGTCCACTTTATTTTCACGGTCGGCGTCTTTTTCCCCAGCCTGCTGACCTTCTTCAACGTGGTCGCCTCCCTGGAGCATGCCGGGCGCACCCGGGGCGGCAAGGGCTGGCTGGCCTGGATCTTCGCCCTGCCCTGGAACGAGCCGGCCTTCGTCACCCAGGTCTTCGCGATGATGCTCTTCGCCTTCGGCGGGGCCAGCGGGGTGATCAATGCCAGCTACAACCTGAACCTGGTAGTGCACAACACCGCCTGGATCTCCGGCCACTTCCACCTGACCGTCGGCTCGGCCGTGGCGCTCACCTTCATGGGGCTGACCTACTGGCTTCTGCCCTACCTGTCCGGCCGGGCGCTGTGGAGCAGGGGGTTGGGTCTGGCGCAGGCCTGGCTCTGGATCATCGGCATGATCCTCTTTTCGCACTTCATGCACATGCTGGGTCTGGCGGGGATGCCCCGGCGCACGATGATCGGCTCCGCACCCTACGTGTTGCCCGAGTGGGAAGGCCTGCTCCCCTTCACCATGATTGGCGGGCTGCTGATGTTTGCCAGCGCCCTCTGCTTCCTGGTCAATGTGCTGATGACGCTCACGGCTGGCAAGCGCGTGGAGCCAGGGCCGGTGACCTTCGCCCGGGCGCTCTCGGGGCCCGAGGATGTGCCGCTGTTCCTCGACCGCCTGACGCCCTGGGTGCTCAGCGCGATCGTGCTGGTGGCGATCAACTATGGCCCCACGCTCTACTTCCTCGCCACCACCGGGCGCTTCAATATTCCGGGGCTGTCACCCTGGTGATGCTCGATCATCCGTACTAATGGCCGGCTGCAGGGGTATGGGGCAACCTGGTTGCCCCATACCCCTTTTGAGAAACGCGGAGCGCGGGCCAGGCCGTGCGCCCACGCTCCAGTAACCTCGCGCCCCGCGGCGCATCATGCCGCGATCGCGAGCGGTACATAGGGTGGATCACGCTCACTGCCCGGAGGTGAACCCTATGCGCCTGTGTTCCCGCTTTGTCCTGGTCGCGTTCCTGCTACTGAACGTCGTTCCCGCCGCAGCCTTTGCCCAGGAAGCGCCGCCCGCCCTCCACGTTGCCGAAGTTACCTCCACCAGCCTCATCGCCGAACTGAACTGTCCTGGCGAGACAATGCCTACGCTGACCGCGACGATTGACGGCGTAACCTACCCTGTAAGCGCGTCGGCCCGTTCCGCGGTTCCGCTGGCCCTGGTCGTGGTGGTCGAAACGACGCCGGTGATGGACGAAACCGGCACGCCCCACAGCACCCGCCTGCACGATACGCTCACCCGCGCAAGCGCCTTGCTCGACCGGCTGCCCCCCGGTTCGCTGGCCGGTCTGGTGGCCTTCGACGCGACCGCGCGGCTGGTGTTGCCGCTGACCGGCGATGGCGTGGCCGCGCGGCGGGCCCTCGGCGCGCTCGTTGCCGCGCCCCGTCCCCTCGCTGAACAGCCGCCCGCCCTG
>DAOUDA010000037.1:0-8477 GCA_034431835.1 Chloroflexaceae bacterium | reverse complement strand
TCGCGGGCCATTGGCCGACGCGCTGAGGCGTCAGGACGTCATCGCAAACTGGCGTGATAGCCATCAACACGGATGAGGTAGAACACCCGAGAAGTAAGGCAGGGGAAACCAACCAGTTGCTCCACCCCTCTGCCACCGGATTTAATGCTCAAAGTTCATAAGTCGCCTCTGGCGGACGAATCGCTGGCGTCCACTGCGTGGACGCCGCTGTCCGCACATGCGGACCGCCAGTTCCAGCCTGTGCAGGCGCGATTTCAAGGGCCAGCGGCAGGTTGTGGGTGATGCATAGGCCAGCGGAGAGGGTCTGGGAGGGCAAAGCCCTCCCAGACCGTTGTCGGATAACCTGGTTATCCGGACAGACTCTGATGCGCCCGCGGCGGCCGCGCGTCCTGGCTTTGACAGGGCGTATGAAGGTCCGAGGTGCAACCGCAGGCTTGAACCTTATGGTATGTCACAAACTTCCCTGATTACGGTAAGCGTCTATCGGCGCAACTACGGCTACCGCTACACCGATCTGCCGGTGGATCGGCTCGAAACCTCGGGTCTGATGATTGACTGTAGCGGCAGCTATACTCGCCCGGAACACTACGATCTGCGTCCAGGGGATATTGTGCGCTGGCGGGCCGGTGATCGCTGCATCGAAGCGGTCATCAACTCCGTCACCCGCGACTCGTCCTCCGTGCGCGCCGACCTTTCCGGCGCACATCTGCTTCCCCCTGACTTTTTTCTCTATTAGGACCCTATCCGAATAACTCCTGTAGGAAGGCGGGGAAACCGGGTTTCCCCACGCCCCTCCCTGAGGGGAGGGGCTGGGCCCTCCCAGAAAAGGGATCGGACAACCAGGTTATCCGGATAGGCTCGAAGGTGACCATAGCGGTCCTCTTCAGAAAGAATAATGGTTCGCGCTCTATCCAATCCAAGAGAAACGCGAACCAATCTCTATTAGCTTCTTGTTTGCGCTCATGGTACGCACTGCGCAGAGAAACGTCAATGCAATGACTGGTCATCAACCCACACTGGCAGATGACCAATTGTCAATCGCCTGGCTGCAGATCGGGCCTGCAAGCGACCAGTCTGCCGCAAAGCCCGCGCCGGCGACAACCGTAGGCGACCAGACGATATGACAGTTTGTTCAGCCTGGGGATGCACCTGTCCGGATGCCAGAAATGCCTGACCAGATGAACCATTCAGCGATACTTCTCACCACGGATCACTTCGGCATCCATGCTATAGACGATCACGGCGTAATCGGCGAAATAGTGATCGGCTACATAGGTCATGATCCGTTCGGCGACCTCGGGTGAGACCAGGGTTTCAATACGCAGATTGGGGCCTTCCCAACTGCTGGCGTGCACACCTCGCGTTCCCTCGCCGCGGGCCATCACCAGGGTGTAACCCCTGGCGCCAAGCTGCCGGAGCTCGCGTAACAGACGTTCTTCGAGCACCGCCTCAGCAACGATGGTTACCAGCTTGAGTTTCTGCACCGGGGGCCTCCTCCACAGGTGTACGGAACGGCGTTTGCTGAGGGGACTTGCCCCTCTCCGCTTACCCTCAAAGGGAGACGTCTCACCGCAACTCGCATTCCACAGCGAGACTTCGTCACGGCGAAGGTTTCGGAGGCGCCTTGCCCCTCCGGACCTTCCCCTAGAGCACGGAGTCTCATTGTAGCACCTGGAGCACGGACCGGAACGCTTGATCCACTGAGGACACTGAGCCGTGTGGCTCGTGGCGCTCGTGCCGCCATCGTTGCGGATCAACCTTTTCGAGAAACGCTACAAACCATAGTTTCGCTGCCCGGCCTTTTACGTTGGCCCTGTTTACCCTGGAGGAGGCGCGGAGGGCTTCGCCCTTCGCGGACGGAACAGGGAGTGCGGGAAGACCGCGCCGCCCCGCGCCCCTCCAAACGGCGCCTCGGGCGTGAACAGGTCTAATAGAACAGGTTGGATAACCCGTAGTAGAGCGGAATGCCAACGGCCAGATTAAACGGAAAGGTAATCGCCAGCGATGCGGTCAGGTAGAAACTCGGGTTGGCCTGGGGCAGGGCGATACGCACGGCGGCAGGGGCCGCGATATAGGATGCGCTGGCCGCCAGGGTGCCCAGCACCACCGCGCCGCCGGACGAGAGGCCGGTCAGGCTGCCGAGCCAGATCCCGACGATGCCCGAGGCGATCGGCATCAGAATGCCAAAGGCCACCAGAAACGGGCCAACCTTGCGCAGATCACCCAACCGTCGCGCGGCAACCATGCCCATTTCAAGCAGGAAAAGCGTCAACACCCCCTTGAAGGGATCCACAAACAGCGGCGCGACCTGTTTCAAACCTGTCTGACCGGCAAGAAAGCCGATCACCAGACCGCCCAGGAGCAAGAGAATACTCTTGCCGGCCAGCAATTCGTGGATCAACTCGCCCCAATTGCCTCCCTGTCCCATCGCCACGCGGGCAATCAACAGGGCCACGATGATCGCCGGCACCTCCAGCAGCGCGACCAGGGTGGGCGTAAACCCCTCATACGGCACCTTCAGCGCCTCCAGGAAGGTCTGCACGGCGGCGAAGGTTACCGCGGAGACCGAGCCATAATGCGCGGCCAGGGCCGCCGCATCGGCGATCTCGAAGCGGCCGAGGCGCCGCAGAATGACGTAGGCCACTATCGGAATAACCACCCCCAGCGCCAGGGTCGCCAGCGCCGGCCACAAGATAACCGAGAACGGCGTCTCCGAGAGGGCCGCGCCGCCTTTCAGGCCGATGGCCAGCAACAGGTAGATCGAGAGACCAACGTACAACTCCTCAGGAAACTTGAGATCGCTGCGGACCAGCGTGGCAATTCCCCCCAGCACGAACGCGAGCACCATCGGCGAGAGCAGGTTCAGTCGCACCAGGTCGAGAATGGTCACCCGGAACCCCCTTTTTCGGAAGGGCTTCGCCCTCCCAAGAACGCTCGTTCTTCGGTCATCTGGATGGGTATGGGGAACCCTGGTTTCCCCACACCCATCCAGATGGGAATATCCGGAAGGGCAAAGCCCTCCCGGAAACGCTGGTTCTTCGGTCGTCTGGATGAGTGTAGAGAACCCCGGTTGCCCCACACCCCTGCCTGAGAAGAGTAAGCAGGCGGGACCGGCCCTCCCAGAACGTTATCGGATACGCCGGGTATTCAGACAGTCGCTAATCGGCGGACAGCGCCGGCTCGGTCTCCTCGGGCGGCGGAGAAAGCAGATCCCATTCGTGATAGCCCGTTTCATAAGCCTCAATGCCAAACAATTCGGCGGCAATGTAGGCGGCGGTCTGGGGCGAGATCCGCCCGTTCTCCAATCCTTCCTCAAGCGCGGCGAGCAACTCAAAGCGGTCCACGGCGATCACCTCCCCACGATCATCATCGGTGCTGGCGCGGCACGACGCCGTCACGCGCCGTCCGGTCGGTAACGTCGCGAATGATACTCGTAGCCAGCGCTTTGTGCAAGAGGAGACCTTCCCGGTGCGTGTGATGGCAAACAGAGTTTGCCATTCACCGTTTCGCTGTGCGGCCTTTTTGAGTAACCAATAGGTCGGGGTAAACCACCTGCTGCGAGGCCAGCGGAGAGAACCTGAGGGATATGCTATACTACGTGGCGATGCTCGCCGGCCGGGCCGGCGCCCACGGAGGTGTTGACGTGACCACAGAGGAGCCGGACGTTCACGTCATCCCGGAGCTTACCTTCAAAGTCGCCGAGCGCGAGGACCTGGAGAAACCCTACCGGGTGATCATCGAGAACGATGATGTGACGCCGATGGATTTTGTCGTCACCATCCTGCGCGTCTTTTTCGGACTGGGTTTCAACCGGGCGGTAGTGATAATGCTGACGGCGCACTATGAAGGGCGGGCGCACGTGGCGACCTTGCCGTATGAAGAGGCGCAGGAACGCGTGTACAACGCCCATCATGCCGCTCGGGAAGCCGGATATCCACTGACATTCTATCTGGAGCCTGACACCTGACCGTCACCACTGGGGAGCACGAATGACCTGGCCACGTCTCGCCACGATCAGCCTGCTCTGTCTGGCCTTGATCGCGAGCTGCGCCCCTGCTGCGTCGCAGCCAGACTCATCCTCAGCCACCAGACGACCCGTGGCAACCGTCGCCGCCTCGACAGCCTCCGCTCCCACGCCGGCCCCCGTGTTCGCCAGCGGGACCACGGTTGCGGGGGTCACCGTGGCCGGCCTGACATTCGCCGAAGCCGAGCAGCGCCTCCGCGCGGCGCTTACCGCCCCGGGGGAAATCGAACTGCGAGTGGGTTCCACACGACAGAGGCTCAGCGCGGAGCGGATCGGGCTAACGGTGCCGGTGGATCAACTGCTGGCCCGCGCCACGCCGGCCCTGACCGCCTCAACGCCGATAACGGTGTCGGTGGCCTTCGCCTACGACCGGGCGGCCCTTCGCCAGGAGGTTGCCACGCTGGCCGCCGCAGTCGCTGTGCCACCGGCCATTCAGGTCATCTCCGCCACCGAGACGCTCTCGCGGAGCTTTGCCTTCACTCCGGGCCGCATTCTCGATGTTGACGCCGCCGTGGCCCGGATCGGGAAGGATCTCGCCAGCGGCGATGCGGGGCCCTTTACCCTGACTCTCAGTGAGGAACCCACGCCGCCGCGCGTGCCCCTGGCCCGGCTCCGCGAGGAAGTTGAAGCGATGGCCACTGAGTGGCCGGGGGTGATCGGCTTCCAGGTGATCGATCTGGAAACCGGCGCCAGCGCCGGCTTCCACGAACATACCGTGTTCGCCGGCGCCAGCACCATCAAAACGGCGATCATGCTCAACGCTTATGTAAATCTCGACACCCTCGACGAGCGTGAGCAGAACTTGCTCATAAGGATGATCGGCGAGAGCGACAATCTGGCCGCGAACGACTTGCTGGCCACCGCTGCCGGAGGGCAGGGGACCGAGTACGCCTTCGTCGGGGCCGACGCGATGAGTACGATGCTGCAGGAGGAGCTTGGCCTGGAGCATACGTATCTGTACATCCCCTTCGAGGCGACGGATTATATCAGGCTGTACAAACCGAAGTTTCGCTGCGGGCCGAAGGGTCCGGTGGGCGCGAAACCCTACACGGAGCACGGTAATTGCCTCCGCGCCGAGCCGGCCTCGATGGCCCGGCTCTACCAGTTGATTGACCAGTGCGCCGCCAACAAGGGTTTGCTCCTGGAACGCTTCGAGCGCCTGACCCCCGCCCGTTGCCAGGAGATGCTGGACTACCTCGCCGCCAACAATGACCAGACACGGCTCGTCGCAGGGGTGCCGCCTGACATCCGTGTGGAGCACAAGAGCGGCTGGATCGAAGATATGCAGGCCGACGCGGGCATCGTGCGCTCGCCCAATGGCGCCTACGCCATCGCCATTTACGTCTACCGTCCTTTGCCCGCCGGCCGTTATTTCTGGCCCGATGAACTGATGGCGCCGGTCGTGGCTGCGTTCTCGCGCCTGGCCTACACGGCCTTCAACCCCGTGCGCCTGGAAGACCCTCGGACCGGCGTGCAGGGGCGGACAGACTGCCCAGGGACCTGCTGAGTGGTCCGTAAAGTGAGTTTCGTGGTATTTCCGCCCCCCTCCCAGCCTCCCCCCGTTGGGGGGAGGCGCCGGTCTCTCTCCCCCGGCGGGGGAGGGTTGAGGAGGGGCGGGGGTTTGGCGAAAGACTCTGGTTACAGACCCCGGAAGGGGCGGGTCCTGGAGAGCGCGGCCCCCCAGGAACATGGCTGCCGGTCCTGGGCGATCCTGGCGGGCCCGGGGATGGTTTCGCAGTGGCGAGCGAACCTCTGAGGTGCGGCAGCACGGCCCGCCGATCCCCTGGGGGACGAGCAACAACGCAAGCATCGCTTACCAGCAGGCAGGAGCATGCGATGGCCGTTTTGCCGATCACACGCCTGGTGCTCTTCAAACACGGGATAGCCTATATTGAGCACCGTGGGTCCTACCACGGCGAACGCCTGGAGTTGAGCTTCCCTCGGGAGGCGACAGACGATGTGCTCAAGAGCCTGATTGTGCTTGACAACGGCGGCTATGTGCTCGGCGTGGACTTCGAGACGCCTGAGGATCGCGCGGCGCGTCTGGGCGGGGCCGGCATTCGCCTTGCCGAGGAGCGTCGCTTGCTCGATCTGCTGCGCGACTTGCGCGGCCGCGCGGTGCGGGTGACGCTCAACGGCAGCAACAAGAAGCCTGAGAGCACCATCGAGGGACTGCTCCTGGGGGTGGACCACGAACCGGAGATGGCGCTGCGCCGGGCGATGCTGGCCATCTACCAACCGGAGACGCGGCAGGTGCGCGTCGTGCCGGTGGCGCACGTGGCGCACCTGGATCTGCTTGACGATCAGGCGGATAGTGATCTGCTCTACGCCCTGCGCGCCGCCCGCGGCGAAGAGCAGCGCCAGAGCGCCACGCTGCGCCTTTCGCCGGGCGAGCACGACCTGCTCCTGGCTTATATCGCGCCCGCGCCCGCCTGGCGGGTGAGTTACCGCCTGCTCTACGAGGAAGAACGGCTGGACCAGCCCGCTCCAGCCCCGCCACCGGCGGAAGTGTTGCTGCAGGGCTGGGGGTTGTTCGATAATCAACTCGATGAGGATCTGCACCAGGTCGAGTTGACGCTTATGGCGGGGATGCCGATCTCCTTTCGCTACCGGCTGGCGATGCCCCACACTCCGGAGCGCCCGCTGGTCAAAGACGAAGAACGCACGGTGGCCGGGCCGCTGTTCTTCGACAGCGCGCCGCCAGCCGCGCCCGAGATGGTCGCTGCGGATATGGCGATGCGCTTCGCCGAACCTGGGATGGCCGCGCCTGCCCGCACGGCACACCTCGCGACCCGCCGCCTGGAGGAGAGTGTTACCGAGCGCGCCAGCGGCGATGAACGCGGCGCGCTCTTCGCCTATCACATCACCCATCCGGTGAGCGTCGCCCGCGGCCAGTCAGCGATGGTGCCGATTGTCAGTCGGCGCCTGCCCGCCCGGCGTGAACTGCTCTACAGCGGCGCGAAACACCCCCGCCATCCGCTTACCGCCTTGCGCTTCAGCAATGCCACCGGCCTGACCCTCGAACGCGGTCCGGTGACGGTGCTGGAGAATGGCGACTACGCCGGCGAGGGGGTGCTGCCCTTTACCCGGGCGGGCGATGAACTCATCCTGCCCTACGCAGTGGAACTGGGGATACAGGTTACCGAAGCACGGCGGGGTGAGCGTCGCATCACCGGGGTCACCCTCGAAGGCGAGTACGTGCGGATCGAGGAGCACGAACTGAGTCTTATCGATTTTGAACTCGTTAGCGCCCTTGACCGCGCCGTAGTTGTGACCCTGGAGCACCACCGGAATCCGGCCTTTGACCTGGTCGGGCCGCGCCCGCCGGAGGAGGAGCGCGCTGATTTCGCCCGCTGGCGCGTGCCCTGCGAGCCCCACGCGCGCACCCGTTTCACCGTTACCGAGCGACGCCTGCTGAGCCGCTTCGAATCCGTGCGCGGCCTTACCGGCGAGCAGTTGCGCGAGTTTCTCACCAACCGCCTCCTCGACGTTGCCACCGTCAAGACCCTCGGCGAAGTGCTCAGGCTCTACCACCAGATCAACGCCGCCCAGGAAAAGCTCCGCCAACTCGACCTTCAGCGCGAGGAGATCTACAAACGCCAGCAGCAGATCCGCGGCAATCTGGAGCCGCTGGGCCGCGAGGGCGACGAAGGCGCGCTGCGCCAGCGCTACGTCGCCACGCTCAACGAACTCGAGAACCGCCTGACCGCGCTCGCCGGTGACGAGGCGCGCCTCCGCGCGGAGATCGCGCGCCTGGAGGAACAGGCCGCCCGGCGCCTGCGAGGGTGATACGATTTTGGATTTTGGATTGCCGTATACGGCCTCGCAATGAGACCTGGCGATAACGCGCAGGCACCGTGTTCACGATGAGCAATCGTCTGGATTTCCGCACCCTGCTGATTATGCTCGCGGCCCTCACCATTGGCGTGAGCTGGGCCGCGTTTAACCTCGCCTCGACGGGCGGCGCACGCAACGATGCCGCCGTGCGCCCCCTGGTCTGGACGGTGTTCGCCACCCCTGCGGCCCTGTTCATCGGCTGGATCATCGCCCGCCGGCACGAACTGGGCCTGGCGGCGTTCTGCTGCTTCTGCCTCTACTTCTTTGCCTTCTTCGTCGCCCAGCGCGTCGAGACGCTCTTCTTCACGCTGGAAGAGGCGCGGGCCAACGGGCACAGCTTCTACTTCAACACCGTGCTGGTGATCCACGCCCTGGCAGGCACCGGGTTGAGCTTCTGGCGCGCCCTCGCGCCGGCGCCCGCGCGCGCGGAGACGGGGTAGGCGCATCTCGGGGAGGGCTGCGCCCTCCCGGACCCTCCCACGAGGCAGGGGTACGGGGAAACCAGGTTTCTGCAAACCACTGCCTTCCGGTAGTCTACCCGCTCCGTGTTGATCGCCTGATCGCGGGCCATTGGCCGACGCGCTGAGGCGTCAGGACGTCATCGCAAACTGGCGTG
>DAOUDA010000036.1:0-6209 GCA_034431835.1 Chloroflexaceae bacterium | reverse complement strand
CCTTGCATAGTACATTGAAGCCCCTTTGGGGCTTGCACGATCTCAGCCAGGGCTTTAGCCCGCAGCGCCCAGGAATACCGGACTATTTGCTTAACGTTACAACGAGACGTAGACCTCCGGTGGGGAGAGAAAGGTCTGGGGGGAGGACGAGGACAAGACGCCTATGGACGCCACGGAACTCGAACAACTGCTCGCCGAAGGCGAGGGGCCGCGGGTGGCCTTTGCCCGCGAGCGGGCGCGGCCCGATGAGCTTGCCGAAACCCTTGCCGCCTTCGCCAACGGCCGTGGCGGGACGCTGCTGCTGGGGGTGAGCGGGCGCGCGCGGGGCCGGGTAGAGGGCATCGGCGACATCACCGCCGCCCGCGATCTGGTGCTGGAGGCGGCCCTCTCCTGCACCCCGCCGCTCATCCTACCCCTGCCGCAGCCGGTGACCCACGCGGAGCGCACCCTGCTCGTCGTCAGCGTGCCGGCGGGCCTTTCGCAGGTCTATGCCGTGCGCGGCAAGTACCTGCGACGCGAAGGAAGCACAAACCAGCCCCTGCCCCCCGAGGCCCTGCGGCGTCTGCTCCTCGAACGGGGCGAGGTGAGCTGGGAACGCGAAACGCCCCCCGGCGCGACCCTCGACGAACTCGATCCGCTCAAAGTGAGCGCCTACGCGCGCCGCATCGGCCCCGAGGCCGAAGCCGATCCCCTGAGCCTGCTCCAGCGCCGGGGCTGCATTGTGAGGCGCGACGGCGCGCGGGACCCCGTGGCCACGGCGCGCGCCGAGGGGGAGAGCGGCGCCGCCGCGCCCTCCGAGGCCGAGGACCTGGCCGCATTTGCGCCCACCAACGCCGGGCTGCTGCTCTTCGCCTGCCAGGTGGAGGCCCGCTATCCCCAGGCCGAGATCACCCTGGTGCGCTACCGCGGGCGCGACATGGCCGACGCCTTCGAGCGCGAAGACGTGCGCGACACCCTGGTCGAGGCGCTACGCCGGGCCGAACGCTGGCTGATGGAGCATATGCGCAAGGGCAGCCGCATGGTCGGCCTCGAACGTCAGGACTGGACCCAGTTCCCCCCCGGCGCGGTGCGCGAGGCGCTGGTCAACGCCGTGGCCCACCGCGACTACAGCGTGCGCGGCGAGGGCATTCGCGTCTCGCTCTTCAGCGACCGCCTGGAGGTCTACTCGCCGGGCCGCCTGCCCGGCCACGTGACGGTGGAGAACATCGTCGAGGAGCGCTTCTCGCGCAACGAGACCCTGGTGCAGGTGCTGGCCGACTATGGCCTGATCGAGCGGCTGGGTTACGGCATTGACCGCATGCTGCGCCAGATGGCCGACGCCGGCCTGCCCCCGCCGCACTTCCGCGAAACCGCCGCCGGCTTCCTCGTCACGCTGATTGGCCAGCCCGTGGAGGAGCTGAGCGTCGAGGGGCTGGACACGCGCGAATGGGCGCGCATGGGCCTCAACGAGCGGCAGATCGCGGCCCTGCTCTTCGTGATGCACCAGCGGCGCATCACCAACCGCGACCTGCAGGAGCAGTTCGCCGAGGTTAGCCCCGAGACCATCCGCCGCGACCTGGCCGACCTGGTCGAGCGCGGCCTGCTCCTGAAGATCGGCGACAAACGGGCGACCTACTATATTTTGAAGTAATGCGTGGCGAGGGGGAACCCGGGTCTCCCGCACCCCGGCCCGAATGGTGTGCAAAGCGAGTTTTTCGGCAAACGCCTGCCCCTCCCCAACCCTCCCCAGCCGGGGGAGGGCGCCTGGCGTCTCTCTCCAACGGGGGAGGCCGGGAGGGGGGCAGAAATGCCAGGCGAGGGAAAGGCTTCCCTGCCACAGATACATTTAGCGCAGCCCGGCCGCGCGCGGCAGCGCATCGGCCCAGGCTGCGTCGTCGTCTGCGAGCAGAGGGTCAGGAGCGGCGCGGTAGTCTATGCGCGCATCATACCCGGCGCGATCATACAGATCGTGCAGGATACGGTTAAGCTCAAGCAGCGGCTCGCTATCGCCCGGACGCAGCGGCACGCGAATGGCGGGCAGGGGCTGGCGAAGCGTACAGATCAGCAACTCGGCCCGGGGCCGCTGATCGGCGCGGCTAACCAGGATGCGGTAGTCGCCGCGTGCAGGTGCGCCGCGGAACGGCATGGCCTCGCCGCCGCGCAGCAGATCAATCTCAACCAGGTGGGTCATCGAAGCCAGCGCCGCCCGCCGTTTACGCAGGTAAAGCTCGCGTCCCTCGCCGGGGCGCTTATTCGTGGTCGAGAGGATCTCGATCAGCGTCACGACCTGGTGATCGGCGACCGAGCGCACCTCCAGGTAGGTTTCGCGAATCTGGTCGGGCAGATCCAGTGCGACGAACATCGCGCTCATCTCACCGGCGTGCTGCGGCTGGCCCTCCGGCGCCTCGCCGCGGAAGGGCCGGATCACCGCCGCATCGGCCCGCCCTGCCGGCACAGGCTCACCCGGCTCGACAATGTAGGTGCGCTCCTCAATCGCAACGTAGTAATCAGGGCGCACCTGGGGCTGGAGTGCATCACGCAGAGCGACGATCAGGCAGCCAGGCGGGGATGACACCCGCGCGAACGTTCCTGGCCCGCAGCGGCGCGTGGAGCGCTGCCACGACGCCGTAACCGCCGCTGGCGTGAGCGGCGAACCCGGGGCGCCAGCGATGGCGCTCCACGCGCCGCTTAACCAGAGCTATGGCTGGGAGAGCTTGCCCGCCCTGAAGACCCTTCTTCCCACGCTGTGAGCGCCCCAGGGAGCGCGCGCAGGTATCGAGCCTGTGCCGGCCCTCTTCGCGCAACGCCAGGTAACGCCAGGGTTACGACGGGATAGTATGGTATCCCCGGCACAAGTGGGAACGGGCGGACGTCTGGCGGTCGAACCCTATCCCTCTATTGTCACTTGCCGCGGCTTCCGCTGCGCGGAGATTCAGAAGGGATACACACCTACGAGTTTTCCCCTTCCTGGTGCGGCGCGGCAACGCCGTGCCGTACCAGGAAGAGAGGATCGTGAGGAGCCTGCGGCCCCCGCCCAGGGCTATGTGACAACGTAGAGCTATAGGGCACCATAGTGGGCGGGCATCTATCCGTCTAACCAGGCCCACGCTTTAATTGTGCGGACACGTCGCGGTCGAACACTGCTTGGAGTTATGTTAGACGGACATGTATCCGTCTAACAGGCGACAGGCGAGCGTAGGCGGACGCGGACGTGGTCGGTCTACTTCATGTTATGCCGCTCGTAAAATATTGCGACGCGGATTTATCATCGGAGAAGATATGACAATACGAGCATTTGACCTCAACATCGAAGAAGTCTTGGAGAATTGGGAAGTCGAACACGCCCTGCGAGAAATCATTGCCAATGCACTAGACGAGCAGGTTTTGTCCGGGACTGCCGAGATAGAAATCACTAAAGATAGACAAGGTGATTGGCATATTCGAGATTATGGGCGCGGTCTCAGAATTGAGCATTTTACCCTCAACGAGAATCAGGAGAAACTAAACGCGCTTTCAGGAGTTATTGGCAAGTTTGGTGTTGGACTCAAAGACGCGCTTGCTACCTTTCACCGCAGGGGTATTGGTGTTCTTATTCGCTCCCAATTCGGAACATTTCGTCTCAAACAGGAGCATAAACACGGCTTTAACGATATTGTGACTCTTCACGTTGAATATGACGATTCGCGCAATGATATTCGTGGCACAGAATTCATCTTACATGGCGTGACAGACTCGGATATAGCGAAAGCCAAATCTTTGTTTCTGAAGTTTGCTGGCGAAGAGATTTTGGAAACGAACACCTATGGCCAAATTCTGCGGCGCAAAGGAAATACTGGCAGGGTGTATATTTTAGGAGTCTTTGCCAGCGAAGAACCGAACTTTCTGTTTTCGTATAACATCACCAGTTTGACCGACTCCATGAAAAAGAGACTCAACCGTGAAAGGTTGAATGTGGGTAGAACTACTTACTCTGATAGGGTCAAAGCCATCCTAAAGAGCGCAAAAAGCAGAGTGGTTGAAGATTTGCTTATAGACCAGGTTGAAAAGCGTGCCACGGGCGAGCAATGCGACGAGATGGCGTGGATCGAAATCAGCCAGATGGCTCTAAACCTTATGCATCAGCGACATAAGGTTGCTTACTTCACTGAGCAAGAAATCCAATTAAGACCGAACATTCTCGATAACGTCAGGACAGATGGCTATAAGGTCGTCATAATCACTGAACAACAGAAGTCAAAATTAGAAGCCCAGGTTGAAACAGGCGGACCCCAAGTACGAACTCTGGAAGCATATATTCAAGAATATAACGCAAGTTTTGAATACAAGTTTGTTGACGTCCAGAGATTAACACCAGAAGAACGCCGCATCTACGATTTTACGCCCAAGATACTCGCGCTCGTTGGTCTCACTCCCAGTCGCGCTCCCCAAATACGAATTTCCGAAACAATGAGAGTAACAACTGATGACACCGACGGAGTCTGGGATTCGTCAATTCCTGCCATCGTCATCAAGCGTAGTAGACTTTCTTCCCTCGTTGGGTACGCCGCGACTCTGTTGCATGAAATTGGACATGCAACCACAGGTGCAGTTGATGCAACGCGGGAATTTGAGCATGTGCTGACAGATTATTTGGGGCGAACGTCGGTAGCGGCGATTGGAAAGTGAGTAATTATGGGCTGGTCTTTAAAATCCAAAAGGCGGCATAACAACCGGTTGCAGCGGACGGTCCGCTGCGCGGCCCGCCGCTGAACCGGAGCGTTAGCCTCCTGAAGCATCACATGACACAATCTGAAGGCAGGACATGATGGCACGAAAAAATACAACCGAATCCAAACGCCCGATCGAGTCCTACGAACATCGGGACAAGGAGCGCGTCAACAACCCGCCCGTGGGCCTGGTGACGCCGGATTCCGACCCCGACGCCGGCCAGCAGAAAAAAACCTACGCCTACCTGCCTGCGCCGCAAAACGAAGCGGAGCGGCAGGCAGGCGACCCGCACCTGGACCCGCAACTGGTCTGGGCGGGCAAGGCCGAGCACACCTCCTTCGAGGTGCCGACGGTCTCGCTCCACGTCCACGAACGCATCGAGCCGCGCACCATCCTCGAGGCGGTGCGCAAGAAGAACAGGCAGAAGGGGCTGGTGCAGTTGGGGTTTTTCGAACAAGAGCGCAAAGAGCCGCTGCGCGAGGCCGTCGGGTTCTACCAGCACAAGCACGGCTGGAGCAACCGCCTCATCGCCGGCGATTCGCTCCTGGTGATGAACTCGCTCCTGGAAAAAGAGGGCCTGGCCGGCCAGGTGCAGATGATCTCCATTGACCCGCCCTACGGCATCAAGACGATAAAAGCTGATTGAGGTGTGACGATGGACATCCAAACCCTCGAAACCTGGCTGTGGGACGCCGCCTGCGCCATCCGCGGGCCGGTGGACGCCCCCAAATTCAAAGACTACATCCTACCGCTTGTCTTCCTCAAGCGCCTCTCGGACGTGTTCGAGGACGAACTGGCGCGCCTGACCGAGGAGTACGACAGCCGGGAAGTAGCGACGCGCATCGTAGAAGAGGAGCGCGAACGGGGGATCATTGCAGATGGCCGCGGCTCTGTTCGGCTATCCATCCCCCAAAATGCTCGCTGGGAGGCCATCCGTCGCCAGACCGCCGGTCTGGGCCAATATCTCACCGAGGCGGTGCGCGCCGTGGCGCGGGAGAACCCGCGCCTTTCTGGCGTGATTGACATGGTGGATTTCAACGCCACCGCCGCCGGTCAGCGCATCATCTCCGATGAGCATCTGGCGGCGCTGATCGAGGTGCTCTCGCGCCAGCGCCTCGGCCTGGACGATGTGGAGCCGGACATGCTCGGCCGCGCCTACGAGTACCTGCTGCGCAAGTTCGCCGAGGGACAGGGCCAAAGCGCCGGCGAGTTCTACACCCCGCGCGAAGTCGGGCTGCTCATGGCGCGCCTGCTGGAACCGGAACCGGGCATGACGGTCTATGACCCGGCCTGCGGCTCGGGCGGGCTGCTCATCAAGTGCCATCTGCGTCTGCTGGAGCGATACTGGGAGAACGAGAACGGCCATCGCCGCCTGCCTCCCCGCATCGCCCCGCTGCATCTCTTCGGCCAGGAGATCAACCCCTCCACCTTCGCCATGGCGCGCATGAACGCCGTCATCCACGACCTGGAGGCCGACATCCGCATCGGCGATACCATGCGTCAGCCCGCTTTTCGAGACGCGA
>DAOUDA010000035.1:0-3455 GCA_034431835.1 Chloroflexaceae bacterium | reverse complement strand
GCCCGTGCTTCGGCCGTACTCCACGCCGCCCACCTCGCCGTACCAGAGGATCTCGGCAATGCGCGCCGCGCCGGATCGGAGATGCCGGCGGTAGGAACTCAACGGCACATCGAGCAACTCGGCGGCCTGTTCCTGGGTCGCCGCGGGCTGGAACCAGGTGTGATGCACCGCGCGATAGAACTTGTTCTCTTTCGGGGACTGGCGCAACTGCTCGGCCGCTGCTTTGAGCAGGTCGCGCAGCGCCGCGATGCGCGCCCCCTCGGCTGCCTCGGCCCCCACGCGCCCGGTGACGACGCGCGAGCGGAGCAGCGGACTGCCGCGCAGCGCGTCGGGGCGCGCGTAGTTGCGCAGGGCCGCCTCGACCGCCTCAACGAACTCCTCCTGGCTCAACACCACCAGCCGTTCGACGACCGGCGGCCTGATCATCTCCGGCGCGGCGGCCAACTCGCGCTGCCCCAGCAACTCCAGCCAGGGCAGCGGCGGCATGGCCCGCCAGTCGTGCACATAGACGCCAAACCTGGCCGCGCCCACCTCGAAATCCAACTCCGGGCGGCGCTCCAGTTCGGCGTAGCTGAAGACCGGCAGCCAGAAGTCCGCATCGGCGCAGGCGTAGAAGGTGTAGGCCAGACCGGGCGTGAAGTAATGGCGGACCATGGTGATGAAGATCAGGCTCTGGGTTGGCGAAACGGCCTGGTAGGTCTCGGCGGCCAGCCAGAAGCGAAAATAGGTGGCGCTTTCGCCCGCGCGCAACGGGGCGTGCCGCGACAGATGCTCCCACGCCCTGCCGATGGCCGCATCAACCGCCAGATCCTCGCTGGTGGCTCGCTCCAGGGCCAGCAGGGTCATAAAACCCGCCGGCTGGCCCTCGAGATCGCGGAACACCACCACGTTCTCCGGCTGGCGCGCGAGCCAGTAGCTCGCCAGTCGGGCCGACTCGGGGCCTTCGTAACGCGCGACCATGGCCGCCAGACGCTCCGCGTCCTCCGGCCGAAAGCGATCCGGCAACGCCCGACCACTGGCCTGCCACTCGAAGAAGGGGCGCACCGCCGGGTTCTCGCGGTGCAGATACACAAAATCGAACAGCACCAGTTGCTGTTCGACCCCCTGCGTCTCGTGCAGGCGCCGCGCATAGTGCACGCGGGCGCGGCGATGCAACTCGGCGTACCACTGCGGGTTGCGCCAGCGCAGATCGGCCACCAGCACCTCGCGGGCGACATCGTGGGGAAACAGCCCCCCGGGCCGCGACTGGACGAAGGACAGCCCGCGGAGCCACTCAAACAGATCGTGGGCGTCGGGCACGGCCAGGATCTCCGCCAGGAACGACTCGGTGGTGACCCGCGCCAGCGCGCACACCTCAAGCGCCGCGCGGTGCGCCGGCCCCGGCACGCGCTGCAAGAAGCGCTCGAGTAGCGCAGCGACCACGTCGTGCGCCTCGGCGGGCGCGAAGTGGTAGTCCTGACGCTGTTCGTACAGATCGGCCACCAGTGACAGGGCCAGCGGGTAGCTGTGCGTAAAGCTCAGAATGGCGGGCAGATCCGGCGCCGGCACCTGCCGGCGCGTGAGGTAGGCGCGCCCCTCGTCGGGGCTCAGGTTGCGCAGGGCCACCGTCTTGAGCACCTGCTGCCAGCCAGGATCGGCGCGCCAGGGCGATGCAGGGGGATGGCGGCTCGCCAGCACCACCAGCACGCGGTCGCTCAAATCGGGCAGAAACACATCGCGCAACCAGCCCTCCAGCGGCGCCAGCATATCGAAGGTGTCAATCAGGAGCACACTGCGCCCCGTATACCCGGCCAGCACTTCGGCAGGCGCTGTCGCCGGATCAACGCCGAGGGCCAGACGCATCGCCGCCAGAAAGCTCTCAGGGGTCGCCTCCAGGTTCCGGCCATCAACCATCACTGCCCGCGCGCCGGCATGTTCGGCCAGATCCGCGAACTGCGCCAGCAGGGTGGTCTTGCCCACGCCCCCCGGCCCGTGGATGTAGAGCATACAGAATGGCAACTCGACCGCCCCCAGGGCGCGCTCAAACAACGCCAGCTCCTCCGCGCGACCGGTGAAACGCTCACGCCGGGCGCTGTTCAGACGGTCGCTCAGTCGTGATGACATGGGCATCGCCTTTGGGTGACGGCGGCTATGCCGGCCGGGGTTCTTGTTGGCTTTAGCGCTCGCGGAATACGTTGATTATATCACGGCCGCCTCTGGGAACGGCATACGCTATAATATTCCGAAGTGTACCTGCCAGGCGGGGCAACACCCTCCCATTGAACAACCTGCCGGATGCATCACGAAGCGCCCACCATGCCCCCTTCCACCGTGCTCGATGTGCCCGTGGTCCTCGTCCTCTTCCGCCGTCCGGCCCTGACGGCGCGCGTCTTCGCCGCCATTGCCCGCGCCCGGCCCCGACGCCTCTTCCTGATCGCCGATGGCCCGCGCCCCGATCGCCCCGACGAGGCCGCCGCCTGCGCCGCCGCCCGCGCCGTCGTGGAACACGTGGATTGGCCCTGCCAGGTGACCCGCGAGTATGCCGCGCAAAACCTGGGCCTGCCCGCGCGCTTCGAGACGGCCCTCGACGCCATCTTTGCCAGTGTGGATCGGGCCATCATTCTGGAGGACGATTGCGTGCCTGGCGACAGTTTCTTTCGCTTCTGCGCCGAATTGCTGGAACACTACGCCGGCGAGCCGCGGGTGATGGCCATCTCCGGCGACCGCTTCACCCCTATGAGCATTGACGCCAGTTACGCCTTCTCCCGCTTCCCCCATTGCTCTGGCTGGGCCACCTGGCGGCGCGCCTGGCGTCTCTACGATGGAGCCATGGCTGACTGGCCACGCCTGCGCGAGACCCGCTGGCTCCTGGACATCTTTCGTGACCGGCGCGCCGCGCGCCACTGGCGCGGCGTCTTCGACGCCGTTTACGCCGGTCAGGTCAACTCGTGGGCCTACCGCTGGACGTACAGTTGCTGGCGCCACCACGGGCTGACGGCCCTCCCGGCGGTCAATCTGATCGAGAATATCGGCTTTGGGCCGGACTCGACCCACACCTCCAACCCCGACAGCCCCACCGCCAATCTGCCCGCCGGCGAACTGGCTTTCCCCCTGCGCCACCCGCCCGCCCTGGCGCCCGATGAACGCTCGGATGCCCGCACCCAGCGCCTGTTGTTCGACCCGAACCTGCGGGCCAAACTCGCCTGGCGCCTGCGGCGCCTGCGGCGCCTGGCCCGCGAGCAGTTGGGCCGGAAATCGGTGTGATCCTCACCTGCCCCCTGACCCCCTCCCTCTTCACCTGCGGTGGAGAGGGGGCGAACAGGAGACGGCCGGGAGGCGGGCGGAAATGCAAGGAAACTTCGTTCACAGACCACTCCGTGGTGCATCCGGCAAGTCACGTTACACGAAAGGGCTGGGAGGAGGGTTCCTGGGAGGACTTTGCCCTCCCAGACCCTCCCGTTTGAAAACTTGCCGGA
>DAOUDA010000034.1:0-14289 GCA_034431835.1 Chloroflexaceae bacterium | reverse complement strand
CGGCACGGGGGGGCGCGGCGGCGCGGGCGGGGCGGGCGGCGGCGCCTCCAGCAGCAGGGCGGCGAGCAGCCCCAGGTCCCCCGGATGCTCCCGATAGGCGCGGCAGGCGGCACAACGAGCCAGATGGAACCCCAACACCGCGCGACGCGGATCGGTGGACCCCGGCGTCACCCCCGCGTCGAGCAACTGCCGCGCCTCGGCGCACTGCATATCAACGCTGCCTTCGCGCCCCCGGGCCCAGGCAACCCGCCGGGGGCAACACTCACCGATGTCGCGGAACCGTAAAGACTATTCGCAGCATAGTATACCATTTTCCTCAAAAGTTTGATATTATTTATTCAATTCTGCTTTACACTGTGTCGGCATGTAAGGAGCACATCTCTATGCACCTCCGGCGGTGGTTGCCCCTGTTGCTGATCCTCGCCTGCGTGGCGGTCGTCGCCCCGGCCCAGGCCCAGCAAGCACGAAACAATGTCCTCAACATCGACGCCTCGCGGCCCGGCCAGCAACCGGACCTGCTGCCGCCCGAGGAGGTTGAGCGTCTCGAACGGATCCAGACCGACACCACGCTCTACCTGCCCTTCAGCCCGCCCAGCCCCGACGACCGGACGATCTTCGTCGTCTCCGAAGAGCAAGTGGGATTCATGAACCTGAGCGACGGGACGGTACGGCGGATCGACCCGGAGGCGTTTGGGAGCCTGACGCCGCTGCCCCTGGCGGGATTCTCGCGCTTCGTCTGGCTCGATGGGCAGCACCTGGGGGCGCTGGCGTTCAATGAACGCGCCGAAACCCTTCAAGAAGCTTTCATCAAGTTGCGCATCAACCGGGACACGCTGGAGGTGAGCGGCGAACAGATCACTTTGCCGCCGGACTGCGACATCGTCTCTGTTGCGCCTGACCTCGACCGTTTTCTCCTGGTGCTCCTGCCGCCCGAAGCCGAGGAGGAGGCGCAGATGGCGCGCCCGATCCGCGTGCCGGTCGCCCGCGTGGCCCCCGGCGCCGCCCGTGCGGAGGCGATCCCCCTGCCTCCCGGGTTGCAACGGGCCGTCGAGCGGATGCGCAGCCACCCGGCCTTTGATCGGCTGTGGATGCGCCAGGAAGGTGAGGGCGCGACGGGTGAGGTGGCCGCCACGCCTGAAACGCTCGACCTGACACTCTTCGATCATCGCGATGGCAGCCTGCGCTATATGACTACCGTACCCGCCGCGTCGGTGCTCTTTGGTGACACGTGGACGCGCGACTCGTCCCGGCTCGCCATATCGATCTTTGGCCTCTTTGATCCGGACCAGGAGCGCCCCGCGCTCGACGGGGCCCTGCTCTCCGAGCAGGTCTACCGCGATGTGACCGGCAACCTGGCTCCGTCCGAGAACCCCATTCTGCAGTACAACAACACCTACATCGTTGACTGGGCCAGCGGCGCGGTGCAGATCATCCAGCCGAGCGGCGCCCTGCCGCCCGTCCTGTCGGCCCATGCCTGGTCGCCCGATCAGCGCACCCTGCTGGTGCAGGCCTGGCACCCGGCGCGCCTCAAGGGCCGGCGCCACCCGATCTACACGCCACAGTTCTCGGAACGCACCTCATTCCGCTTCTACGATCTTTCCGGCCAGGAGATCGGACGGCTAGAGAGCGATCTGTTCAGCAGCGGGGCCTTCTCGCGCGCGGCGGCGGAGTTCATCTCCCCCGACGAGATCATCTTCCGGGCCCAGAAAGGTACCGACCGCCACCCCTACTACTACAACCGCGTCAGCGGCGAGTTGCGCAACCTGGCCGACCGGGCCGGCTCGTACTACAACGTCTTCGCCACCAACACCAGCCGCGAGATCGTCTTTATGTTCAGTTCCTTCACCGAGCCGCCGGAGATCTACCGGCTCGGATGGGATGGTCGGGGCCTCACGCGCGTGACCTGGTTCAACGAGGAGTTGCGGCTGTTCGCCAATCTGCGCCAGGACCCGGTGCGCTTCACTTTGCGCAACGGCCAGACCCGCGCGGGGGTGCTCGTCCAGCCCGCCGACGCCCCGTTTCCCCCTCGTGACGCGCCGCTGGTGGTGTGGCAGGAGGGCGGGCCGGGCGTGGCCATGGTGAACCGCTGGCTGGTGAACGTCGAAAACCCTTACACGCTCCTGCCGGCCATGGGTTTTCCGCTGCTGATCACCCCGCTGGCCGGGCGCGCCGGCTATACTCCGGCGGTTTTCAACGCCCTGGCCGACGGCAGCAACTTCGGCGCGATTGACATTGACGAGCAGGCCGAGATCGTGCGCCAGATGATCGCCCGTGGCTGGACGCGGCAGGGCAAGGTCGGGATTACCGGCTGTTCCTACGGCGGCTACTTCACCCTGCAGAGCGTGGTGCGCCACCCCGATCTCTACGCCGCGGCCAACCCCCAGTGCGCGTTCATCGATCTGATTACCGACTGGACCCGCGGCTACGACCGGCTGGTCCCCTACCTGCAGGGCCTGCCGCCCTACAACATCCCGGAGGAGTACCGGCGCGACTCGCCGGCCTACAACGCCGGGCGCATCAAGGCAGCGGTGCTCAGCTTCCACGGCACCGAGGACTTCTTGCCGATCACCCAGAACGAGAACTTGCACCTGCAACTGGTGAACCGGCGCCTGCCGGCGAAGATGGTCCGCTTCATCGGGGAGGGGCACGGTCTGGCAGATCCGGCTAACCAGCTCTACGCGGCGCAGGAGCAGGTGGCCTGGTTCCGCGCGTACTTGAAGTAGTGTTCCCGCGGTTCATGGCCACGGCGGTTGCCGTGGCCACACGAGGTACCCGGTATGTGCCAGCCAACCGCTTTTCCGCGGCGCGCGCTACGATGGCCCATCGTAGCACTGTGCTGCGTAAGTCTGCTCCTGGCCGGTTGCGGGGCGCCGGGCCGCCAGCCCACAGCGACGCCTGCGCCAGCGGGAGGCGCGACCCAGCAGATTACCATCCTCACGCCCTTGAGCGACTCCACCGTCACCTCGCCCATCGCGGTGAGCGGTACGGTCGCCCTGCAACCCTTCGAGCGCAACCTCAACTACCGCCTCTTTGGTCCCGACGGGGCGCTGCTGGCCCAGGGCTACTTCACCACCACGGGGCCAGAGAACGGCCCCGGGGCCTTCAGCGGCGCCGTCCCGTACATGCTGGCACAGCCGGGGATGGGACGGCTCGAGGTGGTAGAGATCAACGCGGCTGACGGCTCGATCAGGGCAATCGCCTCGGTGATGCTGCGGCTCAGCGCGGCCCAGGCGCCCACCCCCGGCCCCGGAACAACCACGCCCGTGGCTTCGCCCGCGCCGCAGCAGGAGATCGTGATTGACACGCCCCCGCCGCGCACGGTGGTGGGCAGCCCGGTGGTAATCACCGGGCGCACCGCGAAGCCGCCTGCCGGCAACAGCCTGAGCTACGCCTTCCGCGACGCGGCGGGGGGCCTGCTCGGCAGCGGCGCCTTCCCGGTATCGGCCACGGCGGAGGGCACGGGCGTCTTCAACGCCTCGCTGACCTTCAACCTGCCCCCCAGCGCCGGCGACATCACCCTGGAGGTGTTTGAGCCGGGCGCCGGCGGCGCGCCGCCGGTGGCCCGCGCCAGCCTGGTGCTGGTCATCGCGCCGCCGCAGGCCATTCTGATTGACACCCCGCCGCCGGGCGCCACCGTGGGCAGCCCGGTGGTGATCACCGGGCGCACGGCACGCTTCCCCTTCCAGGGCGCGCTGGGCTACCGCATCCTCAACGCGACGGGCAACCAGATTGGCCAGGGGTCCTTCCCCGTCGCCAGCGCGCCGGACGGACCGGGCAGTTTCAACGCCAGCCTGACCTTCGCCGTGCCGCCGGCGGGCGGGCGCATCACGGTCGAGATCGTGGACCAGAACGCGACCACCGGCCAGATCGCCGCCAGCGCGCGCATTGACCTGAACGTCGCTCCGCAGCAGCAGGCGATCATCATCGAGTCGCCGCCACCCAACCAGCAGGTGGGCAGCCCGATGACCGTGGTCGGGCGCACCGTGCGGCTCCCCCAGGGCAGCCAGCTCACCTACCGCGTGCGCGACGCCCAGGGGCAACAGATCGGTGCGGGGCAGTTCGGCGTGGCTGGCACCCAGGAGGGCGGCGGGCGCTTCACGGCCCAGGTGTTCTTCAACCTGCCGCCGGGGGGCGGGCCGATCACCCTTGAATTGCTGGAACTCGACCCGGGCAACGGCCAGGTACGCGCCAGCGCCACCCTGCCGCTGGTGGTGGCCGGACCGCCGCCAACCGCCACGCCGCCGCCGACCGTCACGCCCACCCCGCTCTCGACGCGGCAGGCGATCACCATCGAAACTCCGCCCACGGACACCGTGGTCGGCAGCCCGGTGGTCGTCACCGGCCGCGCCGCCCTGCCGCCGCAGTTCGGCGAGTTGTACTACGTCATCCGCACCCCGGCGCGCGAGAACCTCGGCCAGGGCAGCTTCCCGGTGCGCCCGGCCCCCGGCCAGACCGCCAACGTGCCTTACGTCGCCTCGCTCAGCTTCGCCGAGCCGCCCCAGGGCGGAGCGATCATCGTCGAGATCTACGACCGCGACGGAGCGGGCCAGATCATCGCCAGCGCCAACGTGCGGCTCCAGGTGCGGCCCCGGGCCACGGCCACGCCAACCACGGGGCCGGGCGGGCAGGGTGGTAATCAGCGCATCACCATCACCGCACCGGTCACTGATACACTGGTCGGCAGCCCGGTGACGATTGACGGGCAGGTTGCTGTGCCACCTTACCAGGGAAAGCTTAAATATCGGATCACGAACGCGGCCAACAGCGAACTGGGGGCCGGCGAGTTCCCCGTCCCCCAGCCGCGGGTCATCGGCGCGCCGATCACCTTCAGCGCCCAACTGACCTTCACCCTGCCGCCGCAGGGCGGCCCGATCGTGGTGACGATCTTCGACCGCAACGACATTACCAACGTGATTCTGGCCGAGGCGTCGGTGCGGCTCCAGGTGGCGCCGCAGCCCTACCCCTACCCACGCCCGCTCCCACGGGCGCCTTAGGCGCTCGGGGCAACCTCCAGACAGGGGTATGGGGAAACCGTGTCTCCCCATACCCCTTCAATCGGCTATGTTCACCTCAGAAATAGTTTTGGGAGGGCTTCGCTCTCCCAGACCCTCCCCGGCGGGCAGAGGCGCGGGGAAACCGGGTTTCCCCACGCTCGCCTAATCGGCCAGTCGGCGGGCAACCTCAAGGACGCGGGCGCGTTCACGGCGGTAGACGACGAGGAAGACCACCAGCAAGAAGGGGAGCAGCAGCGACCAGTGCTCGCGCTCGTAGCCGAGCTGGCGCGCCACAGCGCGCATCTGGAACAGAAAAGGTCGCCGGGCGATCTGGGTCTCGATCACCGCCTTTAACTGGCGCAGCCAGAGGCGATCCTGTTCGCTCTCGTTCGGTCCGGGGCGTTTGAACATACAACAGGCTCCGCGCGGGAGGGTCTGGGAGAGCCATGCCTCCCGATTCCGTCCCGTCTTGATGCGGCAAAGCCGCGTGGGCATTCAAAGGGCCGGTTGGAGGGAGATGGGAAACCGGGTTTCCCCGTACCCCCGCCCAACACGGGGGTGGTGTGAACCCGAGAAACCGGGTTGCGCCGGCCCCTGCCTGGCAGGAGGGCCGGCTATGCACCGGGGAAACCAGGTTGCCCCAGACCCCCGCCCAACACGGGGTGGGGTGAACCCGAGAAACCGGGTTGCCCCGGCCCCTGCCCGGCAGAAGGGCCGGCTATGCACCGGGGAAAACGGGTTGCCCCAGACCCCGCCTGACAGGGGCAACCTGACAGGCAACCCGGAGCCCACAGGTCTGGCAAACCGGTGAGGTGCGGGGCGTCAGATCACCCGGTCAAGGTTGCCCGATTGTACCGACGGGAGTGTGCAATGTCAACCCGGCGCGCCGGGGGCGGCGGGGCCATCCGCCGCGTTGTGCACCTCCGGCGCCCGGGGGGCCACGCGCAGGGTGCGCTCGGCGCGGTAGGTGACCAGGCCGGGGGGGCCGCCGGGAAGCTTGCGCACCAGGGCGCGGCGGCAGACATCCACCTCCACCGCCGGCTCGGCCCGCGCCGGGCTGAAGTAGGCCGCCAGGCCGGCGGCTTCCATCAGGGTCGTCTCGGGCACGGGACGCCCGCCGCTGCGCACGATCACGTGGCCGCCGGGGAGCCCGCGGGCGTGGAGCCAGAGATCGTCGCCCCGGGCCAGGCGAAAGGTGACGTGCTCATTTTCGCGGGCGCTGCGCCCAACGGCGATCTCCAGGCCATCACGGGAGAGGAGTTGCAGGGGCCGCAGGCGCGCCGGGCGGGCCGCGCGGCGCGCGGGGGCCGCGCCAGCGGCTTCGTGGAGGTAGCCCAGTTCCTCGGCCTCGCGGGCGAGTTGCTCGATCTGGTCGTAGCCGTCGCTGAGTTGCAGGAGGGCCTCCAGTTCATCGAGGCCGCGGATGCGGTTCTCGACGCCTTCGAGCCGCTCGGGGAGGCCGCTGAGGGCGCTGCGGGCCTTGTCGTAGGCGCGGAAGCGGGCCCGGGCCTGCTCGACCGGATTCTGGCGCGGGTCGAGGGCGATGCGGCGCCCCTCCACCTCAAGCGCCTCCTGTCCAGGGCGCAGGGTGTGCATGAAGGCGAAGATCATCTCCCCCTCCCAGCGCAGGGTTTCCACCTCACGGGCCTTTTCCAGTTCCGTGGCGATCTGGGCGCGCTGGCGCTCGAGGCGCGCCCGCGCCGCCTGCAACTGCCCGCTCAGGGCCTCGCGCCGCTGCTGGTGGCTGGTCAACTGCTCATGGGCGAGGTAGAAACGCTCCAGGGCCTCGCTCATACTGGCGACGGCGACCACGCGCGGCAGATGGGTGAGGGCATAGGGCGCGTAGGCCACGGGCCGGCCGTCCTCGTCGAGGGCCAGGGTAGGCTCGGGAGGGGCGGTAAATAACTCGCGCAGCCGCGCCGCCAGGGTGTAGTGGGGCAGCGGCTCGTCCACGGTGGCCGTCACGCGCCCCAGGGCGCGGAAAATCGCCTCGCGGGCCACCTGCGGCGAGACCCCGCGATAGGCCGCCACCAACGCCCGGGCCAGGTCGCGCTCGCGCCCGGTGGCGAGGGCGGCGACACCGGCGGCAGTGGCGCGGGTCGGGTCACGCTTATCGGGCGGAGGCGGCAATTCGTAGACGTGGCGCGGAAGGACCACCCGGCTGCTCATCCGCGGCGTCACCCGCTTGACGCTATCGAGAATGCGGTTATCATCATCCACCAGGATAACGTTACTGCGCCGGTCCTGCGGCTCGATCACCAGTTCGCAGCGCAGCGTTTCGAGGGCGGACGCGGAAAGAGCATCGGACCCATCGGCTTCAGGTTCGGCCTCGTCAACGTCGGGATCGTCGGCGGGCGGATTGCTGTTGCGTAAGGACACCGGTTTGACTATACTTAGCATAAGCACCCGTTCGAGCACTGGCTGCTCGACGCCTACGATCCGCCCGCCCAGCACATACTTGCGCAACAGCAGGAGCAGTGGCGTCTCCTGAGCGACTCCCCGTGTGAGCCGTCCGCGTACCAGATGCACGCGGGCCAGTTGCGGATGGGCCGAAGCGAGCACCTGCACGCGCTGGCGATGGGCGTAGACCTCCAGGCCCAGGCTGAGCGGACCGGTAAGGATCACCCGCTGCACGCGCCCGCCGAGGACGCTCTCGCGCAATTCATCGGCAACCGCGGCAAGGGTCAGAGCGTCGAAGTACATACCTGATTCCCACTACGATGATACCCTGATGGTATCATAGCAGATCGCGAGTGATCGTGGTCATTCCTGAGGAGGCTTCGCGCGGGCGCTGAAGCGGGCTACGGCACACCTGAAACGAGGACGCGCGTTACCGATGTCACCACTGCTCCGCAATCCCCAGCTTGATGGGAAGCCACCCGTGCCGCTGCTGGTCGTCATTTCCGGGCCATCGGGGGTGGGGAAGGACTCGGTGCTCATGCGCATGCGTGAACTGGCCTTCCCCTTCCACTTTGTGGTCACGGCAACGAGCCGGCCCATCCGCCCGGGAGAGATTGACGGCTACGACTACCACTTTGTTTCGGTGGAGCGTTTCGAGCAGATGATCCGGGACGACGAACTCCTGGAATGGGCAAAGGTCTACGGACAGTACAAGGGTATTCCGAAGTCCGAGGTGCGCCAGGCGATGGCCAGTGGGCGCGATGTGCTGCTGCGGATCAACGTTGATGGCGCGGCGACGATCAAACGGCTGGCCCCGGAAGCGGTGTTTATCTTCCTGGCCCCCGCCAGCCCCGAGGAGTTGCGCCGGCGGCTGACCGTGCGCCGCACCGAGAGCCCGCAGGAGATCGAGCGGCGCCTGGCGATGGCCAGCGAGGAGATGGAACAGGTGCGGCACTTTGACTACGTGGTGATCAACCGGGAGGACCGGCTGGACGAGGCGGTCGGGCAGATCCGGGCGATCATCATTGCCGAGAAGCAGCGCGTATTTCCGCGTCAGGTTACGTTGTAGAGGTAGGGCCATGACGATCGACGAGCAACTGGCAGCCGATCTGAAAACGGCGATGAAAGCGGGCGACAAGGTGCGTGTTGACGCGATCCGCAGCGCCCGCGCGGCCCTGCAGAGCGCCCGGCTCGAGGCGGCGCGGGCGCGCTACGAAGCGGCGGCGCGAGCGATTGCACAGCAGTTCGCCCACGACGCCGCCGCCCGCGACGCGGCTCTGGCAGCGATTGAGACCGGCGGGCAGGAGGCCCTCGATCCGGCCGAGCAGGTGGCCGTGATCGCCAAAGAGGTGAAACGTCGCCAGGAAGCCGCCGAGATGTACCGCAAGGGAGGGCGGCTCGATCTCGCCGCCCAGGAGGAGGCTGAGATCGCCGTCCTCGAAGCCTACCTGCCGCGCATGTTGAGCGCCGAGGAACTGCGTCCCGAAGTGGCCGCGGTCATCGCGGAACTGGGACTCAGCGGCCCCGCCGCCATCGGCAAACTGATGCCGGTGCTGATGGAGCGCTTCAAGGGCCGCGCCGAAGGGCGCACGCTCAACCAGGTAGCGCGCGAATTACTTGCGGGAGCGTAACTTTTACCTGTGGACGCGGCCCGTAGGCCGCCACGCGCCGGAGAGGGCCCGCGCCCGCGACCGGCGACACGGGAATATGAATATCACGCGACGACGCTGGGTTTCCAGCTTGCCACGCTTCCGGCCCCTCCAGCCAGTTGAAGCGTTCTCCCGTCGGTTGCGCCTGATCATGACCCTCGAGGGGCTGTTGTTGTTCATCGGGATCTGGGCGGCGCTGACCCTCAGCCTCCCCGGCGAGTATGGACGCCTCGAAGTGGGCCAACCCAGCCCGACGAGCATCTGGGCGCCCAAAGAGGTAACCTACGTCAGCGAGGTGCGTACCGCCGAACGCCAGGCGCAGGCCGAGAACAACCCCGATAACCTGGTCTACGTCTTCGATCCGCTGATCCCGGTGCAGCAACGCCTGGATCTCAGCGCGCTGCTCGAAACGATCACCCGTGTGCGTGACGACCCTTCGCTCCAGCGGGCCGATCAAGTGGCCAGGCTGGCGGCGCTGCCCAACGCCGCCCTGCAGATCTCGGAGGGCCAGGCCGAGCAGATCCTCGCCCTGAGCGATAGTCGGTGGGAGCAAGTGCGCCGGCAAACCCTGGCCCTCTACGACCGGGCGATCGAACGCTACGACTACGCCGTAGACGAACGGGCCCTGATCCAGTTGCGCGAGCGCTGGCTGGCCTACTGGCTCGCCACCACCGACCTGTCGCCGCAGGAGCGCGATCTGGCCCGCTTCTTCACCGAAGCCTTTCTGCGGGTCAACCGCACCCTCGACGAGGCGGCCACCGCCGAGCGGCGCCAGCGCGCCCGCGACAGCGTGCCGCCGCAGCAGGTGCGCGTGCTGGCCGGCGAGGCCATCGTGCGCGAGGGCGAGATCATCACCCCCGAGATGATCGAGAAACTGCAACAGACCGGCGCAATGCCCGCGCCCCTGAGCTGGGCGGGCATCGCCGGTCGCGGTCTCTTTGCCGCGCTGATGAGCGTGGGCTTCATGGCCTACGTACTGAGTTTTGAAACCCCCATCGGCCGGCGCCCGCGCGGGTTGCTGGTGATGATCACCCTGATCATCTTCACGCTGATCATCGCCCGCCTGGTGTTGCCCGCGGTCGGCGACTGGACGTTCTTCTTCCCGCTGGCGGCCGTGGCGATCACCCTGACGGTCGTCTTCAACGGGCGTGTCAGCCTGGCCGCCGCCGCGCTGATGAGCGCCACCATCGGGGTGATGGAGCACAACGCCCTGGGATTGGCCCTGACGCTGTTCGGCAGTTGCCTGGCCGCCGTGCTGATGACCCACGATGCCGAGCGCCTGCGCTCCTTCTTGCTGGCCGGGGTGAGTGTCGCCGTGGTGGTGCTGATGGCCCAACTGGCCTTCTGGTTGATCAACCAACCGACACTACCGGCCAGGAGCCTGATGACCCATCTGGCGCCCGTAGCCCTCTTCGCCGGTATGAACGGGGCCCTCTCGGCGATCTTCGCGATCGGCGTCTTCAACCCGGTGAGCCGCGCAGCCGGGCAGGTGACGCCGCTGCAACTGATGGAACTGGCCCATCCCTCGCGCCCGCTGCTACGCAAACTGATCCGCGAGGCCCCGGGCACCTATTACCACAGCGTCGCGGTGGGCAACCTGGCCGAAGCCGCCGCCGAGGCGGTCGGCGCGGATGCCCTGTTGCTCCGGGTCGCCGCGTACTACCACGACATCGGCAAAACCATCCGCCCCTATTTTTTCACCGATAACCAGATGGGCCGGGAGAATGTGCATAATGACCTGGACCCCGTTACCAGCGCCCAGATCATCATTGATCACGTGCGCGAAGGCATCAAAATGGCCCGCAGCGCGGGGCTTCCCGAGCAAATTGTGGACTTTATCGCTACGCACCACGGCACCGGCCTGATCCGCCACTTCTACCAGCAGGCCCTCCAGAAGGAGGATAGCGTGAGCGAGGCCGATTTCCGTTACCCCGGCCCGCGCCCTCAAACACGCGAGCAGGCGATCCTGATGCTGGCCGACTCGGTGGAGGCCACGGTGCGCTCGAAGGCCCAGAATGGGAAACTGGTCGCCGCCAATGGCAACGGCGGGCACAACGGCGCCCCCGCCGGGGTGCAGGTGTTGGAGGAACTGGTGCAGTCGATCATCGAGGCCCGCGTGCGCGAGGGTGAACTCGACAACGCTCCGCTCACCATGCGCGAACTGACCCAGATCAAGCAGGCCTTTGTCAACAGCCTGCAATCCATCTACCATCCGCGCGTGGATTACGCGCCGCAACTGGTCAAGTAGCCCCCAGACGCAGCGCGGGGGTCACATCGAGATCCCAGTCGCTCTGCACCCCGGCGGCGAAGCGGTAGAACGCGGCCCCGGCCACCATCGCCGCGTTGTCGGTGCAGAGGGCCAGGGGCGGGTAGCGCACCGGAACCGGCGCGCGGCGCGCCAGTTCTTCGCGCAGGCGCAGGTTGGCCGCGACGCCCCCCGCCAGCACGATCTCGGCGGCGCCGTAACGCCGGGCCGCGTCCGCCGTTTTGGTCACCAGCACGTCCACCACCGACTCCTGAAAGGCCCAGGCCATCTGCCGCACGAACTGCGGGTCGAGCGCCGGCCCCGGCGCCGCCCCCGGCGCGCGGGGGAGCCGCGCCTCGCGCGCCTGCCGCTCTTGCACGCGGTGCAGCACCGCGGTTTTCAGGCCGCTGAAGGAGAAGTCATAGCTGTCGCGCAACCACGCGCGGGGCAATGCCAGCGCGCCGGTCACCCCCGCCGCCGCCTGCTGGATGGCCGGCCCGCCTGGATACCCCAGACCCAGAATGCGCGCCACCTTGTCGAAGGCCTCGCCCACTGCGTCGTCGCGGGTCTGCCCGAGCAGCGTATAGTCGCCGTGGTCGCGCAGCAGCGCGAGCACGGTGTGGCCGCCCGACACCACCAGGGCGACGAGGGGAAACTGCGGCGGGGTGGTGTCGAGCCAGTTGGCGTAGATGTGCGCCTCGAGATGGTTCACGCCGACGAAGGGCAACCCGCGCTGCCAGGCCATGGCCTTGGCGGCGTTGAGGCCGGTGAGCAGCGCCCCGCTCAGACCCGGGCCGTGCGTGGCAGCCACGGCATGCACGGCGTTCCATCCCCCCGGCAGGACCCGCAGGGCGGCCTCCACCACCGGAACGAGGGTCACGATGTGCTGGCGCGAGGCCACTTCCGGCACCACCCCGCCGTAGCGCTGGTGCATATCCATCTGTGAGGCGACGATGTTGGCGAGCACCTCGCGCCCCCCGCGCACCACCGCCGCCGCGGTCTCATCACACGAGGTCTCCAGGGCCAGAATGGTAAAGGTGGGGGGGAGTTCATTCATACGCATGCATTCCTGAGATAAGAAGATGCCACAGCGGGAGGGCCTGGCCCTCCCAGGAGAACTCTTTTTTTGTCCCGTTGTTGTGGAGCGAGGCCGGATTTTCCTCACCCTCCCCCAACCCCCTCCCTCTCCACCTGTAGTGAAGAAGGAGGGGTGAGAAGCGACGCCCACTGCCGGTTGGAGGGGGCGTGGGGAAACCAGGTTTCCCCATGCTCCGACCCGCGAGGATGCTTTGGGAGGGTACGCCCCCAGGAACAGCTTTTATCCTCCTCCAAAGATCGGCCTGGCGGTCAGGGTCGCCAGGGCCACCACCTCGGCAATCTCACAGAGGGCGCCGTAGGTGTCACCCGTCAACCCGCCGAGACCGCGCGTCCACCAGCGGGCGAGCAGATGCGTCGCTGCCCATACGGCCAGCAGCGCCGCCAGGCCCGCCGCGCCGGCCACCAGCGCCGCCAGCAGCGTGGTGACGGCGCTGGCGACAATCACGTCGGCGCGCCGCGCCTGGTCGTGAAAGGCGCGCCCCAACCCCCCCGCCGCCGCCGCCGGGAAGAAGAAGATCGCGTAGCAAGCGGCCCAGCGCCCGAGCACCGGGGCCAGGAGCGCGGCCTGCCACCACGCCGCGCCGCTGCCGGCGAGCAGGGCGAACTTCAACAGCAGCACGGCGATCAGGGCCAGCGCGCCCATGGCCCCGACGCGGCTGTCTTTCATGATCTCCAGTTTACGCTCGGGCGAGCGCCAGCTCAATACCGCGTCGAACGTGTCGCTCAGACCATCCAGGTGCAGCCCCCCGGTGATGATGCCCCAACTCACCACGATCAGCGCCGCCGCCACGAGACCACCCCAGAACCAGCCGGCGAGCCAGCCCACCAGGCAGAGCAGCGCGCCGATGACAAGTCCCGCGGCGGGGAACCAGGGGAGGGCCACAATCGCGCTGCGTTCGTGCGTGGGTGGCAGCCAGGGCTGCGGGATGATCGTCAGGAAGCGGATGGCCTCGCCAGGGCCCACCACGACTGACCAGGGGTTCCAGCGCCGGTTGTGGTACGGGTCGTGCTGCATGGTCCTTCCTTTCGCCAGGGCCACGTTGTTCCCCGCTACTGCCCAATGCGCGGCACTTCGTTGACCATGCGCACGATGGGTCCCGAGGGATAGACATCGATCGCGGTGATGCTGCCGAGGTCAATCCGCCAGTGCCAGTGCGCGGCGGGGGAAAGGCCAAAAGAGATGCAGAGGGCCAACTGGATCGGTGTGGCGTGCGTGACCACCAGCACGCGCCCTCCCGAATGCTCCTGGAGCAGGCGGCCCCATGCCGCCGACACGCGGGCATGCACCTCGGCAAGACTCTCGCCGCCCTGCGGCCGCCCATCAAGACCATCGGCCCAGCGCGCGCGGGCCTCATCGGGGTAACGCGCCAGCACCTCGCGGTAGGTCAACCCCTCCCAGCGGCCCTGGTGCGCCTCGGCCCACTGCGCTTCGAGGCGCGCATCGACCCCGGCCCGCCCCGCGAGGATGGCCTCCGCGGTGAGACGCGCGCGCTCGGTCGGGCTGACCAGTGCGACGCGAAAGGGCACGGGGCGCAGGCGGGCCGCCAGCGCCTCGATCTGCAGGCGCCCGTAGTTGGTGAGCGGACTGTCGCCGAGGCCCTGGTAGCGCCGCTCCAGATTGGCGCGGGTCTGACCGTGGCGCACGAGCCAGACGCTGGTTCGCATACCGGTGCACCTCCTGATGGAAACGCGGCCGTGCCGCATAACTTTATCACCTGCCGCAGTTTCCGCTGCGAGAAGGTTCGGGAGCCTGCGGCCCCCGCAACGCCCGCCTCGCCTGCGGCGGGCGCGCCCCGGCGAACGCAGGAACTAGTACTACAACGAGGGTTGTCATTCCGAGCGAAGCGAGGAATCCCGGCTTTGATGCCAAACCGGGACCCTTCGCTCCGGCTACGCCTCCGCT
>DAOUDA010000033.1:0-11826 GCA_034431835.1 Chloroflexaceae bacterium | reverse complement strand
GCTTTCCCCACGCCCCTCCCTGAGGGGAGGAGCTGGGAGGGCTACGCCTCCCAGAAAAGGGATCGGAAACCAGGTTATCCGGATAGGCTCTTAGCCGCGCCGCACCGGACAGGGGTTTTCAGAGGGGCGAAGGTCCTCCGAACCTCCCCTCGGATAGGGGTAGCCTTCCAGGACGTTCCGCAACCACGCGCGCGCCTCCAACGGCGCCTATGGTATACTGGCCGCGCATTACGCATCAATGCTTTCGCCTGTGTCTGGAAAGGATGGGTTGTGCCGCGCCCGCGCTGTACCCTGTTGCCAGTCCTGCTGGTGGTGTTGCTGACCCTGGGATTCCCCCTTGTTCCCGTCCGCGCCCAGCGTGGGGCCTCGTTCGCCAGCGCCCGGCCCGTGGTGGAGCCACTCACGCCGGTGGTGGTCAATGTGAACATTCAAGACTACAGCGGCCCCGCCACGCTGCTGGTCTTCGACGCGCGCGGCCGCTTCGCTGGCAGCTTCGCCCTGACGCTGGCCGGCGGCTTCGGGGCGGTCGAGGTAACCCCGCGCGGCGCCCCTGGCGCCCACTGGGGGGCGCTGTACCTGCCCTCCGGCGCGCAGGTGGCCGCGGGGCCGCTCTACCGCCTCGACGCGACCACGAGCGTGCGCACCGGGGCACCCGCCTTTGATGCTCTCTACGACCGCGTGCGCGGCTTCATGGCCGCCAAGCGACTGAGCTACCAGCTCGAGGGCCGGACGGTCACCGGCTACCGCTCGCCGGATAGCCCGCTGCTGTGGCTGCGCGACCACTACTATCAAAACCGCGCCTTCCGCTATTTTGAAACGGATCTGACCAGCCTGATCGAGGCCAATGCCCGCGCCCAGGCCCCCGACGGCAGCCTGCCCGATTTCGTCGCCCGCCCGGAGTGGAACATCCCCGCCCTGCGCACCCCGGTCGAAGCCGATGTGGAGTACCTCTACGTCCAGTTGATCTACGAGACCTGGAAGACGACCGGCGACACTGCCTGGATGCTGCGCATGCTGCCCTCGGCGCAGAAGGCCATCCACTACACGCTGACCTCGCCCCTGCGCTGGGAGCCGACCCTGGGCCTGGTCAAGCGCCCCTTCACGATTGACACCTGGGACTTCGAGTACGGGCCGACGACCCGCGACCCGAATACCGGCCAGCCGGCGCCGCGCCACTGGATCGACGAGCAGACCCGCTGGGGCATTTTCCATGGCGACAACACCGGCCTGGCGGAGGCCCTGCGCTCGTTGGCGGCCATGGAGGAGCAGGCGGGCCAGCGCGATCTGGCGGCGCAGCGACGCGCCCTCGCCAACGACATCATAGTGCGCCTGAACCGCTTGAGCTGGAACGGCGCGTTCTACACCCACCATGTCAAACTCGTCCCCTTCGATGTGCCCGGGGTGGACGAAGGGCGGCAACTCAGCCTCTCCAACGCCATCGCCCTCAACCGCGGCGTGCTGACGGCGGAGCAGGGGCGCGCCATACTGGCAGAGTACCAGCGGCGGCTGAACGACCCGGAGCGCACCGCCTTCGCCGAGTGGTACAGCATTGACCCGCCCTTTCCCACGGGGGCCTTTGGTCTCGCCGGACGCCTGGGGGAGCGGCCCGGCGAGTACGTCAACGGCGGCGTGATGCCCCTGGTCGGCGGCGAACTGGCGCGGGGCGCCTTTCGCTTCGGCTACGAGTCCTACGGTTTCGATATTCTCTACCGCTACCACGAGTTGATCAGCCGCAGCGGTTCGACCTACCTCTGGTACTACCCCACTGGCGGAGTGGCCCCGGCGAATGAGTTTCTGCCCACCGACGGATGGGGATCGAGCGCCATGCTCGGCGCCTTGCTGGAGGGCGCCGCCGGGTTGAGCGACGACGGGATCGCCTACAACGCTGCCACCATCAGCCCGCGCTGGCTGGCCGCCCCCCGTGACGCGATCACCGGCGCCTACGCCTCGGCGCGCTACGCCGCTTCCGATGGCTATGCGGCCTACCGCTGGAGCTACGCGCCCGCGACCGGCCCCGCCGAGGGCTGCATCACCCTGGAGGCCACCGGCTCGGGCGAGACGCTGCGGGCGCGGGTGCTGCTGCCGCCCCTGGCCCGTGAGGCGCGCGCCGTAACCCTCAACGGCCAGCCCGCGCCCCTGCGCCTGGAGACCATCGGCCCCAGCCGCTACGTGGTGGTGGAAGCGCCTGGGCCGATTGTGAACGTACAGGTAACCTTCCGCTAACGGGAGGTTCCGGGAGGGCGCGGCCCTCCCGGAACGCCTCACTACCCCACACTGGGCAGCCCGGCCAGGGCCATGGCCACCTCGGCATCGGAGTACTCGAAGTCGCGGAGCTTGCCGGCCTGGTAGTCCATGTACGCCTGCATATCGAAGTGACCGTGGCCGCAGAGGTTGAAGAGAATGGTGCGGCTGACGCCCTCTTCCTTGCAGCGCAGGGCCTCGCGGATCACCCCGGCGATGGCGTGGTTGGCCTCGGGCGCGGGCAAGATGCCCTCGGTGCGGGCGAACTGGATGCCGGCGGCGAAGGTCTCGAGCTGCTGAACGGCAATCGGCTCAATCTGCCCCAACTGCACCAGATGGCTCACCAGCGGGGCCATGCCGTGGTAGCGCAAACCGCCGGCGTGGAAGCCCGAGGGGACAAAGGTGCTGCCCAGGGTGTGCATCTTCACCAGCGGGGTGAGGTGGGCCGTATCGCCGAAATCGTAGGCGTATTTGCCCCTGGTCATGGACGGGCAGGCCGCCGGCTCCACGGCCACCGCGCGCACCGCCCGTTCGCCCCGCAGCGCCGCGCCGATGAAGGGGAAGGCGATGCCGGCGAAGTTGCTGCCGCCGCCGGTGCAGCCGACCACCACATCGGGGTAATCCCCGGCCATTTCGAGTTGCGCCATCGCCTCCTGGCCGATCACCGTCTGGTGGAGCAACACGTGGTTGAGCACGCTGCCCAGGGCATACTTCGTATCTTCACTCTGGGCCGCCACCTCCACCGCCTCGCTGATGGCGATGCCGAGGCTGCCGGTACTGTCGGGATGTTCGGCGAGAATGGCCCGCCCCGCGGCCGTCTCCTCGCTGGGGCTGGCGACCACGCTGGCGCCGTAGGCCTCCATCAGCGCGCGGCGATAGGGCTTTTGATCGTAACTGACCCGCACCATGTAGACCTTGATCTCCAGGCCGAAGAGCGCCCCGGCAAAGGCCAGCGACGAGCCCCACTGCCCCGCGCCGGTCTCGGTGACGATGCGCCTGACGCCTTCCTGCTTGTTGTAGTAGGCCTGGGCGACGGCGGTATTGGGCTTGTGGCTGCCCGCCGGGCTGACGCCCTCGTACTTGTAATAGATCTTCGCCGGCGTATCGAGGAGCCGTTCCAGGCGCCGCGCCCGGAAGAGCGGCGTCGGGCGCCACTGCCGGTAGATCGCCTGCACCTCTTCGGGGATGGCGATGGCCCGTTCGGTGCTGACCTCCTGCATGATCAGGGCCATGGGGAAGAGCGGCGCCAGGTCGGCAGGGCCGATGGGTTGGCCCGTGCCGGGGTGCAGCACCGGGGGCGGCGGCACGGGCAGATCGGCGGCGATGTTGTACCAGGTGGTGGGCATTTGCTCTTCGTTGAGTAGATACTTGACGGTGTCCATCGTTGGTGCGTTCCTCCTATCTAAAGTAGGGAAACCTGGTTTCCCTATGCCCCTGCCCGCAGGGGAAACCGCAGGACCGTGCCATCGGGGTCTGCCGGGATGACTCTGCACCCCCACCCACGGGGACAACCGGGTTGCCCCGGGCGCCCCTGCCCGACGGGTGACGCAGACGGGCCGCGCCCTCCCGGGAACATCGCTGTCCCAACAAAAACGCCCCTCGGACCCACTGGCGGGTCGAGAGGCGATCGGGGATCGCGGTGCCACTCTCTCTTCGCGGGCGCTCACGCGCCGCGCGCTCTGCGGGTACTGTCGCCGCGGCCCGGGGGCCTTGCGCGTTCCATACCCCTCGCCCTGTAACGGTGGCGTCTCCGGCGGCTCCTACCAGGATGCTAGCTTCCTATCACGCTGCCTGCATCCGTTCGCTCCGCAGCTCCCGGGTCCATTCCACCGCGCCGTGCGCTCCGGCCTCGCACCATCCGCCGGCTCGCTGGGCCGCCGTGCGCCGTGTACTCTTCCCGATCATGGCTGTTGCTGTATGTATCGCGAGGAAGTATAGCACGCTGGAGGCGGGGGTGTCAAACGCGCCTGACGCCGGGCCGATTGGAGGGGTATGGGGAAACCAGGTTTCCCCATACCCCTTCAACCGGCCCTGGAAGGTGAGGAAACCCCGTTTCCCCACACCCCTCCCACCTACCGAATAAACTCATTCGTAAACGCATCGCCCACTTCCACCGAGCTGGCCAGCAACCCGGCGTCGCGCATAAACTGCTCCGTCGCTTTCCAGAGGGCGGCATCGGTGTAGCCCAGCCCTTCGGCGCTGGTCTTCTCGCTGTACCAGTAGGGCAGGCTCTCCAGAAGCACCTGGCGCTGCAATGCCGGGTCACCCAGATTGGCCTCGGGGATGAAGCCCAGGCTGACCTCGAAGGCCTCATCGGGGTTGTCCAGGGTGGCGCGCAGGCCCTTCAGCGTGGCGGTGACGAAGCCCCGCACCACCTCGGGGTCCTCGGCGATGAGGCGCTCGCTGACGACGATGCCATTCGCGGCCAGGTTGTACACATCGGCGACGCGCAGCACGTCCACCTCGACGCCCTGCTGGCGCAGGAGCACCGGCTCGTTCATCGCGTAGCCGATGGCCACCGGCGCCTTGTCCTCCAGCACCGCCTGGGCCTGGGTGAAGCCGATCTCCTGCACCGTGAAGGCGCTCTCGTCGAGCTGGTTGGCGTAGCGCATGGCCAGCAGGCCGTAGAAACTCTCGCCGAAGTTGCCGGGAATGCCGACGGTCTTGCCCTTGAGGTCCTCGGCGCTCTTGAGGCCGGTGCTCGCTTTGGCGAAGAAGACGATCGGGAACTGCTGGTAGAGGGTCATGACCGTTTTGACCGGCAGGCCCTGCTGACGGGCCAGGAGGGTGGAGGTGCCGGAGGCGGTGGCGAAATCAACGCCGCTCTCGGGCCAGCTCGCCACCCGTTGCACCACGTCGCTCTCAAAGTTGTAGTCGAAGACCACCTCGAGCCCGGCCTCGGCGTAGTAGCCCTTTGCCGCGGCCACATAGTAGGGCGCGAACTGCACGTTGGGAATGTACGACATCGCCAGGGTCACCTTGCGCAGCGCCGGGGCCGACGTGGCCGCAGGCGTCGCCGGTTCGGCCGGCGTGGCCGCGGGCGCCGCCGGTTGCCCGCAGGCGGCGAGAAGCGCGGCCAGGGTGAGGATTAGATAGAGACGCTTGAGCATAGCACTCCCTTATTCAGATCGTGGAGGTGTGGCGTCGAAACAACACCTCCACACTCCTCAGGAACCCAGTTCCCACCGCACCAGGGCCCGTTCGAGCAGCGATGCGGTGAGGTAGAGACACAGGGTAATGGCCGCGAGGGTGATCAGCGCCACGAAGATCAGCGGCGTATCGAAGAGGCCGCGGGCGATGTTGATCAGGGCGCCCAGGCCCTCGCGCCCGGCCACGAACTCGCCGACCACCGCCCCGGTGGTGGCCAGGGCCAACCCGGTGCGGACGCCGCCGAAGAGCACCGGCAGGCTGAGGGGCGCCTCGACGTGGCGCAGCATCTGCCAGCGGTTCGCCCCGCTGATCAGGGCCATTTCGCGCAACTCGCGGGGAATGGAGCGCAGCGCCACCACCGTGCTGATCAGCACCGGCAGGAAGGTGATCAGCGCGGCGATGAGCAACTTGCCGATCAGGCCCGGGCCGAACCAGAGGATGATCAAGGGCGCCACGGCCACCACCGGAATGGCCTGGCTGGCCGCCAGCACGGGGGCCGTGGCCCGCTCCAGCCAGGGCAGATGCGCCAGGACGTACCCCAGGCTCAGCCCGACGACCAGGGCCAGGCCGAAGCCGCCCAGGGCCACCAGCAGCGTCGCCGCGGTGTGCTTCCAGAGCAGGCCGCTCTGGGCCGCCGCCGCAAAGCGCTCGGCGACCAGGGCCGGGCCGGGCAGGATGAAGGGGCGGTAGCCCCCCAGGCTGACCAGCGCCTGCCACAGGAGCAGCAGGCCCATAATCGCCGCGGGCAGCCCCGCCCACTGCAGGCCGCCCAGGGGCGCCCACGGCGCGCGCACCACCCGCGGCGCCCCGATCTCCCGCTGCATCGGTAACGTTTGCTGCATGCTCACCCTCCCAACAGAAAGCCCCGCTGTGCATAAGCACACCGGGGCAGAACTAACCAGACAGCGCATAACGGCACGAAACGCCGTATGCACCGGATCACAGCACGCGCGAACGAGCGCCGGCTCTATCGCGCGTCACTGCGTCGTCTGGATCTTCTTTACATCCGGACTGTAACCGTCGGCCCCGGAGTTGCACCGGATCTTGCGTGCCTCGCAACACGCTCGTGGGCTGTACCACCGATCGGGAATTTCACCCTGCCCCGAAGATCGTTTGTTAACGGTACATTACCGCGGTCACGGCGAACTGTCAAGCGCCTCAGGTGGTGGTGTGACAACCGAGGTGAAGGTGGCCGCCTGGGAGGGGAATGGGGAAACCTGGTTTCCCCATTCCCCCTACCCGTGGAAGGGTCTGGGAGGGCTTCGCCCTCCCAGGAAAACCTGGCCCCCTGCGCGGGACGTTGGGAGGTCAAGGGCTAGCCCTTGACAACCGCCTAAGAGCCTATCCGGATAACCTGGTTGTCCGATTCCTTTTCTGGGAGGGCGTAGCCCTCCCAGCCCCTTCCTGAGGGGCGGGGCGTGGGGAAACCCGGTTTCCCCACCTTCCTACCGGAGTTATTCGGATAGGCTCTAAGCCCCTGGCCCCCTGCGCGGGAGATTGGGAGAGTTGCACCCTGGCAAGAACATTACTCGTCTCATACTTGAGGCCGATTGGCCTGCCGCCGAAGGCGGGCCAAACCGGCCCCCACAACCCTACCAGAGACCCATGCCGTCAACGGCGGCAGGTGGTACCCTGGTGGCAGGAGCGTACACTGCTCGCACCAGAGGAGAAGACAATGTTCGGACGCTGGCTCAACCGAAACGGCGCGAACAGGTCGCGAAGCGCTGCTGGCGGTAACCATCTGATCGATCTGCGGAACGTCGTCAAGACCTACCAGAGCGCCGCCGGGAGCTTCACCGCCCTCAAGGATGTCAGCCTCACGGTGGACGCGGGTGAGTTTGTGGCGATCATCGGCAAGTCTGGCTCCGGCAAGTCCACCCTGATCAATATGATCACCGGCATTGACCGGCCCACCTCCGGCGAGGTGTTCGTGGGCGATACGCCGGTGCACACCCTCAGCGAGGGGCAGATGTCGGTGTGGCGCGGCAAGAACCTGGGGATCATCTTCCAGTTCTTCCAGTTGTTGCCCTCGCTCAGCGTCATTGAGAACGTCATGTTGCCGATGGACTTCTGTAACATGTACCGGCCCTCCGAGCGCCACGCCCGGGCCATGCACCTGCTCGAGCAGGTCGAGATGGCCGATCAGGCCCACAAGTTGCCGTCCGCCATCTCCGGCGGCCAGCAGCAACGGGTCGCCATCGCCCGCGCCTTGGCCAATGACCCGCCCATCCTGATCGCCGACGAGCCGACCGGCAACCTCGACAGCAAGACCTCGGCGGCGGTGTTTCAGCTCTTCGAGCGTCTGGTTGGCGAGGGCAAGACGATCGTGATGGTCACCCACGACAACGACCTGGCCCGGCGCGCCACTCGCTCGGTGATCGTCTCCGACGGCGAGATTGTCAACCAGTACCTCGCCAGGGCGCTGCCGCGCCTCAGCCTCGACCAGTTGATCACCGTCACGCGCCAGATCGACCGGCTCACCTTTGAGCCGGGCCAGCCGATCGTGCGCCAGGGGGCCGAGGCCGAGTACTTCTACATCGTCACGAAGGGCCGGGTCGAGGTGATCATTGACCAGCCCGGCGGCGGCGAGTTGATCGCCGAGGTGCTCGGCGAGGGCCAGTACTTCGGCGAGCAGGCGCTGCTTGGCGGCGGCGTGCGCAACGCCACCGTGCGAGCGGCCCACGACAACGGCCCGGTGGAGGTGGTGGCCCTCGACCGCAACGAGTTTCACGCCCTGCTGGAGGAGTCGGCGGGCACGCGCGCCGATGTCGAGCGGGTGGCCGCCGAACGCCGCGCCGCCAACAGCGGCGCCCACGCGCTATCCTGAGAGGGGAACCACCGATGCTCGCACCACGCTGGCGCAAAGTGCTCGGCGATCTGTGGAGCAACAAGACCCGCACGCTGCTGGTCGTGCTTGCCATCGCCATCGGCGTCTTCGCCATCGGCATGGTCTCCGGCGGACGCGCCATTCTGATGCGCGACCTGAACGGCGACTGGAACGCGACCAATCCCGCCAGCGCCTCCATCGCCGCCAATGATATTGACGACGCGCTGGTACAGACCATCCGGCGCATGCCCGGCGTCGCCGACGCGCAGGCCACGCGCAGCGTGACCGTGCGCGCGCTGACGCCCGGCGGCGAGTGGAAGGACCTGCAACTCCAGGTGGTCGGCAGGGTCGAGGACCTGCGGATGTACGTCCCCACGCCCCTCAGCGGCCAGTGGCCGCCCGCCCGCCGCGCGATCGTGCTCGAACGCTCGGCCCTGCCCTTCCTGGGCGCCGCCGAGGGCCGGATGCTGCGCGTCGAACGGCGCGACGGCAAGCAGTTCGACCTGCCGGTGAGCGGCGTGGTCTACAACCTCGGCAGCGGCTTCCCCACCGCCCTGGCCAATATCGCCTACGGCTACATCAGCGACCAGTCGGCCGAACTGCTCGGCGCGCCGGGCGGCTACAACTCGGTGGATATTCTGGTGGCAGGAGACCGCTACGACCAGGCCCACGTGCGCGCCATCGCCGAGGAGGTGGAGGCGAAGATCGAGAAGAGCGGGCGGGTTTCCGGGGGCATCTTCATCAGCAAGCCGGGCGTCTACCCGGCCGATGATTTCGTGCAAGCCTTTACGCTGCTCCTCAGCATCATCGGTCTCTTCGCCCTGCTGTTGAGCGGCTTCCTGGTGATCAACACCATCAGCGCCCTGCTCACCCAGCAGATCCGCCAGATCGGGGTGATGAAGGCCATCGGGGCTCGCAACCGCGACATCGTGCAACTCTACCTGGTGACGGTGCTGGCCTTTGGCGCCCTTTCACTGCTCATCGCCATTCCCCTCGGCATTCTGGGGGCCTGGGGCCTGGCTGCTTTCTTCGTGGCGCTGTTTAACTTCAACATCTCCACCGTGGCCCCCACGCCCGCGGTTCTCGTCCAGCAGATCGCCGCCGGCCTGCTGATCCCGGTGCTGGCGGCGCTGATCCCGGTCATCAGCGGCACGCGCGTGACCGTGCGCGAGGCCATTGGCAGCTACGGGCTGGGCAAGGGCCGCTTCGGGCGCAGCCCCCTCGACCGGCTGCTGGAGCGCATCCGCTTTCTCTCGCGCCCTATGCTGCTCTCGCTGCGCAACACCTTCCGCCGCAAGGGGCGCCTGGCGCTCACCCTTTCCACCCTGACCCTGGCGGGCCTGATCTTTATGGCCGTGATCAGTCAGCGGGCGAGCCTGTACACGACGATCGACCGGGTCTACCAGCAACTCAACATTGATGTCTTCATCTCCATGAACCGGCCCTACCGCACGACGGCGCTCGATCAGCTCGCCACGCTGCCCGGCGTGGCGGCCGTGGAGTACTGGAACGGCTACAACGCGCGGATCATCGAAGGCGGCGACCGTGAGAGCAGCGAAACCTACAGCATCATCGCCGCGTCGGCCGACGGCGACGCGCTGCGGGTGCAGATCGACGAGGGGCGCTGGCTCCTGCCCGACGACTACGGGGCGGTGGTGCTCACCAGCGGCTACCTGACCGATTACCCCGACACGCGCGTGGGCGACGTGGTGCGGATCAAGGTGGCCGGCAAAGAACTGAACCTGACCGTGGCGGGCCTCTCGCGCACGCCCTTCCCGCTCGCGGCCATGTACGTCAACCTGCCGACCTTCAGCCGGCAGATGGGCGACACGGGCATGGCCACCGAGGTGCGCCTGATCACCGACCAGCGCGACGCGGCGACCCAGGAGCGGGTGGCCGCCGCCGCCGGGGAGTTGCTCAAGCGCCAGGGGCTCGAGGTGGGCTTTACTCGCACCCTGGCCCAGTTTCGCGCCCAGAACAACATCGGTATTGACATGATCATCCTGTTCCTGTTGCTGATGGCGGGGCTGCTGGCCCTGGTTGGCGGCCTGGGCCTGATGGGCACCATGAGCATCAATGTGCTGGAGCGCACCCGCGAGATCGGCGTGATGCGCGCCATTGGCGCCGGCGACTGGGCCATCCAGCGCATCGTGATCGTCGAGGGCGTGCTCATCGGCCTGATAAGCTGGATCATCGGCGCCATCCTGGCCGCCCCGGTCAGCTTCGCGATGAACCAGGGACTGGAGACGATCTTCCAGGCCGAAAACTCGTTCACTTTCGTATTCTCGTTCCTGGGCGTGGCTCAGTGGCTGGGAATCGTGGTCGCGCTGGCGACGATTGCCAGCTTCCTGCCAGCCTGGAACGCCTCGCGGGTCACCGTTCGCGACGTGCTGGCCTATGAGTGAGCGGCGCGCGGCGCGGAGGGTTGCGCCGCACCGGCGGGGGCGCGGGGAAACCTGGTTGCCCCACCCTCCGCCAACCGGGTGAGGAACGATCGGTCCTGGGAGAGCGTTGCCCTCCCGGACCCTCCCGAAGCAAGTTTCCGGCTTCTGGTACGGGCGCGGCGCCCGTACCAGAAGAGCCGCCCCGGAGGCGGCAATCGAACATCGGCAATCCCATACGCGGCTACCTCCGGTAGCCAGAGAAAAGGAGCCTACCGCAATGCGGAAGATCCTCATCGCCGCCCTTGGCGGCCTGGTCCTTGCCGGCCTGGTGGCATGCACCGCCCCCGCCCCGACGTCGCAGGAACCTCAGGCGACCGCACTGCCGGCGGTGCAGGCGCCGGGCACGGTCATCGCCGAGGGCAAGGTCGTTCCGGCCAGCGCCGTTAATCTGAACTTCGAGAGCAGCGGAACCGTCGCCGAGATCTTGATCAAGGAGGGCGACACGGTGCAGGCCGGCGCCCCGCTGGCCCGCCTCGACACCCGCGACCTGAGCCTGCGGGTCGAGCAGGCCCAGGTCAACCTGGAGCAGGCCCGGGCCGACTACGACCGGCTGCTGGAGGGGGCCACCCCCGAGCAGATCGCCGCCGTCGAGGCCGAGATCGCCCGCGCCCGGGGCCAGTTGCAGGCCACGGCCGGCAGCGTCACCCCGGCGGACATCGCCGCGGCCCGCGCCGAACTGGAAAGCGCCCGCGCCCGCCTGGCCGAGTTGCTGGCCGGCCCCAAAGCCCCCGAGGTCGCCTCGGCCCAGGCCGCGGTGGACCAGGCGCGCATCGGGTTGCAGCAGCAGCGCAACGCGCTCTCGCAGGCGCGGGTCAACGCCGAGTTGAACCTCGAACGGGCCGCCAACGCCCTGCGCAACGCCCAGGACGAGTACAGCCGGGTCTACTGGCAGAACCGCGAGCGTGAGCGGCTGCCCGGCGAATTGCCCCAGGAGTTCCGCGACCGCGAGGCCGCCGCACAACGGGCAGTGACGGACGGCGAGACCGCCCTGGCCCAGGCCCAACTGACCCTGGAGCAGGCCCGCCAGGCCGAGATCACCGGCATCCAGGCCGCCGAGACCAGCGTGCGCGACGCCGAGGCGCGCTACGAGCGCCTGGTCAGCCCGGCCGAAGCCGACGCGATCGCGGCGGCGCGCGCGCAGATCGCCGCGGCCGAGGCGCGCCT
>DAOUDA010000032.1:0-17955 GCA_034431835.1 Chloroflexaceae bacterium | reverse complement strand
CGCTCGTCGTAGCGACGTTCCTCGCGGTAGCCGCCCTCGCGGCGGGGCGGGCGCTCACCGGCGGGGCCACGGGCGGCGCGCGCTCCCGCGGCCACGCCGACCCCCGCAGCTACGCCTGCAGTTCGTCCAGACGCTGTCCCCTCCTCGTCGCGCAGCGCTCGTGCAGGCACGTGGCTGCGCAGCTTCGCGACCTCCTCCGGCGTCAGCGGGCGCCACTCGCGCAGCGGCAGGTCGCCCAGGGCGATGTCGCCCTCACGGACGCGGATCAGGCGTTGCACCTCGTAGCCGAGCAGCTTTGCCACCTCGCGGATCTGCCGTTTGCGTCCCTCCCGCAGCACCACCCGGTACCACGGCCCTTCCGGGGCGGTCTCGATCAACTCGACCCAGGCGGGCGCCGTCAGTTCGTCGTTGAGCAGCACCCCGCTGCGCCACTGCCGCAGGGCTTCACTGTCGAGCGGCCGATCGAGCAGCACCCGGTATTCCTTCTCAACCTCAAACTTCGGATGGGTCAGATAGTGGGTCAACTCGCCGTCATCGGTCAGGAGGATCAGCCCTTCGCTGTCCACGTCGAGTCGCCCGACCGGAAAAACGCGCGTCGGCGCGTCGACCAGATCGAGCACGGTAGGGCGGCCCTGCGGATCATCCACCGTCGAAACATAGCCCACCGGCTTGTGTAACATAATGTAGGTGCGCTCGATCGGCCGGCGCACCGCCTCGCCATCCACCTGGATGAGATCCTGCTCCGGGTCAACCCGTAACCCTGGCTCCAACACGACCCTCCCGTTCACGGTCACCCGGCCCGCCGCGATCAATGCCTCGCAGTCCCGGCGGGAGGCGATGCCCGCGCTGGCGAGGACCTTCTGTAGACGTTCTGCGCTCACGTTCAACCTTCCTCTGATGCTTGTGGCGGGTCTCCCGGCAACTGGCGCGATGACACGGGGGCGCATCCTTTCCGCCGCGCTACGCCACACATTCCCTCTTCTCTCGTTCGCGGGAGAGAGCGGAGGTGAAACGGGGAAAGTGTTCCAGGGCGCCAATGCCTGACCCACCAGGTACACGCCGGCCATCGCCGCGGCATCCCGCCGGGGCGCTCAGGCGAGCGTTCTTCAAGGGCCTCTTGCCCACTTCGGTGGTGCGACGGCTTTCAAACTGCCGCGCGTGGGGGACGGCTGTCCTCAACTGTTGGGATGCGGCGTTTCAGGGGCACCATCGAGTTTGCTTACCTTTGAGTATAGCACATTCCCGTGAGTTTCTCCTGGCGGAACGAAACCCCGGTTTCCCCGCAACCCTCCCGGCGAGGAGGGTCCGAGAGGACTTCGTCCTCCCGGAAAAAGGTTGCTTTCATCTTCCCTGGCCGTTTTTCCAGGTGGCCCCTGGCCCGCTCACCGATAGCCGTATGCGCGGGGGAAGCCGTATACTGTGCCTGGAACCGAAGTGCAGGCTTCCCGAAGGGAGAAACCCAATGACAGCCATGAACGCGGCCGAGTTGCTCGGCGCGATTTCCAACCAGATGGCCGACGCGGTGGAGCGGGCCGGCGCGGCGATGGTACAGGTGCGCGGGCGGGCGCGCGGGCCGGCCAGCGGCATCGTCCAGGCCGCCGAACGGGTGCTCACCGCCGATCACGTGCTGGAACGCGATGACGATCTCAGTGTGGTGACACCCGATGGACGCGAATTGCCCGCCCGCCTGGTCGGACGCGACCCGGCCACTGATCTGGCCGTGCTACGGGTGGCCGGGCTGGATCTTACCCCGGCGGTCTTCGCCAGCGCGCCGCCCCGCGTCGGCCAGATCGTGCTCGCCGTCGGTCGCCCCGGCGCGGGGCCGATGGCCTCCTTCGGGGTCGTCAGCGCCGTAGGCGGGCCGTTGCGCACCCGGCGCGGCGCCATGCTCGAGCAGTTCTTCCAGACCGACGCCATCCCCTACCCCGGGTTTTCGGGCGGCGCGCTGGTGGAGGCCTCCGGCCAGATTGTCGGTCTGCTGACCACCGGCATCGTGATGGGTGTCGCCCTGGGGGTGCCCGCCGCCCTGGCGACCCGCATCGCCGACGCCATCGCCGCCAGCGGCTCCATGCGCCGCGGCTTCCTCGGCATCAGCAGCCAGCCGGTGGAGATCCCCGAAGGACAGCGGGCCGGCCTGGCGCAGGGCCGCGGCCTGCTGGTGGTGCGCGTGGAGCCGGGAAGCCCGGCCGCAAAGGGCGGCCTGCTCATCGGCGATGTGCTGACCGCCTTCGACGGCCGCGTGCTTACCGACACCGATGACCTCCAGGCCCTCCTCACCGGCGAGCGCGTGGGCAGGACCGTGCCGGTCCAGGTGATTCGCGGCGGTAACCTCGTCTCGCTCCAGGTGACCGTGGGACATCGGTAGGTGTGGAGGTGTGGAGGTGTGGAGGTGTGGAGGTGTGGAGGTGTGGAGGTGTGGAGGTGATTTTTTCCATACCTCCACATCTTCACCCACAACAGGAATGATGAGCTATGACCGCAACACTTGAACCTATGATCACAGCCGGACTGCTGGGGTTGGCAACAGCGGAAATTGCGGCGCGGGCGCGCCCCGGCGTGGTCCAGGTGCGCGGGCGCGGGCGCGGCGGCGGTTCGGGCATCGTCTGGGGCGATGGGGAGACGGTAATGACCAACTTCCACGTCGTTGCCGGGGTTGGCCCGCGCGTCGAGGTGCTCACGGCCGATGATCGCCTGTATCCGGCGCAGTTGATCGCCGGGAACCCACGCCTCGACCTGGCCCTGCTCGACGTGGAGGGCGCCAATTTGCCGCCTGCGCCCCTCGGCGACTCGACCCGCCTGCGCGTGGGCGAACTGGTCTTCGCTGTCGGCAACCCCTGGGGCCAGCGAGGCGTGGTCACGGCGGGCATCGTCAGCGCCGTCGGCGACCTCCCCGCAAGCCCCGATGAGCCGGCGGCCAGTTACGTGCGCTCCGACGTGCGCCTGGCCCCCGGCAACTCCGGCGGGCCGCTGCTCAACGCCCGTGGTGAAGTGGTCGGCGTCAACGCCATGATTTTCGGGGGCGACCTGTCGGTCGCTATCCCCAGCCACGTCGCCACGGCCTGGGTGCGCCAACTTCCCCGGCGACCGGTGTTCCTGGGGTTGGCCGTGGCGCCCGTCGCGCCAGCGCGGGCAGCCGCGGCCAGCCTCGAGTCGGCGGGCCTGCTGGTGGCCCAGGTCATGCCGGGAGGACCCGCCGATCGCGCCGGGCTGCGTCGCGGCGATCTGCTGCTGGCGCTCGACGGTGCGCCGCTGCGGGCCACGGCAACGCTGCTCGAGGCCCTCGATCGCTCCCATCCCGGCGACCGGCTGCGCCTCGATCTGCTACGCGCCGGCGCGCCGCTCACCCTTGAGGTGACCCTCGGCGGGCGCATGGAGCGGGCGTTATGACCACGGTTTTCATCGTCGCGCCAACGCCGGCGCTACGGGCCGGGCTGCAGGCGATGCTCACCGGCGAGGGCCTGGAGGTCATCGGCATGGCCCCCGCGCCATCGCTCAGCAGCCTGGCCGATGTCGTGCTGGTCGCCGGCGAGGATCCCGGCGCGGCGGCGCGCGCCATCGCCGGCGAAGAGGGCGCGGCCTTCGTGGCCCTCAGCGACGATGCTCGTCTCCCGGGCCTGCTGCGGGCCCTGCCGCTCCCCGGCTGGGCCATCGTCGCGCCCGATGCCAGCCCGGAGGAGTTGCGCGCCGCCGTGCAGGCCGCCGCGCAGGGCATGGTGGCCCTCCCTCGCGCCCTGATCGAGCATCTCGCCGGGCCGCGCGCGGCCGCCGAGCCAACGGTCGAACCACTTACTGCCCGTGAGACCGAGGTGCTGACCCTGCTCAGCGAGGGCTTGCCCAACAAACAGATCGCCCTGCGCCTCCAGATCAGTGAACATACGGTGAAGTTTCATATCGCCTCGATCTTCGCCAAGCTCGGTGCGGCCTCCCGTACCGAGGCCGTCAGCATCGGCGCGCGCCAGGGCCTGATTACCCTGTGAGGGCACGGAGACTCGTGGGTATGAGAGGTGTGGAGATGGGGAGGTGTCGAAAACTCACCTCCCCACCCCCACACCTCCCCACCTCCCACACCTCTACACCCCCACACCCCCACACCCCCCACACCCATGACCCCGGTCATCCCCCTGGCCTTTCCCTCGCGCACAATGTCACAACCTACGATTGGCCGGTCGCCACTTGCCTGTTCCGGCGACATTCGCTACGCTAAGGGGTGACTCTACTGGCGCGTTCGGTGAGGTTGAGCGATGAATGTACTGATGGTTTATCCCCGCTTTCCTGATACGTTTTGGAGCTTCAAACACGCCCTGCGGTTCATCCGCAAAACTGCCGCGCTCCCGCCCCTCGGTCTGGTTACGGTGGCCGCGATGCTCCCGCCGGAGTGGAACAAACGCCTGGTTGATGTGAACATCCGCGAGTTGACCGATGCCGACCTGGCCTGGGCCGATTACGTCTTTATCAGTGCGATGATCGTGCAGCGCGAGTCCGCGCGCGAGATCATCGCCCGTTGCAAGCAGGCCGGGCGCCCGGTGGTGGCCGGAGGGCCGATGTTCACTGCCGAGCCCGAACTGTTCCCCGAGGTTGACCATTTCGTGCTCAACGAGGCCGAGGTCACCCTGCCGCGCTTCCTGGCCGATCTGGCCCGTGGGGCCCCCGAGCGCATGTACCGTTCCGACGAGTTTCCCGACATCGAATGCACTCCCGCTCCCCTCTGGGAACTGCTGGAACTCGACCATTACGCCTCGATGAGCGTGCAGTATTCGCGCGGCTGTCCCTACAACTGCGATTTCTGTAACATCACCACTCTCTTCGGCCACCGCCCGCGCGTCAAGAGCGCCCGGCAGATGGTCAACGAACTCGATGGACTGTATCGTCTGGGCTGGCGCGGACCGATCTTCTTCGTTGACGATAATCTGATCGGCAACAAACGCCGGCTGAAGCAGGAACTGCTCCCCGCTCTGATTGAATGGCGCCGCGGGAAGGTAAACATGGCCTTCAACACCGAGGCCTCGATCAATCTGGCCGACGATCCCCAGTTGATGGATCTGATGGTCCAGGCCGGGTTCACCACGGTGTTCATCGGCATCGAAACGCCCGACTCGGAGAGCCTGGCCGAGGCCAACAAGCGCCAGAATACCCGACGCGACCTGGCCGCCGACATCCGGCGCATCCAGCGGGCCGGCCTTCAGGTTCAGGGCGGGTTCATTATCGGCTTCGACAACGACACCCCGTCGATCTTCCAGCGGCAGATCGACTTCATCCAGAAGACCGGCGTGGTCACGGCGATGGTGGGCCTGCTCAACGCTCTGCCAGGCACGCGCCTCTACGAACGCCTGCGCCAGGAAGGCCGCCTGCTCACCCAGACCACCGGCGACAATTCCGACGGCACCACCAACATTGTGCCCATGATGGATCCGGAGGTGCTGCGGGAAGGCTATCGCACCGTCGTGCGCCACATCTACGCCCCGCGGCCCTACTACCAGCGCCTCAAGACCTTCCTGCGCGAATATGGTCAGCCTGTGAGCAAGGTGCCCCTGGATCGCGAGCATCTGATGGCCTTCTTCCGCGCTGCCTGGCAACTGGGCCTCCTCGGCGCCGAGCGCGCGGAGTACTGGCGCCTCTTGCTCTGGACCGCCCTGCGCCGCCCTCGCCTGGTGCCCATCGCGGTCACTCTGGCGATCTATGGCTACCACTTCCGCACCGTCAGCCAGCTCAACGTCAGGTAGCAGCGCGGGTAAGGAGCCACAGGCCCGTCACCAGGCTGGCCAGCGCCAGGCCGCCCCAGGCTGCCATAATGCCCCCGATGCTCGCGGGTGGCAGCGTGGAGAGCGGCAGGTAGGCCCACCAGAAATCCCAGACCGGGATGCGCCAGTCGCTCAGGCGCCAGCGCAAGACGCCCGGGTGCAGTGACACCGGATCGAGCGGCAGCCGGTCGCCGACCAGGGGCAGCCGTTGCTTGCCCGCCCTCGCCTCGATCCAACTGACATACACCCCGAGGTCCTCATCGCGGGGGATGCCCACGCTGGTCGGCCGCCAGGTCGGTGACACCAGTCGTACCTCCGTCGTTACTGGCGGCAGCGGTAAATGGTAGATCCGCCCCGGGCAGGGCCTGTCGGATACGCTGACCTCGCCGATGACCAGCGTCAATGACGGCGATCCGGTGGCGACCAGACACGTGGTGGCCGCCACGGTAAGCCTCACGGGCGCTCCCGATGGTCGCACGAGGATCTGGGCCTTGCCGGTGGTCCAGCGCGGAAACTGCGCCTCGCCCGCGCCTTCGCTGGGCGCGAAGCCTCGTAGCAGCACCACCCGACCGGGCGCCAGGTGGCGCTCGTAGAGGCGCGCAAGCCCCTCGCCCGTCGCGCCGAGATGGGCGAATACCTGCGCGGGCGGCAGCCGCGATCCGAACCACTGGTTCATGTTCACCCCCAGCGCGCTGGCCTGCACCGCCAGGGTAAAGGCGGCCAGGATCGCGGTTGGAACGTAGAGCCAGCGCCCGCGGGATCGCGGCGCGCTCCAGAGGGCCGCAAGGGGCAGGCAGAGCAGCGGCAGGATCGGGGTGAGGAAGCGCGGCCCCCAGGCCCCGCCGCCATCCCAGGCGTGCCAGGAAGCATGGAAGACGACCTGGGCGCCTATCAGCGCCGCGCATGCGAGCGTGACTGGCCGGTCGCGCCGCCAGAGGGCGACCAGGCCGGGTAGCGCGAGGATGGCCAGCGGGTTGCTCCAGATCAGGCCGCGGTGCAGCCCCCACAACTGCCCGCTAAAACCTTCCCAGAAAGGGGTGATAAATCCAGATCGGCCCTCGTCACCGTAGCCTGTCCGTAACGGGCCGCCAAACAAGGCCGTGTGGTAGAGGGCCAGAGCCGCCAGTGGCAGCGCCACCCCCAGACCCCAGGCCAGGATGAGGGGCCAGAGGCGACGGGCGCGGTACGCCGACCAGAGGGCAAACAACCCGATGATCGGCAGGCCGACTCCGGCCTGGATCTTCACCGCCGGCGCAAGGCCGGCCAGCAACCCTGACAGCAGATAGGCCCGCGCCGGTGCGGATGAGCCATCGGGTCGCCAGATCATCACCACCGCCCCCAACCAGAGCAGGGCCTGGAGCGGCTCGGCAAAGAACGTCTGCGTGTACGGCCAGGCCATCGTACCCAGGCCGAAAATAAGCGCCGCCGCCAGCGCCGGTCCGTGCCCGGCGATCCGTCGCCCGGCATGGTACAGCAGTGCGGCGGTCAGGGCCGTGACCAGCGGGTTGAACCAGAAGGTGATCGCGCCGCGAAGCCACGGACGTCCTTCCGGCGGGACGCCCTGGCTGGCCAGCGTCCCCAGCCAGTACAGCCGCAACGCCGCGATGGACTGTCCCGGGCCATACTTGCTGTAGATCGGCGCCTCGCCGGCGCCAGGATCGTAGAGCACGAAGGTGCCCCGCGTGCCAAGCGCCTCGGTGAGCGCGTACATCTGCACTTCGTCAATCGCGTAAAAGTGACCGCTCGCGCTCAGCAGGTAGATGCCCAGGAGCGCGAGGGCAATGCCCAGAGCGGCGCGGACGGGTAAGTGGCGCATGCGTGTGAACATCCTGGGTTCCGGGAGGGTGCGGCCTTCCCGAGAATACTACTCCATCCTGGAGGCAGGGCCTGAGCGACGTCCGTCTCCCACGGCGCGGTCCGGGGCGGCGCAGCCGCCAACATCGCCAAAAAAGCGGGGTTTGGGGCCTGCCCCGATCGACGTTGCATCAGCCCCGATCCTGGAGGCGCGCGCTCCGCGCCCATAGCGGACATGCTATAATCATCGTATGCAGCGCGGCTTCCGTCAATTCGTAGTTGCCTGGAAGGTGGAAGGCTGAAATGCCCGAAGCCGCCGCCACCCCGTCCTCCGCTCCCCTGCTCTTCGGGCGCTACCGCGTCTCCGAGCATCGTGGCGATACGCGCCTCGCTTCGATCTACACCGCGGTAGATGAGCGCCTGCAACGCCGCGTGCTGATCCATCTCCTCCGCAAGGATCTCGTCGGTCAGGCGCAACCCCGTGAACGTTTCGTCGCTCAGATCGGTCAAATGGCTCGGCGCTCGCACCCGGCGTTGCTGGATGTCTACGACAGCGGCGAGGCCAGTGGCCGGCCCTTCATGGTCACCGAGTTTGTCTCCGGTCGCCCGCTGCGGGGCCTCGGTCTGCTGACGCCGGAACGGGCCCTGCTCTATCTGCGCCAGGTGACCGGCGCCGTCGCGCTTTGCCAGTCGCGGCGCGACGCCGATGCGTCGCTCGGCCTGTACCACCCGCCGATCAGCAGCAGCAACGTCCTCCTGGTTGACGAGGGGCACGTCAAACTGGTGGATAGCTGGCTGCTGCCCCCCGGCGAGGTCTCGGCGGACATTGCCCACTATCGCGCGCCTGAGTTGAGCCAGGGGCGGGAGGCGACCCTGGCGGCCCCGGTCTATGCCCTGGGCCTGTTGTGCTACGAACTGCTCACCGGAACGCGGCCCGTGAGCGGCAGCGATGCCCGTGCCATTGCCCTCGCTCACCTGAACGCGCGTGTTCCACCACTGCACGAGGCCCGGCCCGCGCTCTATCTGCCCGCTGTCGAACGACTGGTGGCTCGCGCCACCGCCAGCGCCCCCGAGTTGCGCTTTCCCGACGCCGCCACCTTCGGCGCGGCCCTCGACGCCCTCTGGCGCGATCTGGGGTCGCCCACGCAACCGCTGGCGCCTCCGCGGGCCCCGGCCGCTCGGCGCGCCGGGGCCGCCACCGGTTCCCCCATCGCCGCACCACCATCCGCCTCCGCCGCCCCGCTGGCGCGCGCCAGCGTCCGCATGCGGCCGGTTGACCCCGCGACGGTGCGCCGGAGCAATCTCGCCCGCGGAGTGCTCGGCTGGGCCGTCATGGTGGGCCTGGTCCTCCTGGTTGCCGTGGCCAGTTTCTTCGCCGTCAACGCCCTGACCGGCGCGCTGCAAGGGGTTACGGCGCCCGGCGTGCCCTGGCTGCCGCCCCCGCCCACCGGCGGTTCCGGCGGACCCTTCGGCTGGCTCGACACACTCTTCGGCGCCGATGAGATCTACATCGTCAATATTGCCGAGGGGTTGAATCTGCGCCGTGCGCCGGACGCAACCGACCCGGCGAACATTATAACCGTCGTCCCCAATGGAACTCCGGTGCGTAAACTGGAGGGGCCGCGTGTGGCCGGGAACATCCCCTGGTTGCGCGTTCGTGTGACCGTGGAAGGCCAGCAGTTGGAGGGCTGGATGTCCTTGAACTACCTGCGTCGCAAGGAATGAACTGCCGAGAGACGTGACATCGGATGATGGATGCGGTGGGAGCGCGAAGGCCGAGCATAAGTGACGGGCGACCCTCGCCCTGTACGGCCAAAACACCGGCGCAGCCAATGCTTCGGTCTTACTCGGACGGCTATAGCGTTTCTCGAAAAGGTTGATCCGCGACGATGGCGGCATGAGCGCCGCGAGCCCCAGGGCGCAGTGTCCTCAGTGGATCAAGCATTCCGGTCAGTGCTCTAGGTGCGCCGGCCCGGCGGTAGCATAAGGGAAAACCATGCACCAGCAGAATGGAACACAGGTGCTCCACGGCCCGCGCGTGACGCTGCGGCCATGGTTGCGCAGCGATACCCTTATGCAAGAGCTATGGCCGCGCTACACCGAACCCTTCAACTCCCTCTGGAACATTCCGCGGACGTCGGGCCCCGACGAGGTCAACGGGCGCACCTGGTCCAACCAGCGCTACGCCTGGGCCATTGATGACACCCAGCGCCGCCTGATTGGCCGGATCTCGCTACGCGAGGTTGATGAGCAGCGGCGCAGTGCCAGGCTCGGCATCTCGCTCGCGCAGCCCTACGTTGGGCAGGGGCTGGGCACCGAAGCCTTGCAGGTCTTTCTCGATCACTACTTCGGCGCCCTGGGCTTTGAGCGGTTGCGCCTCGATGTGGCAGCGGTCAACCTGCGCGCGGTGCGTTGTTACGAGCGGCTGGGCTTCCGCCGCCTCGAAAGTGAGTGGCGCAACGCCGGCAGCGATCCTTCCCTTCGCCTGCTCGACGACCCTCGCTACAGCGCCATGCTACGCCATTTCCGGCGCTCACGCTTCGAGAACCTGGTCGAGTTTTACGAGATGGAGTTGACCCGCGCCGCGTGGGAGGCCCGCCGCGCCGGTTCCGGCCAGTAGCGGATGGTGATGGATGCGGCGGGAGGGGGCGTGGGAGGGCGAAGCCCTCCCCGCAAAAAACTATCCATCACAACCAGGGGGCAGGGGGGTGAGGACCGTGAGCGTATTGGAATGCCGAAAACTCCTTCTCCCTCGAAAGCCCCTGCACCTGAAAGAGGTTGTGAGGTGAGTGGAAAGGCAAGGAAACGAAGTTCACAGACTACTAACCCGCGATCCAAAATCAAGATCACTCCCGTGGCTCTATTGCCACCGTCTCCTCTTCCACGGTTGTAGAGGCGTCCGTTGACGAGTCACCTGCGGAGAGGCCCCGCGCTTCGGGCGGGGGCGCCACTCCCGCGGCGCGCAGCCGCGCCGGCATCTCTCCGGGTGGCCGCGGCGGCTCGCTGAGCCGTCCGTATAAATACTGGAACACATCGCGCGACACGGCGCCCATCGGCGCGGAGAGGATGGCCCCGAGAACGCCGAAGACCTGCGAACACACCACCAGCAGCACCATCAGGATGGCCGGATGCAGCCCGACGCTGTCGCCGACGATCCGCGGCACCAGGAAGTTGTTCTCCAGTTGCTGGATGCCGACGTAGAGCAGCAATACCGCAAGCCCCGTGGTGGGCGAATCGAGGAACCCGAGCAATACTGCCGGCACCGCGCCGATAATTGGACCAATGATCGGGATCAACTCGGTCACCCCGGCGATGACCGCCAGCAACAGCACATAGGGTACCTGGAGCCCGAACAGGTTCAGCGCCGTCAACCCGATCCCCGCCGCCGTGCCCACCACCAGCCCCAGCAGCAACTGCCCGCGCAGATACCCGCTGAAGTCGGCATCAACGATCGTGATCACCGACCAGAAATCGGCCCGCAGCCCCGCCGGCAGCAGCCGGTTGAGGGTGTCGCGACCGGCCCGCTGATCCATCAAGACGTAGAACAGCCAGAAGGGTACCAGAAAGAACCCCAGCAGAAAGGCTACCGTGCTGGCCACCGACAGCAGGCTGCTGACCAGAAACGTGCCGATCCCCTGTACGTACGACAGCAGGTTGGTGCGGATCGTGTTCAACGCCGAGGTGAGCACCTCCGCAACCGTCTGCTGGACCTCGGTCTGTACGTTGGGGGGCAGGTTGGCGAGGAGTTGTTGATATTCCTCCAGCAGCCGGTTGGCCCAGCGCTCCAGGGTCGGGAGATCCGGCAGGGCGCGGATCAACTGGCTGATCTGCTCAACCAGGGGCGGGACGAGGAAGGCGAAGAACGTAACGATAATCAACAGCACCAGCGCATAGACGAGCAAAATCGCCGCCCAGCGCGGCATGCGCCGGTCGAAACGGTTGACCAGCGGAAGGAACAGGTAGGCGAGCAAAGCGCCAATCACAAAGGGCAGCAGCGCGGAGCGCGCCTGCCAGAACAGCCATCCAATGCCGTACAGGGACAGGGCCACCAGTCCCCAGCGCGCAATGCGGCGAAACGGCAGTCCCTCCAACAATGTGCTCATGCGCCGTGCCTAATCCGCCCTACGCGTGCAACCCCGCAAGGAACCTCGGACGCGGTACTGATCGTGTGGTCGAGCCATGATGAGAGACCTGGTTGCCCTGCGGGCGCATAGCAAGCGCCGACGTCGTGTGGCCCGGGGCCGCCCGGGCAAGATCCTGGTTGCCCTGCGGGCGCATAGCAAGCGCCTGTACGACCCAACATCCCGGCCCGGTCACTCTACTAGTGGGCCGTAACGATGATTGTGATAGATGCGGCGGGAGGGGGCGTGGGAGGGCGAAGCCCTCCCCGTAAAAAACTATCTATCACAACCAGATTGTCGCACCACTAGCGTTCCTCCCGGCTGTTCAGCGCCGCCACGGTCAACACGACCGCCTGCTCCTCGCCCACGTTTGTCCAGCTATAGGCCACGTCGTCCCGGTAGAACAGCGTATCGCCAGGCGAGAGTTCGTACTCTTCCTCGCCGAGCGTGTAGTGCAGGCGGCCTTCGAGCACCAGCACCATCTGGCTGCCGCGGTTGGAAAAGCCCTGCTGGCCACTTCCAGGACGCGCCTCGATCAACCGCGCCTCCATATCGCTGTTTGGCGGCAGAAGCGAAAACACCTGCACCGGCGTATCATCGAGACTCAGGCGCACCCGGTCGGCCACTTTGACCACCTGGCCCACCTGTTGATCATCCTCACCCTCAAAAAAGTGGGTCATCTGCACACTGAAAAACTGCGCCAGCTTGCGCAGATTCGCCACCGAGATGTTGACTTTGTCGCGCTCCAGGCGACTGAGAAACGAAGGCGTCAGCCCGGATCCCTCCGAGACCTCCTGGAGCGTCAGGCCGCGCTCCTGCCGGAGCCGGCCGATCTTTTGTCCGAGCGACATACATCACCGCCTTCTGGGTGAAGTCGGAGCCAGGCACTACACATTTCCCCTATTTCCAGGTTTGTTGCACACACATCTTATTTTATTATACGCCACAAGGATCATCACTGTCAAGGCAATGCACACCCCTGGAAATAGCAGGTTTCGGGCATGTCTAAGGCATCCGTATGGTTGTGTGGGGGATTGTTGCACAGAGGAAAAGGAGCATGTCTAGGATTTATAGGCAACGAAGGCCGTCAACGGGCCGAGGCGGCGCTGTGCTATAATCGAAGCAGTCTGTGCCGGGTGGACGTGTGGCCCGCTCCTGCATCCGTGACCCGCCGCGGGTCGTCATACCACCGATGCCCCGGCGGTCTCGCCAGCGGCGCCCGATGCTCGGCGCTGGCGCGTCGCGGTCCCGTTCGCGCCTGTCCAACGATGGAGCAAGACGAGTGACCCTCCAGGGTTCGCCGGCATGCCCAATCTGTGGTGCGTCGCTTCCACCGGGCGCGCGCTTCTGCGTCCGCTGTGGTGCGCCTGCCGTTCCCTCGACTGCCAATGCCGATGAGATTGCCCTCTCCGGGGGGCAGGGCGTTCACCTCAGTGCTGGCGCCCTGAGCCTGCGCGAGTTGCTCGCCGTCGTCGAGTCGGGGGTGTGCTCCTGGCGCCAGCGCCTCGAACGGGCCGATGGCGTCGCCCGTGAGCAGGCGGCCGCGGCGATCAAGGATCTCTCGCAGATCCTTGATAACCTGGCTATCCAGATTGCCCAGGGCCGTGAGACTATCCGCATCACCGGCCGCTTGCCACCCCAACGGCGCGCGCCGCGCCCTTGCCCGCTCTGTGGCCGCGGCAATCGCCAGGCGGCCAGGTACTGCATGGCCTGCGGCGCGCCCCTGCATCCTGGCCGGCGCGCCGAGCCGCGCCCCCTTCCCCCGCGGCGCCTCGCCGTCGCCGCCCGTACCGACCGCGGGGTCACCCGCCCCGGTAACGAGGATACGATCTATGCCGGCGAGTTTACCGCTGGCGCCAGCCGCATCGGCACCTTGCTCGTCGTCGCCGATGGGATGGGTGGCCACCAGGCCGGCGATGTGGCCTCCAGTCTCGCCGTCGCCGCGCTCAAACGGTCTCTCACCGAGGCGCTGAATGCCAGCCTTCCCGCGGATGACCAGGCCTGGCATGCGCTGCTCCGCGGGGCGGTGCAGGAAGCCAATCGCCAGGTCTATGCCCATGCCCAGGCCGATGCCGCCAGGCGCGGGATGGGTACGACCCTCACCATTGCCGTGGTTACTGAGACCCGCGCGCATCTGGCCCATGTTGGCGATAGCCGCGCCTATCTGCTCAATCCCGCTGGCGTTACCGGCGAGGGCAGCATCTGGACCCGGTTGACCGTTGATCATACCCTTGTGGCCCGCCTGGTTGACATTGGCCAGGTGACCCCCGAACAGGCCCGCGTGCATCCCCAACGCCATATGCTGTACCGCTCCCTCGGCGCTGATCCCGTCACCGAGGTGGACGCCCTGAGCCAGGCCCTGGCCGCGGGCGATGTGCTGGTGCTCTGTTCCGATGGGTTGGTCAACCACGTTGAAGAGAGCGAACTGGCGCGCATCGTCCTGGAGACGCCGGACGAGGATCTGGCCTGCGAACGGCTGATTGCCCTGGCAAATGAGCGCGGCGGCCAGGATAATATCTCTGTGGTCATCGCGCGCGTCAGGTGGGCCGAAGCAGGAGCGTAGCCCCTCCTTCGGCCCAACGACCGCCGGAACGACGTGACGCTGTGGACCTGATAGAGGAATCTCTATGCCCATCTGTGCCCTGTGCGGCAGCGACAATGCAGCCGGCGCCCGTTTCTGCCGCACCTGCGCCGCGCCGCTCGCCCGCTCCAGGGCCGGCGCGGCCGATTATGAGTGGCTCGCTGCCACGCTCACCAGCGGCGATCTCGCCCCCGATCCCGCCGGTGATCAGGCCCGCAATTCCGCCCACCCGCATCCTGGCGCCGAGGAGGAAGCTATGGATCAGCCGGCCCCCATCCTGTTCGCCGGGCGCTACGAACTCCCCCCCGCACCCGCCGATGGTCCCCTCGTCGTGGTTGATACCGCTCCCTGGCGTCGCTGTTGGGCCTGCGGCTCCACCGCGAATGAGCCAGAAGAGGCCTTTTGCATCGATTGCGGCGCGGCCCTCGAGCCTCGCTCCTATCCCGCGGTGCTGGCCCCCGCTGATGCGCCCGTCGGCCCGGCCCTCGTGCCAGCCGTTGACGATGAGCGCGCCCGCGCCCTCCTCCCCGAGATCTGGGACCAGGTTGAGGAGGGTGGGCGCGTGCTCACCGTGCTCAACGACAGTGGTCGCGCTTCCCTGGCAACGCCCCTCGATGAGACGGCCGCCCTCGCCGTTGGTCTTGGTCTGGCGCGCCTGCTGGTGAGCCTCCATGCCCGTGGCCTGGCCCTTGGCCCGGTGGCCGCTGCCGATCTCGAGCCCCTGCCCGGCGGTGGCGCTCGCCTGCGCAATGCGCCCCATCTGCGCCTCATCGCCCCCGATGACGCCGCCGCGATCCAGGCCGATCTCCTCGCCCTGGCCGATGTGCTTGAGCGCCTCACTGCTACCCCGCGCACTACCCTGCGGCTCAGCGAGGAGGAGGCCGAGGCCGCCGGGCAGGAGATGCCCCTGGTAGCCGTGCTGCGCCAGGTGCGCACCGGCGCCTTCGCCGACGCCGCCGGTCTCGCCGCCACCCTTGAGCAACTGCTGGCCGAACGTACCCGCCCTGTGCCCCTGCGCCAGGTCGTCGGCGCCCATACCGATACCGGGATCGTCCGCGAGCATAATGAAGATAGCCTGTTTACCCTTCAACTCACCCTCATCAACAATAACCGGCCCGAAATCTGGGGCGTCTATATTGTTGCTGATGGCATGGGCGGTCACGCCGCTGGCGAAGTGGCCAGCGGCCTCGCCGTGCGCGCCGCCGCCGATCTCTTCCTCGGCGAATACCTGGCCCGCGCCGTTCAACCCGATGCGGCCTTTAGCGAAGAAGAGGCCGTCACCTTTGTGCGGCGCGCCGTGCAACGCGCCAATGAGGCGGTGATTGCCGAGGGTCGCGACCAGGCCAATGATATGGGGACGACGTTCACCATGGCCCTCGTTGCCGGCGACCGGGCGATCGTTGCCAATGTCGGCGATAGCCGTACCTACCTCTTCCGTGATGGCAGGCTGCGGCGCATCAGCAAGGACCACTCGCTCGTGCAGCGCCTGGTCGATCTCGGCCAGATCACCGAGGACGATATCTACACCCATCCCCAGCGTAATGCCGTGCTCCGCTCCCTCGGCGATCGCAGCGAGATCGAAATAGATGTCTTTTCTGAACGCCTCCGGCCCGGTGACGCGCTCTTGCTCTGCTCCGACGGCCAGTGGGAGATGACCCGCGATCCCGAAATGGAACGCCTCCTGGCCCGCGAGGAGCCGCCCCAGGCTGTCTGTGAGGCCCTCGTTGCCGCGGCGAACCAGGCCGGCGGCGACGACAATATCGCCGTCATCCTGGTGAGGTTCGAGTGAGATGCGCCACCTGGATGAGTCCGGGGCGGCCCCCTGGGGCAACCCTCCAGGTTGCGTCTCCCACGGCAACCATGCCCGTCGCCGCAACGTCCAACCGGTGGCGATTCTACGCTGATGGAGGACCCGATGGCCGATACACTCACGCTGACCTGTGGCTGGGGTCGCGATCCGATCCCCGCAAGCGGCGCCCCGCAACTGGGCTACCTCCTGGTCGAGGCGGCCCCCGCTGCCCCGCCTCCGGCGCCCGTTCCGCTGAACTTTTGCCTGGTGCTCGATCGCTCCGGTTCGATGCAGGGCGCCAAACTGCAAAGTATGAAGCAGGCCACCCGCCGCCTCATCGAGAGCCTCACCCCTCAGGACGTGGTGTCAATTGTCATCTTCGACGATACCGTGCAGACCCTCGTGCCCGCTACCTTCGCCACCGATCAGGCAGCCCTCCACGCCGCCGTTGATCAGATCGTGGAAATGGGCGGCACGGCGATGTCCCTCGGTATGCAGGCCGGTCAGGTCGAGTTACAGAAGTACGCCGGCCCGGATCGCTACAGCGCCATGCTCATCCTGACCGATGGCCAGACCTGGGGCGATGAAGAGGTCTGCCGCGCCCTGGCCCAGAGCCTGGGCCAGGCCGGGGTGCGTATTACCGCCCTCGGTCTGGGCGCCGAGTGGAACGAGAAGTTGCTCGACGACCTGGCCGAGGCGACCAGCGGCGTCTCCGATTATGTCGCCGATCCCGGCCAGATCCTCAGTTTCTTCCAGCGCGCCGTGCGCAGCGCCCAGGGGACCGCCGCGGTCGAGGCGCGCCTGCTCCTCCGCCTGGTGCGCGAGGCGACCCCCCGCGCCGTCTATCGCGTCACGCCCACGATCGCCAATCTCGGCTACCAGCCTGTCGGCGCCAGCGAGGTGGCCGTGAAACTCGGCGATCTGGTCTATGGCCAGGTCAATAGCGTCATCGTTGAACTGATGCTGCCCCCCCGCCCCCCTGGCCAGTTTCGCGTCGCCCAGGCCGAGTTGCACGCGACGCCCGTTGGCGCGCAGCAGGAGCAGATCGTCAAGCAGGACGTGCTGCTGACCTTCAGCGCTGATCCCGAGGCTGCCCCCTTCGATCCCCGGGTGATGAACCTGGCCGAGAAGGTGACCGCCTTCAAGCTCCAGACCCGCGCCCTGGCCGAGGCGGAACTGGGCAATACCGCCGGCGCCACCCAGAAGTTGCGCGCCGCCGCCACCCGTCTGCTCGACCTCGGCGAACTGGAACTGGCCGAGCAAACCCGCCAGCAGGCCGAACAACTCGAGCAGGGCGGCGCGATCAGCGCCGAGTCCCAGAAGGCGCTCAAGTACGCCACGCGCCGGTTGACCCAGAAGCTTGAGGAGTAAGAGTATGAAGACCTGTCCTTCCTGCGGCGCTCCCAATGACCCGGCTAACCGCTTCTGTGACCAGTGCGGCACACGGCTCGAAGAGGTTGCGCCCCCCCCTGTTGGGACTCCGGCGGCAACCGCGCCGGTTGGGGCTGTCTGCCCGGCCTGTGGTGCGCCGGTGTTGCCAGGCGAAGCGTTTTGCGATAACTGCGGCGCCGATCTGACCGCCCTTGCTGTCGCGCCTGGTTCCCCTGCTCCAGCCGCCGTGTCCGTGGCCGCGCCTTCCGGTGCGTCCGAGGGGCAATTGATCTGCGCCATCTGCGGCGCGACGGCGCTGCCTGGCGAGCGTTACTGTGATAATTGCGGCGCCGATCTGTTCGCCCAGATCAATGCCACCGCCCCGGCCCCGCCCGCGCCCTTGCCCGTCATCCCCGACGGCGGGCCGGCGCTGGCCAATGGCGCCGAGCTACCCGCCCCCGAACCGCTGATGGCCCCGCCCCCGGTCGAGGCGCCCACGGCGACCGAGGCCCCTGCTGCCCCCGCGCCCGCCGAGGCGCCCACGGCGACCGAGGCCCCTGC
>DAOUDA010000031.1:0-35792 GCA_034431835.1 Chloroflexaceae bacterium | reverse complement strand
CCGGCGGTTGGGCGGATCCCCCGCCCAACGCCAGGCGCTCGTCATCACTCCATGGCCACGATGCGCTTGCGCAGGGCGTAGATCGCCGCCTGGGTCCGATCGGCCAGGTGGAGCTTGGATAAAATGTTGCTCACGTGAGTTTTGACCGTCTTTTCCGAGACGATGAGGGCGTCGGCGATCTCCTTGTTCGATTTGCCCCGGGCAATCAGGCGCAGCACCTCCAGCTCGCGGGGGGTGAGTTGTTCGACGGGGGCCTCGTCGGGCCGCGGGGCGCTGAACTCCTGCATGAGCCGGGCGGCGACCTCGGGGTGCAGCACGGCCTCGTTGCGTTGCGCGGCCCGAATGGCGTGGGCCAACTCCTCTGGCGAGACGTCCTTGAGCAGGTAGGAGATCGCGCCGGCCTTGATCGCCGGGAAGACCTTGTTGTCGTCGGCGAAGCTGGTGAGCACGATCACCCGCGTGGAGGGGCTGGCGGCCTTGATCTGCCGGGTGGCTTCGACCCCGTCAATGCCGGGCATCACCAGGTCCATCAGTACCACGTCGGGGATCAGTTCGCGCGCCAGTTGTACGCCCTCTTCGCCGCTGGAAGCCTCGCCGGCGATCTCGATGTCCTCCTGCAACTCCAGAAAATCGCGCAACCCCTGGCGGACCACGCGGTGGTCGTCGATCAGTAGCACGGTAATGGGATCCAATTGCTTGTCCTTTCCTGAGGTGAACATAGACCCTTCAGAGGAAGGTCTGGGAGGGCCGGGCCCGCGTCAATCCGGCCGGTTGCAGGGACATGGGGAAGCCTGGTTTCCCCATCCCCCTGCCTGGGGAAAGGGCGCCAGCGGCCCACGCTGCTCGGAGGGCGATGGGGAACCTGGAGACCCATCGCCCCTACCGTGGCACGGTGACAAACACCTCGGCGCCGCAACCAACCGCGGAACGCACCTCCACCGTACCGCCAATCTCGGCGGCGCGCTCGCGCATGCTTAACAGGCCGAAGTGCCGCCCGTCGCCAGCGGGCAGGGCTTCAGGATCGAAGCCCTGGCCATCGTCGCGCACGCAGACCTGTACGCGCTCGCTGGTGAACGTGAGCGTGACCTGGACGTTGCGGGCGTTGGCGTGCTTGACCACGTTGTTCAGGGCCTCTTGCACAATGCGGTAGATCGGCTGCTCGATACCGCGGGCCAGGCGCTCGTCGCCGCTGACGCTGAGGGTGATCACCATGCCCTCGCGATGGGCCAGGAACTGGACGTGTTGCTGCAGCGCGGCCACCAGCCCCTGGTCGCGCAAGGCGGGCGGGCGAAGCTGGTAGATCAAGGCGCGCATCTCGGCCAGCGCGGCGGTAGCCGTCTCCTGCAACCGCTCAAGCTGGAGCGCGACCCGCTGCGGGTTGCGCTCGAGTTGCACCCGCGCGGCCTGTGCGGTAAGGGTGATGCTGAAGAGTTGCTGGGTCACGCTGTCGTGCAACTCGCGGGCCAGGCGGTTGCGCTCCTCCAGAACCGCAGCGGCCTGGGCCTTGCGGTAGAGCCGGGCATTTTCGAGCGCGCTGGCAAGGATATCGGCCACGGTGGTCAGAATGCGCGCATCCTCTTCGCTGAAGGCCCCGCGCCGGGGCGCCTCGGCGTTGATAATGCCGATGACCCGGCCGCTCGCCATGATCGGCGCCACCAGCTCCGCGCGCACACCGGCCCGCTCGGGGAGGGGCAGATAGTCGGGATCGGCGGTGACGTCGTTCACCAGCAACGTCTGGCCACTGCGGACGGCCCGCCCGATCAGCCCCAGGCTGCGATGCTGGCGGTACCGGGCCCGCGGCGGCGGCACCCAGCCATCGGAGGCGGCGAGGATCAGATCGCCGGTCTCTTCATCAACCAGGAACAGGTCCACCTGTTCGTAACCGAACCCGCGGCGGATCTCGGCGGTGACCTCGGGCAGGCTCACCTCCTGGTCAAGCGAGGCTGAGGCGCTGCGGGCGATGGCGTTGAGCACGGCGAGCTGTTCGGCGCGACGCTGCACCTGGGCCGCCAGATCTTGCGCCTCGGCGTAGAGACGGGCCGAGGTGATCGGGCCGCCGACCTGGGTGGCAATGGCCTCGAGCAGATCCACGTCTTCGTAGGTAAAGACCCCGGGGCGTTGCGCTCCGACGTTGAGTGTGCCGATCACCTGGCCGCCGCTGCGGAGCGGCACAACAATCGCGGCGCGGGCAGCGGGGTCGGGCGGGGGAAAGCTAGCATGTTCATCGAACTGATTGGCAAAGAATGCCCGATCGTAGCGGGCCACCCAGCCGAGCATGCCCTCTCCGACGCTGAAACGGGCGCCGAGCAGGCGCTCCTCGCCGGGCGCGGCCGCGACGATGGCCAGGGTACCGGCGTTATCGAGCAGGGCCAGGGAGCCGCTGCCGAAGGCCGCGGCCACGCGCTCGATGGTCCGATCAAGAATGGCCCGCAGATCGAGCGTCGCGCTGACATCGCGCCCGAGGGCGGCCAGGAGTTGCTCTTTGGCCAGCAGCCGCGCGCTGCGCCCGGCGAGGCGCACGTTCTCCACCGCCATAGCCGCCTGGCGCGCAATGGCCTCGATCACCAGCACGAGGGTTGGATCGAGCGCCGGTTCGTCATGGGGGAGCGCCAGATAAATCACCCCGATCAGGCGCTCGCCACGCCCCCGCAACGGCGCCAGCAGCGCGGCGGCCTCCCCCACGGCCGCGGCATCGGCGGGCAGGGGCAGCGGTTCGCCCGCGGGCAACAAAAACGAGTCGCTCACCCGCCATTCGGCCCGAAACAGGGCCTGGTAGGCCCCCGGCGGCACGGCCTCGGCCCGCAGTCGCGCCTCGAGCGGGGGCGCAACGCCGGCGAAAGCCACCGCTTCCAGGGCGTCGGTGTCGATGTTCCGCAGGCGCACGTACACCCGCGGGCTGGCGACCACGCGGCGCAGCGTCTCGGCGACCTCCCGCAGCAGCGTTTCAGGGGCGTCGTGGGTGCGGATCTGGTTGCCCAGGGCCAGCAGGTCGCCCAGGGGCAGCGCCAGCGTCCCCCCCCGATGGGGCGGGTTGCCTGGAAGCGGCTCGCTCATAGCTCATCGTCCTCGAACGTTACCTCGATGGGGGCCAGCGCGACCTCGCCGCGACCAATGCTGATGATCCCGAAGAGGTCGGGTTGTTCCACAGTGATAACCCGCCGTTTCAGCAACTCGAGCACTGCCCAGAAGGTGACGATCACCTCCTCCCGCCGCGTGTCCGGCGCGAACAGGTCATCGAAACTGAACCAGGCCGCCCGCTCCAGGCGCCGCAGAATCTCGGCGACCACCTGGGCCACGGTCAGGCGCGGGCCGAGGGCGATGACCTCGGCTTCCTCCAGCGGCAGGGCCAGTTGCAGGCGGCGCTGAAGCGCGGCAACCAGCTCGGCCACCGTGTGCCGCACCGGCGGCGGGGTCAGATCCAGTTCCGGCGGGGCGGGCGCGAGGCGCAGAAAGGTGCGCCGCTCTTCCTCGTGCCAGGCGCGCAGCAGGGCGGCCGCCTGTTTGTAGCGCCGGTACTCGCGCAGTTGGCGCACCAGGGCCTCGGCATCGGCATCCTGGAACGGCGCGGGCCGCTCCTCGACGGCGGGGCGCGGCAGCAACGCCCGGGATTTGATCAGCAGAAGACGGGCCGCCAGGCTCACGAACTCGGCCAGCGCGCCAGGCTCCGGCGCCTCAAGCGCCCGCACGTGCGCCAGGTACTGGTCGGCCACCTGCGCCAGAGAGATAGATGTTATGTCAAGCTCCGCGCGCTCGATCAGGCGCAGCAGGAGGTCGAGGGGGCCGTTGAAGCCTGGTAAGTTTACTGCGTACATTGCGGTGATACTCGCCGATGGGACGGGCGCCGCCGATAGTGTTCACATCTACCGAACACGTTCGCACCGCAGAGGGCGCGGAGGGCTTCAAAACGTTCACCCTCTACGTTCCTCTGCGCACTCTGCGGTACATCTGAACAGGTACGCGCCGCCCTTCACCCTCCCCCCCTCGCTGCGCTCGGCGCCCCCTCTCGCGCAACCTACGGTGGAGCGGGAGGGAACCGGGGGGAGGGTGAGGACTCCCTCAATGCTGCTCGTCGGCCCACTGCAGGAGCGCGGCGCGGCCGATGGGCGCCGGATCGTGGTAATGGCGCAGGGCCTCAACCATCTCCGGCGGGCTGCCGGCGGCGGCGGCCATGTGCGCGCCGCGCCAGGCGTGTTCGGCGTAGATGGCGACAGGAGGCAGGATGCGCGCGGCGAGCAGGTACAGCCCCGGCGCGCGCTTGAGGACAGTCGCCAGCACGTACCAGCCCAGGGCCATAGGGCGACCAGCGTCGTCCACCTTGCCGCAGTCGTGCACCAGGGCGGCCCGCAGCAGCAGCGGATCGGCATGGCCCGCGGCCGCCAGCGTGGCGTACACATCCAGACAGTGGCGCTGATCGTAGCGTGGCATCATGCTGAAGAGCCGCCATTCTGCAGGCGTCAGCAGCGCCTGCGCCGCGACCAGTTCATCGGGGCCGACCCGCGCCTCCAGGGCCGCCCGGAACTGCCGCGCCCGGTAGAGCAGTTCCGGCAGCCCGACGGCCCGTCTGGGATCGAGTGGATACGGGTGGTGAGCGTCGGGCATGACCGCTTTCCTATTTCGGATTTCGGATTTTGGATTTGGCGTTCCGATAAACGAAGTCGTCTGTAAAGGAAGTTTCCCAGCATTTTCGTCCCCCTCCCGGCCTCCTCCCGTCGGGGCGAGGAGCCGGCCTCCCTTCCCCGGCGGGGGAGGGTTGGGGAGGGGGTAGGGGTTGAGCATTCCGGTCGGTCCTCTAGGGCGCCAGCGCCAGCACCCGCGCCGGCGCGCTTGAGGCCCCCTGCAGCTTCAGGACGCCGATCACCACCGTTGCGCCGGTGGGCGGCGCCTGCTCCAGGCTGGTCAGGTTCTCCAGAAACAGCGCGAAACCCCGCGCCGGCACGTAAATCCGCCCCGGGGCATCCACCCCCAGGCCGGCCACGCCGCGCTGGTTGAGCAGCAGTTCCGCCGCATCGGCCCCAAAACCGGGCACGGAGGCGGGAGACCCGGCATCCGCGCCCAGATAGGCGCGCGGATCGCCCCAACGCACGTCCCAGCCAGTGGCCAGCAACACCAGCGTCCCTGGTGCAATACGGCCATAGCGTCGCTCCCAGGCGCGCACGTCACCGGCGCTGAGGGCAAAGGCCGGCGCGTCCTGGGCGCGATCGCGGGCGTCAATCACCACCGCCGGGAGCACCAGATCGCGCGGCGAGAGGTGCTCGACGCTGGTGAGTTCGGCGCCCGGCCCGGGAACCACCCGGAGCAGCGAGCCGGTATTGCTGCCCAGCTCGATCCGCGCCACGTCGCCGTCCGACGCGCGCACCAGACGTGGCCGGGGCTCGCCGTCCGGTAACGGCACATCCTCCCGCACCACGTGGCTCAGGTCAACCGCCCGCGAGAACCGCGGCTGCTCAGGGGCCTCGGGCGCGGCCGCCGGCGTCGCGCAGGCGCTCAGCAGCGCCGCCAGGGCCAGCAGGGCGAGCAGGCCCCTCCAGGAACATACTTCTTTCATACCAGTGTGCGGCGAAGTGGAACGCTGTCTGGTTCATTATAGCAGCTTGCGCGTCGTGAGGGTCGAGGCAAAGGCTTTGGGGCAAACCCCAAACTCCTCCCATGCTGACGGGCGGCGATGCGGCCCCGAACCCGCCGCCGGAGGCGGACGTTGCGCCAACCCTGTGCGCGTAGAGCGGATGTTTCCGGTCCGAACGCCACGTCTGTGCTATAATCTCCGTACAAGAGGCAAGCCGGAGCACCACCGCGAGGCAGCATGACCGTCTACAACCCTGAAGGCGTCCCTCCGCTCATTTCGGCGGGGCTGGCCCGCATCGAACGCCTGTTGCCCTACCCGGGCGAGGTGCTGTTCAGCCCGGGGCGGCGGGTCGAGCCGGAAGACGTCGTGGCGACCACCCTCATGCCCGCTCCGCCGCACATCATCAACGTGGCGCGGGCGCTGCGCATCCCCCCCGGTGATGTGTACCGCGCCATGCGCCGCGAAAAGGGCGTCAAGATCGGCGCGGGCGAGGCGCTGGCCCGCTCGGGGAGCCTCTTCGGGCGCCGTTGCGTCGCACCGGTGAGTGGTGAAATAACCGACATCGACACCGAGACCGGCTACGTGACCATCGTCCCCGATCCGGTGGAACAGGAACTCCCGGCAGGGGTGCGCGGCGTGGTCACCGAGATCTTCCCGAACCGCGGCGTGGTCATCGAAACCCTCGCCGCGCAGGTCTACGGGGCGTTTGGCCTCGGCGCCGACCAGACCGGCGTGCTCCGGCTCCTCGTGACGGACCCATCCGATACCGTGCAGCCCGAGCAGATCGACACCCGCAGCGCCTACGCGATTATCATCGGTGGAGCCGCGATCAGCGCGGCCGCCCTGCGACGGGCCGTGATCGAGCAGGTTCGCGGGGTGATCGTGGGCGGGATCGAAGAACACGAACTGCGCCAGTTCCTCGAATGGGCGGGCGTGGAGCGCTGGCCCGAAGCGCTCCCCGCATGGTCGCTGCCCGACGCGCACGTCACCGCCGATCTCAAATTGACCCTCGTGCTTACCGAGGGCTTCGGCTTCCGGCCAATGAACGAGGCTATCTTCGGCCTGCTCAGTTCGCTGGATCGCCAGGAGGCCCTGATCGAGGGACGGACCAGTCTGCGCGCGCCGCTGCGCCGCCCCAGGGTCATCGTGCCGCTCTCACGCGGCACGCCGGCCGAACTCCCGCGTCTCACCCTGCGCCCAGGGGCCATGGTGCGCCTGCTCGACGACGCCCATCTGGGGCGAATGGGAACCATCCGCTCGCTGTCGGCTACGCCGCGCGGTATGGCCTCGGGCGTCGGGTTGCCCGCCGTGCACGTGCACCTCGAGGACGGCGGCGATCTCTGGCTCCCCCGCACCTGCGTGGAAGTGCTGGGGTGAGTAGTCCGTGAACGAAGTTTCCTTGCCTTTCCGCCACCCTCCAACCTCCCCCCGTTGCGGGGAGGCGCCAGATGCCCTCCCCCGGCGGAGGAGGATCGGGGAAGGTGCGGAGTTACCGACAAACGTAGTTCATAGAGTAGCAAGTCCTTTTACCGTGAACATAGCCGGTGGGAGGGGTTGGGGAAACCGGCTGTCCCTGCACCCCCTACCCGCCGCGAGGGTCCGGGAGGGCAGAGTCCTCCCGGCAGAGTCATTAGCGATAGTGTTCACATCTACCGAACACGTTCGCACCGCAGAGGGCGCAGAGGGCTTCAAAACGTTCACCCTCTACGTTCCTCTGCGCACGCTGCGGTAAATCTGAACAGGTACTCATTAGCCAGGTCAGACCACCAGCATGATCCAGGAACCACTGGCGCCCCCTTCAGTGACCGCAAACTCCGCCCGGGTACTCATCGCCGACGACGACGCCACGATGAGTTCGTTCTGCGCCCGCGCCCTGAGCGCCACGGGCTACACCGTCGTGACCGCGGCCGAAGCCGAGGCGGCGATCACCGCCTTGCAAACGCAGGGGCCGTTCGACCTGCTGCTGGCCGATATCAGGATGCCCGGGCGCAGCGGCCTGGAACTGGCCCAGATCGCGCGCGAGATCGACCCGGCCATTGCCGTGGTGATTATGACCGGTCATAGTACGGTTGATACGCTGCATGCCTCGGTGCGCCGCGGCGTCGCTGATTACCTGACCAAGCCGTTCGAGATCGACGAACTGCGCCTCGTCGTTGAGCAGGCGCTGCACAAACGCAGCCTGCTGCGGGAGAGCCTGCGCGTGCGGGCGCTTGAAGAGTTGCTCCGCAGCAGCGAAGCGATCAACGCCATCCTCGACCGGAACCAACTGGCGCGAGAGATCATCGCCCACGCCCGCGCGCACGCCCCCGCCGAGGCCGGCTTTCTCTTCGTCGCCGGATCGGACCACCTGCCGCCCCAGGTCTTCGCCGAACCCGCTGGCGCCGCGATCCAGCCCGCCGGGCGCGAGGCCGTCGCCCAGAGCATTCGCGCCGGTCGCCCGCTGCCGGTTGCCAGCGCCGGGCCGCTCGCGCTGCTGGAAGCCACGCCCCTCACCTACGGCCTGGCCGTGCCCCTCCGTGCTCGCGGCGAAGCCGTTGGCGCGCTGCTCCTGTGTGGCGCCGAGGATGCGTTGAACGCGCCCGGGGCCAGCGAGTTCCTGGCCCTGCTGGCCAACCAGGCCGGTAACGCCCTGCGCAACGCCCAGCTCTACAGCCAGCTCGACGCCGCCTACAACAGCCTGCGCGAACTCGATCGGCTCAAGAGCGAGTTTATTGCCATTGCCTCCCACGAACTGCGCAGCCCCCTGTCAATCGTGCTGGGCTATGCCAAGATGGTCCACGATCGCAGCAGCGGCGATCTGCGCGAGTACGCCCAGCGCCTGCTCACCGGCGCCGAACGGATCAAGGCCATTGTGAACGACCTGCTGCACCTGCGCGACTTCGACCGCAAACAGACCACCCTGACCCTGGAACGCTCGGCGCTTGATGCGCTGGTGCGCCAGGCGGTCGAACGGCTCGTTCCCGCCGCGCAACAAAAAGGGCAGGACCTGAGTACGGCCCTGCCCGACCAGCCGGTGATCCTGGACGTTGACCGCGAGAAGTTCCTGCTGGTGACAGGTAACCTGATCGAGAATGCCATCAAGTTTACTCCGCCAGGGGGGCGCATCCACGTCGAGGTCGTCTGCTGGCCGCACGAACGCCTCGCGGCGGAGATCGCTCGCGCCGTCGCCAATCCGACGATGCGCCGCCTCGCGGGCGCCGCGCCCGCACACTGGGCCCTGGTGCGCGTCAAGGATACCGGCATCGGCATTCCGCGGGAGCAGCAGGGCCGCATCTTTGAACGCTTCTACCAGGTCGCCAGCTCGCTGACGCGCGAACAGGGCGGCACAGGACTGGGCCTGGCGATCGTCTGCGACCTGGCCGCGCTCCAGGGCGGCCAGGTCTGGGTTGAGAGCGAGGAAGGCCGTGGCAGCATCTTCAGCTTCGCCCTGCCCCTGCCCTGAGCGTGTGCAACCGGAACTGGCGAAACGTCCGCCTCCGGCGGCAGATCTGGGGCTCGCCGCTACGGCCGGAGCTTGGGCGCAGCCGCTGTTGGCCCGACGAGCGCGACCCGGCAACGACGCACGGACGCGGTCCTGCTTACGTTGCTCGTAACAGCTATGGGGTATACTATCGGCAGTACGAACCGGGCCGCGCTGACGCAAGTTCAACCGAGTATCGGGCGCCCTCGGCTACGCCCCACGCAACCGGGTTGGCATGGCCCGGGCACGTACGTTGCGCGGCGTAATTCCCGCCGCGAGTTTGAACCACGTAACAAACCTGTAATCCGCCTCAAAGCTTCACGAGCATGCTCGCCGACCCTACGGCGAGCCGTGAGAACAAGGCAATGACCTACCGACTGATGGTAGTGGCCGCAGCAAGCTCGGCACTACGGAACCTGCCACAACAGATGGGCGACGAAGTGGCGGTCCAACTCTTCGAGTCCGCCGATGAAGCCCTGTGGGAACTGCAGGAGCAACCGCCCGAGGCCCTGGTCGCCGAGGTGGACCTGCCCGGCAAGAGCGGGGTGGAACTGGCTGAGATTATCACCCATTTTGAGGTTCCGACGCGGGTGGTGCTCTACCACGCATCCGAGGAAGAAGCCGCGCCCCTCGATGATGCCGTCGGCGTGCATCACGTCCTGCACGGCCCGCTGGCCCCGGAGGAGCTTGTCGCGGCCCTGCAGGCGGCGTTGCAGGCCGGGGCCGCCATGGCGGAGCAGCCTGCCGATATCGAGGCGCAGGCGGCTACCGATGCTGCGCTCCCCCTTCCCGATCCGGCGCCCCCTGCGCCCGCTCCAGCCGATCTCGAGCAATCGGCGAGCGAACCCGAACCCGTTGCCCCACAGGAGTCGCAGGAGTCCCGGCCAGCGATTACCCCCGCCCGGGTGGTTCTGCCGCCGCTCTCCGAGCGCAACGCGGCGCCGGCGCCCGCCTCGCCGGGTCGGAGCAGCCTGGCGACGCGGAGCAAGGCCGCCGCCGAACGGGCACCCGCGCGTCCCGCGCCCGCCGAGGGCGCTGCGCCCTCCTGGCGCAGCGGTGGCGGCAACCTGGTGGTGACCGAGCAAAACATCAGTGCCATTCGCTCGGTGATGAGCCAGCTTTCCCAGGATCTGGGCGCCCAGAGCGTGATGCTGACCGACCGGGCCGGCATGGTTCTGGTAGAGGTGGGCAGCGCCACCAACCTGCCGATGATGATCGTTCTGCCCCTCCTCTCCACCGGCTTCTCCACAACCGGCGAAGTAGCCCGGCAGTTGCGCGAGCAGGACGCCACCAGCGTCTTCATCCACGAAGGAGTCAATGTGGACCTGTACTGCTTCGACGTGATGCAGCGCTTCTTGCTGGTGCTGGTGTTCAACAAGAGGGTCGCCAGTTCCAAAATCGGCGCAGTGTTGATCAACGCCAAGCGGGCGATCCGCGAACTGCGTGAAGCCTTTGCCCGTTAGATGATCTTTCCGGGAGGGCCTCGCCCTCCCGGCCCCTCCCGGCAGGCGCATGGGGAAACCCGGTTGCCCCATCCCCCTCCGCCGGCCTCTGCGGGCCTCGCCCTCCCGGCCCCTCCCGGCAGGCGCATGGGGAAACCCGGTTGCCCCATCCCCCTCCGCCGGCCTGCCCGGGCGCAACCCTCCCAGACAGGAAAGTGATACATTGTTCGCGATACGTAGGGTTTGCCTTGAATGATAGCCTGTGGTATACTCGCGCGCGGAAAAACACCGGCGCGAGATTATAGATAATGGCGCGCATACGGCGACTTGTGCGTTCGGCCATTCTGTGTTATGCTATTTGTGAAGAATGGAACGAAGCCAGGTCGCGCCAGCAGCGACGCCCGGGTTCCACGGTCGCACCAGGGTACGCACGCACCACGAAGATTCGGTCGCCGCGCGTCGTGGGCATGCCCGCAATGATGCCTCGAGAGGGAGGTAGAACCTTGTCTGGACGAATGCGCTTCCTTGTCATTACCGTCGTGTTGCTCGCGGTGGCGGTCGCCAGCCGCTTCTTCCTCTTCAGCGGCGACCCGCACGTGGAAGTGGCGGCGGAGAAACTCTTCAGCATCGGCGGCTTCAAGGTCACCAACGCCCTGTTTACGGCGCTGGTGGTTGACATCATCCTGGTGGTGCTGGCCTGGCTGGCCACCCGCAACATGCAACTGGTGCCCCGCGGCCTGCAGAACGTGATGGAGATTATTCTTGAGGCGCTCTACAATCTCCTCAAGAACATCAGCCCCAGATTCATCGATCGCGCCTGGCCCCTGGTGGCGACGATCTTCCTCTTCGTGCTCACCGCAAACTGGCTCGGCCTTGTCCCCGGCGCCACATCATTCGGGCCGTGCATGGCCAAGGAGCACAAAGAGACCGCACGTCTGGCGCTGGTCGAGGAGGGACCGAAAGCCGGTTCCATCGCCCTCATCCCCGCCGCGGCCGAGAAGCACAACCCCTACACCACCTGCCCTGAAGGCACGACGCTGATACCCTGGCTGCGCCCGCCAAGCACCGATCTCAACTTCACCTTCGCCCTGGGCCTCCTCTCGTTCGTTTTCTTCACCTACTGGGGCTTCCGCACCCTGGGCTTCGGCGGCTACCTCTCCAAGTTCTTCAATTTGAACGGCATTATGTCCTTCGTGGGCATCATCGAGTTCATCTCCGAACTGATCAAGCCCGTCGCGCTGGCCCTTCGTCTTTTCGGCAACATCTTCGCTGGCGAAGTGCTGATCGCGGTGTTGACCTTCCTGGTGCCCCTGGTGCTGCCTATGCCGATCTACGGCTTCGAACTCTTCGTGGGCTTCATCCAGGCCCTGGTCTTCGCCTTGCTCACGATGGCCTTCCTGAGCATCGCCACCAGCGGCCACGGCGATGAGCATCACGGCGGCGAAGGGACGCATAGCGCCGATGCTTCCAAGGCCCATTGAGGCGATCTGATATACATCGTTCTGAGGAGATGCGTTCAGCGTAGATTTCAGGAGGATCGGAGACAATGGAAGGCTTGAATCTCATCGCCACCGCGCTCGCCATCGGCCTGGCAGCCATCGGCCCCGGTATCGGCATCGGCATCATTGTGGCAGGCGCCCTGCAGGCGATGGGCCGCAATCCGGAGATGGAAAATACGCTCATTACCTACATGTTTATCGGGATCGCCTTTACCGAGGCGCTCGCGATCTTCGGTCTCGTGATCTCGTTCATGATCGCCTTCGGCGTTATTCAGTGACCCCTCGCCCCGATGGAGGTTGACGCGTGGAAGCATTAGGGATCAACCTGAACCTGTTCCTGGCCCAGTTGATCAACTTTGGCGTCATCGTGGGGTTGCTCTGGGTGCTGCTCTACAAGCCCGTCCAGAAGATCCTCAACGAGCGCACCACCCGGATCGAGGCCAGCCTGCGCGAGGCCGACCAGGTCAGGCAGCAACTGGCCTCGGCCAAGCGTGACTACGACGCCGAAATTGCCAAAGCCCGCAAAGAGGCCGCCGAGATCGTCGCCCAGGCCCAGGAACGGGCCAGGGCCCAGGAGGCCGAGATCATCAAGCAGGCCCGCAGCGAGGCCGACCGGATCCGCGAAGAGGCCCGTGCGCAGGCCGAGCAGGAACGCAGCCAGATGTTGCGCGAGGCCAAGGACGAGATCGCCGAACTGGTGACGCTCACCGCAACCCGCGTGTTGAATGCCGAGCTTAAGGCGACCGGGCATGATAAACTAATAGAAGAGTCGCTTGCTGCTCTCGGCCGCCAGAACTGACCGGTCGCTGTTGCCCCTGGCCCCGGTGACCGCTTATCGAGAACCACGATGGCAACAACAGTTGACGCCAGGGCGATCGCTGGCACCCTCTACGAATCGCTGCTGGAAACGGCCCTTGAACAGTTGCGAGCCGCCGCGCCCAAACTCGCCGGCGTCACCGCCGCCGATGCGGCACAGCGTATCGACGCGGCCCTGCCGAAGCATGCGCTGCCCCAGGTGCGTAATTTCCTCCTCGGCCTCGCCCGCGAAGGCTTGCTCGATCGTATCGGCGATGTGACCGAGGTGTTCGCGACCTACCTCGCCGGCCCGCCCACCGCAAAGCTTGAGGCGGCGGTCACCAGCGCCGTCGAACTCAATGACGCGCAACGCAAACGCATCACCGCCGATCTGCAGCGGCGCTACGGCGCCGATGTGGCGGTCAGGTTCGACGTCGATCCTTCCCTCATCGGCGGCCTGATCATCCGCGTGGGCGACCAGGTGCTCGACAATAGTCTGCGCACGCGCTTGAGCGCGATGCAGCGGAGCATGCTCAATAGCTGACGGGGCACGGCGCCGGTCAGGCGGGTCGAGCGGCGCTGCCGCCCAGGCGCCAGTGCTCCCATTCTGTGTGTGGAGCCGCACCATGACCACGACCAATGAGTTGCTTTCCCGGCTCAGGCAGAGTATCACCGCCGGGGTTGATCTGAAGCCGCGCCAGGTAAATGTTGGCACCGTTGTCGCCGTGGGCGACGGTGTGGCTCGCATCTCCGGCCTCGACCGGGTGCGCGCCTCGGAGTTGATCGAGTTCCCGCCAAAAGCCGGTCGCCCTGAGTCGATCTTTGGCTATGCCCTCAACCTGGAAGAAGACGCTGTCGGCGCGATTATCCTCGGCGATTACGAGTCGATCGAGGAAGGCGATATGGTGACCTCCACCGGCCGCGTGATCTCGGTGCCCGTTGGCCAGGGGTTGCTCGGCCGCGTGGTCAACCCCCTCGGCCAGCCCCTCGATGGCAAGGGGCCGATCGTCGGCACGACCTTCCGCGAGGTTGAGCGCATCGCCCCCGGCGTGATCACCCGGAAATCGGTGGATACGCCCGTGCAGACCGGTATCGTTGCGATTGACTCCCTCATCCCCATCGGCCGCGGCCAGCGCGAGTTGATCATCGGCGACCGCCAGACCGGCAAGACCGCCGTCGCCGTGGATACCATCCTCAACCAGAAGGGCCAGGGGATGGTCTGCATCTATGTGGCCATCGGCCAGCGCCGCGCCCAGGTGGCCCAGGTGGTGGGCATCCTCGAGAAGTACGGCGCGCTGGACTATTCAATCATCGTCTCGGCCACCGCCTCCGAGAGCGCCGCGCTCCAGTACATCGCCCCCTACGCCGGTTGCGCCATGGGCGAAGAGGTGATGGAAAACGGCGTGATGGTTGACGGCAAGCTGGTCAAGGACGCGCTGATCGTCTACGATGACCTCTCCAAGCACGCCGTCGCCTATCGCCAGGTGTCCCTGCTCCTGCGCCGCCCCCCCGGCCGCGAGGCCTACCCCGGCGATGTGTTCTACCTGCACTCGCGCCTGCTCGAACGCGCCGCGCGCCTGAACGAGGACTATGGCGGCGGTTCGCTCACCGCCCTCCCGGTGATCGAGACCCAGGCCAACGACGTCTCGGCCTACATCCCCACCAACGTGATTTCGATCACCGATGGCCAGATCTACCTGGAGTCGGACCTGTTCAACGCCGGGCAGCGCCCCGCCCTGAACGTGGGCATCTCGGTCAGCCGCGTCGGCTCCTCGGCCCAGACCCGCGCCATGCGCTCGGTGGCCGGCAAGCTCAAGGGTGAACTGGCCCAGTTCCGCGACCTGGCCGCTTTTGCCCAGTTCGCCTCCGACCTCGACGCGACGACCAAGGCCCAGATCGACCGCGGCCAGCGCCTCCAGGAACTGCTCAAGCAGCCGCAGTACCATCCCCTGGCGGTCGAGGATCAGGTGGCCATTCTCTACGCCGCCAACAACAACTACCTCGACGATGTGCCGGTCGCGGCCATCACGGCCTGGCGCGATGACTTCCTGGCCTTCCTGCGCTCGGCTCACCCCGAGGTGCGCAAGCTGATCTACGATAACCGCCTGGACCGGAAGTTCCCCTCCGACGAGGTGAAGAACGCCCTGGAGGCGGCGATCAAGGAGTTTAAGGCGACCAGTTCCTATCAGTAGGTGAACCGCTGGTAGGCGCCGAACGGTCCGGCGCCGGCTCGCCCCCTCCGTGACCCTCCCCCCGCTGGCGGAGACCAGGAGAGGGGCGAGACGCTCCAAACTGTCAGGCGACCGCAAACTTTGTCTTCGTGGTGTATCCGGCAGGTCGTTTGTCATGCTGAGCGCAGCCACTGCCCTGAGCGTGGTCGAAGGGGAAGCATCTCGGCCGGACCCTTCGCTGCGCTCAGGATGGCACGGAACTTGACGGATGCGCCGCTTAGCGGAGCGACTATGGCTTCCAGCCGCGAGATCAAACGACGTATCCGCTCGGTAAAGAACGTGGCCCAGATCACCCGCGCCATGGAGATGGTCGCGGCCTCGAAGATGCGCCGGGCGCAACGCAATGTGCTGGCGACGCGACCCTACGCCGACCGCATGCGCGACCTGATCGGCGACCTGAACGCCCGCGTGGTGGGCCACGCCCGCCGCGGCACCTTTCTGGAGGTGCGCCCGGATACGGGCCGCGTCGCCCTGATCGTCGTCACTCCCGACCGGGGGCTGGCCGGCAGCCTGACCTCGAATGTCCTGCGCCGGGTGGGTCGCTTTATCCTCGATCAGCAACAGCAGGGCCGTGTGGTGGACACCTACGCCTACGGCAAGAAGGGGCGCGACTTTCTCGCCCGCAGCGGCCAGAATCTCCAGGCCGAGGCGATCAAGCTCGGCGATGCGCCGTCGCTGGAGCAGATCCTCGGCGTGGCCACGGCGGCCCTCAGCCGGGTTCAGGCGGGCGAATACAGCGAAGTGTACCTGATTTACAGCGAGTTTATCAATACGCTGGTGCAGCGCCCGACGCTCAAGAAACTCGTGCCCGTTGAGGCCCCCGAGGCTAGCGGCAGCGGCCGGCAGGTTGATTTCACCTACGAGCCAAATCAGGCCGAAGTGCTCGATGAATTGCTGCCCCGCTACGTCGAAACGCAGATCTACCAGGCCATTCTCGAGTCGATCGCCAGTTTCTACTCGGCGCAGATGGTGGCGATGCGCAACGCCACCCGTAACGCCAAGGACCTGGTGCGCGACCTGACCCTGAGCTACAATAAGGCCCGCCAGGCGGCCATCACCAAAGAGGTCTCGGAGATCTCCAGCGGCGCCGCCGCGCTCGCCGAAATGTAACCGCGCGCGGCGCGCGCCTTCGACCGGCTCGTTCCCCGGGAATGACGCCGGCCACCTCCGGAAAAATCAGCCACAACCCGGATCGGACCAGGCGGCAGGGCCGTCTCCGTTCCGGTGATGGAGTTGAGACAATGACAAACGGGAACAAAGCGCAGGGCGTCGTTCGCGAGATCATCGGCGTGGTGATCACCGCTGAGTTCAAGGACCATATCCCCGAGATTTACAACGCGCTTGAGATTCCGCTTGAAGATGGCAGCACCCTGGTGTGCGAGGTGCAACAGCAACTCGGCGCCGGCCAGGTCAAGGCCGTGGCCATGGGCAGCACCGATGGCCTGCAACGGGGCGTGCCGATCTACGACACCGGCAAGCCGATTGCCGTGCCGGTCGGCCCGGCCACCCTCGGGCGCGTCTTCAATGTGCTCGGGCGACCGATTGACGGCGGCGAGGGGATTGCCCCATCCGTCGAACGGCGACCCATCCATCGCCCGCCGCCGTCGTTCGAGGAGCAGAGCACCGAGGCGCAGATCTTCGAGACCGGGATCAAGGTGATCGATCTGATCGCTCCCTTCACCCGCGGCGGCAAGACGGCGATCTTCGGCGGCGCCGGCGTGGGCAAAACGGTGGTGATCCAGGAACTGATCGCCAATATCGCCAAGGAGCAGTCGGGGTACTCGGTCTTCGCCGGGGTGGGCGAGCGCTCCCGCGAGGGCAACGACCTGATCCACGAGATGCGTGAGGCCCGCATTGACGATACGACGACGGTCTTCGACAAGACCGTAATGGTCTTCGGGCAGATGAACGAGCCGCCTGGCGCGCGCCTCCGCGTTGGCCTGACCGCGCTGACCATGGCCGAGTACTTCCGCGACGAGGGCCGCGACATCCTCCTCTTCGTTGACAACATCTTCCGCTTCGTCCAGGCGGGATCGGAGGTCTCTTCGCTCCTCGGGCGCATGCCCTCGCAGGTGGGATACCAGCCCACCCTGGGCACCGAGATGGGCGAACTCCAGGAGCGCATCACCTCCACCAGGCGCGGCTCGATCACCTCGATGCAGGCCGTGTATGTGCCCGCCGACGACTATACCGACCCGGCCCCGGCAACGGTGTTCGCCCACCTCGACGCGACGATCTCGCTCGAACGCAGTATCGCCGAGCGCGCGATCTTCCCGGCCGTGGATCCGCTGGCCTCCACCAGCCGCATCCTCGACCCGAACGTGGTCGGCGAGGAGCACTACCGCGTGGCCCAGGAGGTCAAGCGCGTGCTCCAGCGCTACAAGGATCTCAAGGATATCATCGCCATCCTCGGCATGGAGGAACTGAGCGACGACGATAAGCTCACCGTGGCGCGGGCGCGCAAGATTGAACTGTTCTTCTCCCAACCCTTCACGGTGGCCCAGCAGTTCACCGGCCGTCCGGGCAAGTATGTGCCGGTGGCCAAGACGGTCGAGAGCTTCCGCCGCGTGCTCAACGGCGAGGGCGACCACATCCCCGAATCGTTCTTCTACATGCAGGGCGACTTCGACGATGTGCTCGCGGCCTACGAGTCCAGCCAGAAGGCCTGAGCGGAACACGGGAAATTCGGGTTGCGCCTCAGGTTGCTCCCTTCCCGGACGCTCCCCTCCGGCAGGGGCGTGGGGAAACCAGGTTTCCCCACGCTCCCGCAGAAGTTCTTCCAACAGGCTGCACCAGGCTTCAGGAGATCCTCATGCCCATTCACCTTGAAATTGTCACCGCCGAGCGGGTGGTGCTCTCCGACGATGTGGATCTGATCAGCGCCCCCACGCGGGCCGGGCGCGTGGGTATTCTGCCGCGTCACGCCCCGCTGCTGACGGTTCTGGAGCCAGGCGAACTGGGGATCGTCAAGAACGGGGTGCGTACCCCCTTCGCCGTCTCGGGCGGTTTTATGGAAGTGCTGCCCACGCGGGTGACCATTCTGGCCGATACGGTCGAGCGGGCCGACGAGATTGACGAGGCCCGCGCCGAGGCGGCGCGCAAACTGGCCGAGGAGCGCAAGCAGATGGCCCAGAGCGAGCGCGATGCCGCCATTGCCGAAGCCAAGCTGCGCAAGGAAATGGTACGGCTCCAGGTGGCGCGGCTCAAGAACGTTGGACGGCGCCAGTAATAATGGGCGAAGATCCGCTATAATGCGCTCATCGAACCTTCCACGGCAGGGCTGGTGTCATCTCCGCCGTCGGTGACATGTGTGGGGCAGGTACGCTACCCCACAGGGGATTTTTTGTTGGTGTTGGCGGCGGCGGCGCCACCAACAGAAAGATGCGGGCCGCGCCCCGATGACCCTGGATCAGACCTGCTCTCCACGGCGCCATTCCTGGCCGCAACGTACAATCGAGGATCTATGGCCCGCAAGATCGGTATTGACCTGGGCACCGCAAATGTACTGGTGTACTTGAAAGGAAAGGGGATCGTGCTCTCGGAGCCGTCGGTGGTGGCTCTGAGCACCAAAGATGGCCGCGTGCGCGCGGTAGGGGCCGAGGCCCTGGCGATGCTCGGGCGCGAGCCGGAGAGCATCGAGGTGGTGCGCCCTATGCGCAACGGCGTGATCGCCGACTACCAGGTGACCGAGGCCATGCTCAAGTACTTCATCGGGCGGGTTGCCGGTCGCTTTCGCTTCGCCAAACCCGAGGTGATGATCTGTATTCCCGCCGGGGTGACCAGCGTTGAGATGCGCGCCGTGCGCGACGCGGCCCTGGAGGCCGGCGCCGGGCGGGCCTATCTCATCCGTGAACCGCTGGCCGCCGCCATTGGCGCCAATATCCCCGTGGCGCAACCTTCAGGCAACCTGGTGATCGACATCGGCGGCGGCACGACCGAAGTGGCGGTGATCTCGCTCAACGATATTGTGGTGAGCACCTCGGTGCGCGTGGGCGGCAACAAGTTCGACGAAGCCATCGCCGCGTATGTCAAGCGCAAGTACAACATGCTCATCGGCGAGCGCACCGCCGAGAGTGTCAAGATCGAGATCGGCTCGGCCCTGCCCCTCGAACGCCCCCTGACCACCCAGGTGCGCGGGCGCGACCAGGTGGCCGGGTTGCCGCGCACGATTGATGTGGACTCCAACGAGATCACCGAGGCCATCCAGGAGCCGCTCGAGGCGATCGTCAATGCCGTGCGCGCCGTGCTGGTCGAGACCCCGCCCGAACTCTCCTCCGATATCATTGACAAAGGCATGGTGATGACCGGTGGTGGCGCGATGCTGCGGCGTATCAACGAACTGCTCACCGAAGTCACCGGCGTGCCTTGCTACGTGGCCGATCAGCCCGCCTCCTGCGTGGCCATCGGCACCGGTCTGGCCCTGGAGAACCTCGACATCCTCCGTGACAGCCTGAGCGGCGATGATCTGAATTAACATGCGTCAGAAACTCAACCCGCCGCGTGAGGGGCTGGTGCTCGAAGTAGGCAGCGGCGACAATCCCCATCCGCGCGCGAATGTGCTCGTTGACCGCTTCCTCGGCGCCGATAACCGCGAGCGGGGCGGCGACCTGGTGGTTGACCGGCCCTTCGTCGTGGCCGATGCCCACCATCTGCCCTTCAAAGATGGCGCCTTCGCCTACAGTATCTGCTCACACATTCTGGAGCATATGGACGACCCGGTGGAGTTCGCCCGCGAACTCCGCCGGACGTGCAAGGCCGGCTACATCCAGAGCCCCTCGGAAATCGCCGAGCGCCTGTTTCACTGGTCGTTCCACCGCTGGTACGTGAACCTGGTAGACGATACGCTGGTGCTCCATCCCAAGGAGCGGGACGAGCCGTTTGGCGAGTTGTTCGACTACCTGTACGAGTACAACCCGGCCTACTATTTCTTCCAGCGCAGCATGCCCCACCTGTTCTGGGTGGAGCGTGAATGGCACGGCGACGACTTAAAGGTCGAGGTACGCGACGCCTCGCCCCTACCCCTGCGCGACCCCGCGGCCCTACGCGCGTTGACACGGCCGCGCTACGGCCCCCTGGCGCTGATCGGGCTCTTCCTTGTCGCCCTCATCGGGCGCGCCGCGCGCCTGGAACTGCGCCAGCGCCTGCGCCAGCTCCTGGGCCGCAGCTACCTTTGATCACTCCCCCTCCAGCACCTCGGGAATCAGGTTGTCAGGGATGCTAATCGAGCGCCGTTCAAAGCGCCGTTGCAGCAACTCGTGGCGGATCTGCGCCATCTCGATCAGGTAGCCGCGTTCGTGGTCAACCACCCAGTTCCCCTGATGGGTCAGCGGAATGACGCCGAAGATCGGGTGATGGCCGGTGCGGCGCCAGGCGGCGGGGGTCAACCCGCGCAGCAGGTTGAGGGTCTGCCGGCGACTGTTGGTGAAGGCTTCGAGGAGTTCGGCAATCGGATAGGTACGGTAGACAGCGGCCTTCTCCAGGGTGGGCGGATCGGCGCCGGGCAGGCGCGGGTTGTCCGTCTCCAGAATGAGCCAGGCGCGTTCGCGAAAGACGATGTCGATATCGGTCAGGTGGCCCACCAGTTCCTTGAGCGAATACCCGCCCACGGGCCAGGAGAGCATCTCGTCATCCAGATCGGCCACCAGGGCCTGCAGCGTCTCCGGGGTCTGTTCCAGCCGCCGCACGAGGGTGGTGGGACCGAGAGCGCCCATCGCCTCGGCGGCGCGAAAGCTGAGGAACCCTTCGGGCACCGTGCCGCACACGGGGCAGGTGGCGAGCGGAGCGCCTTCCATCAACTCGCCGCAGGTGCTGCAGACGTAGAGATCATCCAGTTCCTCCGCCGTCAGGTCGCGTCCCTCGGACAGGGCGCGGGCCGCGCGGCTGAGCAACTCGCGTGAAAATGGTTGCGTGCCGGTGACGGGGCCGGTCGCCACCGCCTCAGGTTCGAGGCCGGCGAGGGCGCGCTCGATGTTCCTGGCGGTACTGCTCACCTCGCCGAGCGCGCGGAGGGCGCGCTCGGCGCGTACGCGCTTGACGGCGCTGAAGGCGTTCAGCAGCCGGGCGATGTTGTACTTCCGCTCGCGCTTCGCCTGCACCGACCACACGTAGTAGGCGGTGTACCCCAGACTCATGCTGCAGAGCAACCGGCGATCCTCAAGCTCGTTGTGGGTCATAGCGAACTAATGCTGGTGCTGAACGAGTTCCACGAGCACGCCCTGCCCGCCGGCCTTTGGATGCACGAAGGCTATCAAGGTGTTGTGGATGCCGGGGCGGGGTTCCTTGTCAATCAGCGGCACGCCGCGGGCGGCCAGTTCTGCCAGGGCGGCGCGGATATCGTCAACCCGGTAGGCAATATGATGCACCCCCGGCCCGCGCTCGCGCAGGAACCTGGCAAAGGCCGCCTCCTCGGAAGTGGGGGCGATCAATTCCAGCAATGTATCACCCAGACGGGCAACTCCGACGGCCATGTGGCGATCCGGCAGGCTGATGCGCTCCCATTCCGTCAGACCGAAGGCCTGGCTGTAGAAGGCAATCCCCTCTTCGACGTCATTGACGGCGAACCCGATGTGGTCAACATGGGTAAACATGCGTGCTCCTTCCTTGAGAACGGGCCATCGCTGGATGTCCCATTATACCGCGTCTTTGAAATTTGGCACAGGGCTGATGCCAGGGCTCAGGGCTTGAGCAAAGTCCGTCTCCCACGGCGGTTACGCCACCCCGGGGTTATGGTTCGAAGCGGGGTTGGGGGCTTGCCCGATGGACTTTGCACAGGCCCTGCCAGGGCTGGTTTGTTGGGTATGGCGGCCTGGCCGCCATACCCAACAAACCACCTGGAGTCCGGGGCATGCCCGAGACACGTTGCGGCAACCCGAGGCTGCCGCAACAATTGTCGCGCCTGACAGGTTTTTTGACAGGAACGCGGCAGGCGCTACAATGAAGGCGCCGCAGTTTTGATGCGGAAACGCCTGCCTCCCGGCAGCAGCAATGGCGGCTGCTATGGTCCCGCCCACTGACCGCGCAACCGAGGCCCTGGCCGTTCTGGCCGAGGCGACCCGCAGCATCCAGGCCGAGCAGCCCCTCCAGCAACGGGTGCACCGGCTCTTTGAGGTGCTGCGCGCCGAACTGCACTTTCGCGATGCCCGGCTGACATGCTGGCTCCAGTCGGCCATGCCGGGCACGGTGCGGCAGCAGTTCTATTCGCTCGATGGCTGGCCCTATCCGTGGGACGACGAACTCATGCGCCGGGTGGCCCTTGGCGAGACGCTTCAGGCCCGCACCATCGTGGTGAGCAACGCCGCGGCGCCGGGTGAGCATCTGCCGGCGGTGCAGGCCGCCTACCTGGGCATCCCCATCCGCTGGGGGCCACGGCTCTGGGGCGTGCTGGAGTTCCGGGCCGAGCACAACCAGCGGTTCGAGCCGGCCCACTGCGAACTGGTCGCCGCGCTGGCCCCACAACTGGCCATTGCCGTGGCCCGCGAAGGACACCAGCTTGGCGGGTCGCCCACAGGCGCCAGTGACGGCGAAACACCTGCCGGCCTCACCCTGTCGCCCCTGCGGCAACAGCAACTCGCCGCCGTTGACCGGCGTCTGGAAGCTATGCTCGGGGTCCACGACCTTCTCAGCCTGCTCCTCCGCCACGCCCTGGAACACACCGGCGCCGAGGCCGGGGCGATGGCCCTGGTTGACCACGATGCCGGCGAACTGGTCATCCACGTCTATGAGGGGTATCCACACGAGCAGTGGCGCCAGTTGCCGGCGCATCACCGTCAACGTCTAAGTTGGGAGCGTGGGCTGGCGGGACGCGCCGCGCGCCTGGGGCGCGCGCTGCTGGTGCGCGATGTCACCCTGCAGCCCGACCTGCCTCCCGCCGGGCCGGGCGCGCGCGCGGAACTGGCCGCGCCCATACTTGTGGAAGGGCGGGCCGCCGCGGTGATCATCCTCGACAGTTCACGCTCCAACGCCTTTGGCGAAGAAGAACTGGCCTTTATGCGCGCCCTCTGCGAACGGGCGGCTCAGCCCCTGCACCGCGCCATTCACTACCAGAACGCCCTGGAAAGCGCCAACTACCTCGGCCAGGTGTTCGCCAGTCTGCCAACTGGCCTGGCCCTGCTCGATGCCAATGGCAAGGTGTTGCGCGCCAATCCGGCCTGGTACGCTCTGCTCGGCATTGACTGCGAGCACTCGCACGGCGCCTTCCACGTGCCCATCGATCTGGTCGAAACCCTGCTGCCACGCCTGCAGGACCCGCTGCGTCTCACCGAGTTCTGCGCCGCCAGCCTGCACTCCCCGACCGAAAACCGGGTTCTGCGTTTGCAGCTGGTGAACCCGACCCAGGAACTGCAGATCCTCTCGGCGCCCACGCACGACAGCCAGCGCCGCATTACCGGGCGCCTCTGGGCCATCAGCGACGTAACCCGTGAAGGTGAGGCCGAGCGGTTGAAGAACGAGTTCGTTTCGATCGTTTCGCACGAATTACGCACACCGCTCACCTCGATCCTCGGGTACACCGAGTTGTTGCTCAACCGCGAATTCACCGCCGAGGAACGTCGCCAGTTCATCAGCACGGTCTATGGCGAGGCTGGCCGGCTGTCGCAACTGGTCGAGGATCTGCTCAACTTCTCGCGGCTGGAGGCGGGCAAGGTCAAACTGAACCAGTGGGTGACGTCGCTCCATGGTATCGTTGCTGAACTCACGACCCAGCTCCACACCCAGCTCGAACGCCACCGCTTGCTCTTCGACGTCGCGCCGGTTCTGCCGCCGGTGTTCATCGATCGTGACAAGGTGAAGCAGATCATCTTTAACCTGCTCACCAACGCGATTAAGTACAGTCCCAAAGGGGGGGAAATCACGCTCGAGACGCGCGAGGCGCAGAGCAGCGACCTGCCCGGCGACCATCCGCCGGGGCGCTTTGTGCTTGTGGTCGTACACGATCAGGGGATCGGCATCGCGCCCGAAGAACTGTCGCGGATCTGGGAACGGTTCTACCGGGTTGACAATACCAATACGCGCCGCATTGGCGGCACCGGCCTGGGGTTGAGCATCACCCGCGCCCTGGTCGAACTGCACGGTGGGCGCATCTGGGCCGAAAGCGAACTGGGGCGGGGTTCGAGTTTCTTCTTTACCCTGCCGGTGGCGACAGAACCGATGTCAGGAAAGCTGGACCGACGTGGCCCACGAGCCCGATGACCTTGAACGGCTGGTCGTCCAGGTGCTGGCAAGCGGCAAGTATCGCGCTCTCCATCCAGCGGTGGTGCGCGCCATTGGCGCGCAGGAACTGGCGGCGCGAGGCTCCCTGAAAGCGGCGGTCAAGGCCACGAAAGGGCGCCTGCACCAGATCGCTGGCGCGTTCCTTGAACGGACGCCGCCCTACTCCGCCTGGCTCACCGCGTTGCGCGACGCCGCAGGTGATACAGCGCGTCTCCGCGCTGTCTGCCGGGAGGCGTTGAGCCAGCATGCCTCTACCCGTGAGCGGTTGCCCGATCTGGAGCGCTTCTATCCAGCCATCTTCGCCGCCCTTCCACCGGTTCGCAGCGTCATGGACCTGGCCTGCGGGCTGAACCCCCTGGCGGCGCCCTGGATGCCGCTCGCCCCCGGCGCTTCCTACCTGGCCTGCGACCTGTATGCCGACCTGAGCGCCTTTCTCGGCGCGGCCCTGCCCCTGCTGGGCCTGAACGGCACAAGCGGCGTCTGCGACCTGACGGGGGCGCCGCCCCCCTGGCGCGCCGACGTGGCCCTGCTGCTCAAAACCCTGCCCCTGCTGGAACACGCGCGCCGCGGCGCCGGGCGCGACCTGCTGCACACGATCGCTGCGCCCTACCTGGTCGTGTCGTTTCCCACACGCAGCCTCGGCGGGCGCAACGTTGGCATGGCGGCAACCTATACCGCGCAGATGCGGGCCATCGCCGCCGCCGCAGCATGGCGACTGCAGACGCTTGAATTCGCCAACGAGATCGTCTTTGTGGTGCAGAAGGGAAGTTGATGGCAACCCTTCAGGAGATCACAATAGAGCACTGACCGGAACGCTTGATCCACTGAGGACCTTGAGCGGCGTGGCGCGCTGCACTCGCGGCACCGTCATTGCAGGTCGATCGTTTCGAGAAACGCTATAGGGGCTACTCGCCACCTACCGCCTTCGTCTGCAAGTCTTCATCGATCGCGGCGCCAGGCGCGGTAGAAGCGGCCGCCCCGGGGTCATCCTGCGGCATGCCGTCAGAAGGTGTAGCGACCGGCTTACCGAGCAACTCCCGCACCATCGCGAGCAGACTGCCGAGATCGCCGTTCTTCTGGAGGTAGGCGCTGAAACCGCGGGTCACGAACTCCCCAGGAAACTGTTCCGAGCGCGCGGTGTAGGCCAGCACCGGGCAGGCAAATCCAAGCGCGCGCAGGGCTTGCAGGGTCGCTATGCCATCCAGCCCGCTCATCATGACATCGAGTACAACCAGATCCGGGACAGCCTCAAGCGCGGCGCGCACGGCCTCCTCGCCGCTCCCAACCGCTATGACCTCGTAACGGCCAACCAGGCGCAGGACTCGCTCAAGCAGTGATCGTGCAGTGTACACATCATCAACCAGCAGGATCGTAGCCATAGCGCGACTCCTTGACCCTGCGAGCGTCAGGCGGCCCGCGTGGCGCTGTCGGTCATCATCGCCGCTGGGGCGGTTCGCGAACCGCCCCTCCCTCTGACCCACAAGCGGGACGTATACACACCCGGCGACGTGCACGAAACTTCCCCTCACGGCACGGATCGTTGAGCGTCAGAGGCACACTGGTCGCGGAATCAGCCACCCTCACGATGGGCCGGGCCGGCGGTCATCCGGGCAAGTTCAATGCCGGGGGCCGGCACACGCGGCAGGGTAAAAAAGAACGTGCTGCCCTTGCCGAGTTTGCTCTCCAGCCAGATCCGACCACCGTGCAGTTCAACCAGCCAGCGTGAGATCGCCAGGCCCAGGCCCGTGCCGGTGTACAGCCGGGCATCGTCACCGTCAACCCGCTCGAAATAATTGAAAATGCGTTCCTGGTCGGCCGCGGCAATGCCAATGCCCGTATCACGCACCCAGATCGTCACCTCGACGCTATCGGCGCAGGCACCGAGCGCCACTTCACCCGTCTGGGTAAACTTACAGGCGTTGGAAAGGAGGTTGAGCAACACCTGGCGCACCCGCACCTCATCGGCGACGACCATGGGCAAGGCGCCGTACTCGCGGCGCAGGTGCACGGGTCGATTCTGCAGCAGCCCTCTGGCCGCCTGTAGCATCGCATCAAGCACGGGCACCAGCGGGAGGGGCGCGAGGTTCAACTCCAGGCGCCCCGCCTCGACCTGGGCCAGATCGAGCACCTCGTTGATCAGGCGCAGCAGGTGCTGGCCGCTCCGGCGGATCTCGGCCAGGTCAGCCACGATCGGCGGCGCCAGGGTTTGAGCCTCGTAGATCTCCGGATGTTCGATCATCGCCGTGCTGAAGCCGATGATGATATTCAGCGGGGTTCGCAACTCGTGGCTCATCGTCGCAATGAAACTCGCCTTGGCACGCGCGGCGGCCTCGGCGGCGGCACGGGCCGCCTCCAGTTCCAGCCGCTGCTGGTAGAGCCGGTCGCGCAGGCGGTCGCGCTCACGCAGCGCCGACTCCAGGTCGGCCTGCACACGCTGCAGAGCCGCCTCACGACGCCCGGAGCGAGAGGTCATTTTGATCTTCCAGGCAAGCAGGCCCCGCCGCTGATGAACGCCCACCCAGGCGATCACCGCGACCCCCGCCAGCAGGGTTGCCACGGCGACCCCGGCGGCGATACGCGCCCCGAAAGACCCGTCGGTCGATCCAACGAGCAGGGGGGCGATTACCAGGGCCAATACCAGAACCAGACTGGTGCGCGTCACGGCTCGCAAGGTTTGAGGACCGGCCAGCAGACCGGCAAAGGCCACTCCCAGGGCCGAGAGGTAGATCAACGGGTTATGCTCGAACCCGAAAATCAGGCTGCTGAGCAATGGAAAGACGGCGACGATGTAGGCGATCAAGGTGATCGAGGCCGCAACGCGCGCGCGGCGGTACAGGACCGCAGCGATCCCGATACTCGTCACGAGCGCGCCAAGCAGGAGATACGCGCCGACCATCAGGCTGGTGGGGAGCAACACCAACACAGCCAGGGCCACCAGTGCCAGCGCGCCAGCTACCAGCAGCACCATGGGCACGACCTGGCGGGCCAGGTGTTCGGACGAAGGCAAGCGAACGACCCGCATCAGTAATCCCTGTGTATAGTCACCTTCTAGTGAACAGCAACCTCATGGAGCATACAAAGTCTGTGTGGCTCCTGTCAAGCCCTCTGGTCCTGATCATCTTAACAAAAGATTCATCCTTGTTCTGCCGGGATCTGGTTGCGCGGCGCGGCCCGTTGCGTAACCGTTTGAAGGAGGCGCGGAGGGCTGCGCCCTTCCCTTGATGCGCCACGAACCGCCGGTTGGACGGGCGTGGGGGAACCTGGTTCCCCCACGCCCCGGCCGGAGGGGAGGGCGGGTTTTTCAAGGGATCGCGCCCCTCCCAAAACCCCTAAAAGTAGCGGCTGAGGTTCTCGAAGATCTGGGCGATGTCGCCGGTGTCGCCTTTCACAACGATCGTTCGCGAGAACTCGGCGATCTGTTCGAGAATGCGCACATCGGCATCGGCGCCATAGGCCACCGGGAAGATGCTGATGCCCGTCTCGTCGAAACGCTGGCGCAACGTCTCCAGAGGGATCGAACTGGCATTATCCGCGCCATCGGAAAGCAGCACGATCGCGCGGATGCGATCGTCTTCTGACGGCGGCAGCGCCTCCAGTTCCGCGCGGGCCAGTTCAAGCGCGTCGAACACCGCCGTTTTGCCCTGGGCGCGCATCTCGCCGATGGCCCGTTGCAGGGGAATGCGATTCTCGTTCAACTCGGCCATCGGTACAGCAACACGGGCGCTCGAATCGAAGGTGATTAAACCGAGCCGATCTTCGGGCAAAATGCGCATCAAAAAGGTTTCCAGACCGGCCTTGACCATGGTGAGCTTGTCGCCTTCCATGGACCCCGAGGTGTCAACCACCAGCATGATATCCGCGCGTTTGCGGTTGAGCGCCCAGGCGTTCTTAACGGCCACGATCACCTCGGCGCTGGGCAGTTCGAGGACGGTCTGCACCCCCTGGGGATCCACGCCGTAGGCCGGACCGATCGGGTCGGCCAGGGGCACGTTGAGATTGGCGGGGCGGAAGCCGTAGCTCATCGCCGCCTGCTGGGCCTCGGGGTCAAGCAGGAAGTCGAAGAAGGCCCTGGCCGCCTGGCGTTCGGCCTCGCTGGCGCTGCTGAGGATGATGAACGGGTTATCGTGCCAGAAGGTACCCTCGCGGGGATAGATCGCCACCAGCGGGGTGGGCGGCGGGTCAAACTTGTTGAAGTCAATCAGGGTGATCTCCTCCATCGGAAAGGCCGAGATGTACGACATCCCGAACTTCTTCATGTTCGAGGAGAAGATCAGCGTGTTGTAGCCGTAATGCTTGATCCCCCGGCCAAGGTCGCGAATGAACTGCTGGGCCTCGGGACTCTGCACATCGGCGACGGTGAGGTTGCGCTGCTTGCCGCTGGCGGCGTAGAACTCGGCGATCAAGGTGCTCAGGGCGGTCGTGCTGACCTCGGGGTCGGTGTGCCCCCAGGAGAACCGGCCCCATTCGGGATGCCCGAACTTGCCCCACCCCTGCGGATCTTCGATGAGCGCCAGCATGTCCGACCAGCCGATCGGCTGGTTGGGCCAGCCCATTGCTTCGGCCATGGGCCGCCACATGCCGATCACTACCGGTGTGAGCACCAGGGGATTGCTGGAAACGGCGACGTTGGGGTTGCCGCTCTCCAGCTTGAGCACTTCGAGCCAGGTGGAGGCCGAGGGGCTCCAGACCGTAACGTTCAGTGTGCCATTCTTGATCTCGGTGCGGGCGACGCCGGAGGACTTGTTGATCCCTTCGACGAAGACCGGGCGGCCTTCAATGGTCACCCGTTGCTGGTTGAAGCGCGGGATCTGCTCGTTGAGCCATTTTTCCTTCTCGGGGCTGTAGGCGATGGAAATGCGCAGAGCGTTCGACGGCGGGCCATCGCCGCCGATTATCGGACCCGGGTCGGTACAGGCAGTGAGGAGAGCGAGCAATCCAACCACTGCGAGACGTAAGACGCGCATGACGGCTCCTCGTCGGTAGACGGTTGTTCGGCAGCCCATACGCATCAGGCTGCGCCTTCATCATAGCAAACGCCTGGCACGGGCGCTGAGATGAAAATGGAAGGATCGGGAAGGGGAAAGCCCTCTGGGGGGAGGTTCGGAGGGGCTGCGCCCCTCCGAAAGAGCACCGATGTGTTTTCGGGGGCCCGCGGCCCCCCACCACTGCCGGTGGGGGCGCAGCCGCAGAGCGTCATAACCGTACCACGCGGGCCCGCAACTCCGCCGGCAGGTGCCGGGTGGCATTGCGCGTATCCACCACCACCGGGGCCAGTTCGACGATCCGCTGGTAGGGAAAGGCACTATGGGCCGTGATGATCACCGCGCAGTCGCAGCCCCGCAGCACCTCGTCGGTGAGCGGCGTGGTCTCGAAGGAGCGCCCGTCGTGGGTCTCAAAGCGCCGCACGTGAGGGTCGCAGGTGACCACGATGGCCCCCTCGGCAGCCAGCAGGTCCATCACCTTCAACGCCGGCGATTCGCGGTAATCGTCCACATCGGGTTTATAGGCGACCCCCAGCAGCGCCACGACCGAGCCGTTGAGCGGTTTGCGCTGGCGGTTGAGGGCCCGCGCAACCAGATCGCGCACGTGGCGCGGCATCTGGGTGTTGATCTCGCCGGCCAGTTCGACGAAGCGCGTGTTCATATCATAGGCGCGGGCCTTCCAGGTGAGGTAAAAGGGGTCAATCGGGATGCAGTGGCCGCCCAATCCTGGCCCCGGCGTGAACTTCATAAAGCCATAGGGCTTGGTGGCGGCGGCGTCAACCACTTCCCAGACATCAAGGTCCATCCGGTCGCAGAGCAAGGCCAGTTCGTTCACCAGGGCGATGTTCACCGCCCGAAAGATGTTCTCGAAGAGTTTGGTCATTTCGGCGGCATCCGGCGATGAGACCGGCACCACCTCGCTGGTGATGTGGCGGTAGAAGGCGCTTGCCAGTTCGGTGCAGGCCGGGGTGACGCCGCCGACCACCCTGGGCGTGTTTTCAACACCGTAGCCCTTGCTGCTGGTCTGCCCGGGGTCGATCCGTTCGGGCGAGAAGGCCAGGAAGTAGTCCTGGCCCACCTGGAGCCCCCGCGCGTCGAGGCGCGGCTGCACGACCTCGCGGGTCGTGCCGGGATAGGTGGTGCTCTCGAGGACGATCAACTGGCCTGGCCGGAGGCTGCGGGCAATCGCTGCGGCGGTCTCTTCGACGTGGCGCAGGTCGGGGTCACGGGTCTGGTTGAGCGGCGTCGGCACGCAGATGATCAGCAGGTCGCAGGCGGCCATGCGCTCAACCGCGGTGGTGGCCTCGAGGCGACCACTGGCGCGCAGATCGGCCAGGGCCGCGTCGGGCACGTCGCCTACGTAGCTCTGGCCGGCGTTGATCTGGGCCACCCGTTCGGGGTTCACCTCGAAGCCCAGCACGCGGAAGCCCTGCGCGGCGGCCCGCGCCGCCAGCGGCATACCGACGTAGCCCATCCCAATGACACCCACGACGGCGCTGCGCGCCGCGATCTTTGCCAGAAGTTCTTGCTGGTAGGTCATGGTCAATCTCACTTCGCATGGCCAGGGGCAAATCGTGGGAAGCTACGCTCCCTGGCGCGGTACCATTGGCCCATTTTACCGCGGTCGCGGAGAGCAGGCTGTCGGAAACCCGGTTTCCTTACAACAACGGGAAGAAAGAGGATTTTCTTGCCAGGGCTGCGCCCTCCCGAACCCCAGGGCCACGTCAAGGGCCGCCTCCGGCGGGGGGGCCGGGGCGGGTATGGCCGCCCCAGGGGTTATTTGTTGGTGGTTTTGGCGGCTCCGCCACTAAAACCACCAACAAATCGGGGTTGGGGGCTTGCCCCACGGACCTTGCACGGGCCCCTGTTCCAGACCCTCCCGATCCTGGTGATCTTTGCGCCTTCGTGGTACGATACCCCACAGCGATCGCTTCCCTCGAAACGAAAGGCACGACCCGTCCATGGCCCCTCCTGCCCTGATGGGCGCCACGGTGAAGCGCAAGGAAGATCCGCGCCTGATCCGCGGCGCCGGCGCCTACGTCGCCGATCTCAAGCTCCCCGGGATGCTCCACGTGGCGCTGGTGCGCAGCCCCTACGCCCACGCGCGCATCCGCGGCATTGACGCCAGCGCCGCGCGATCCATGCCCGGCGTGGTCACGGTGGTTACGGGCCGCGATATGCTGGCCGCGTGCGAGCCGCTGCCACTGGCCAGTTCCGGCGAGGGCGGCGAGGGCGGCGGCGAGGTCTACACCGGGCGGGTGCGCCACGTGCTGGCCGTCGAGCGCGCGCGCCACGCGGGCGAGGCCGTTGCCGCGGTGGTCGCCGCCAGCTACGCCACGGCGCTCGATGCCGCTCAGGCCATCGAGGTGGACTATGAGCCGCTGCCGGTGGTCAGTGACCCGTTGCAGGCCCTGGCCCCCGGCGCGCCGCTGGTTTTCGAGGGGCTGCCGGACAATGTGGATCACCGCCGCCGGCGGCAGAGGGGCGACGTAGAGGCGGCCTTCGCCGCGGCTCACGCGGTGGTGCGCCAACGGATGCGCAACCAGCGCCTGGCCGGCTTCCCGCTGGAGGGGCGGGCCGTACTCGCCGCCCCCGATCCGGCCACGGGCGGCCTCACCCTCTACTCCAGCACACAGACCCCCCACCAGGTGCGGGGCGAGGTGGCGACGGTGCTGCGGCTCAGCGAAAACCAGGTGCGGGTGATTGCCCCCGACGTCGGCGGGGGCTTCGGGGTGAAGATCGGCAGTTACCCCGAAGAGCATCTCTGCGCGGCCCTGGCCCTGCGCCTCAGCGCCCCGGTGCGCTGGGTCGAAACCCGCCTGGAGCACATGCTGGCCACCACCCACGGCCGCGCCCAGATCTGCGACCTCGAGGCCGCCGCCGCCGCCGATGGAACCATCACCGCGCTGCGTGTGCGCATCGTGGCCGACCTCGGCGCCTATCCCCTCGCTCCCGGCCTCCCCGATCTGACCACGGCGATGGGCGTTGGCGTGTATGCCATCCCCAATGTGGACCTGGAGGCCATCAGCGTCTACACCAACACCACCCCGGTCGCGGCCTACCGCGGGGCCGGGCGGCCCGAGGCGGCCTACTACATCGAACGCGCCGTTGACCTGGTGGCCGCCGAACTGGGGCTTGATCCGGCGGAGGTGCGGCGCCGCAACTTCATTCCGCCCGAGGCGTTTCCCTACAAAACGCCCACCGGGCTGACCTACGACAGCGGCGAGTACGACCGGGCGCTGAGCAAGGCCCTGGAGCGGGCCGGCTACGCCGCACTGCGCCGCGAACAGGCCCGCCGGCGCGCCGATCCCGATCCGGCCACACCCTTGCTCGGCATCGGCATCGCCTGCTACGTGGAAATGTGCGGCTTCGGCCCCTACGAAAGCGCCCAGGTGAAGGTCGAACCCGGGGGCGCGGTGACCGTCAGCACCGGCATTTCGCCCCACGGGCAGGGCACGGCGACCACCTTCGCCCAGATCGTCGCCGATCGCCTCGGCGTGGATTTCGACGCGATCGTCGTGCGCCACGGCGACACGGCCACCACTCCGATGGGCATCGGCACGATGGGTTCGCGCTCCCTGGCCGTCGGCGGCGGGGCGCTGATGCGCGCGCTCGATCGGGTGCGCGACAAGGCCTTCCGGATCGCCGCGCTGATGCTCGACGTTGATCCCGAGGAGATCGAGCTGTGCGAACGCTGCTACCGGGTGCGCGGCGCGCCCCAGCGGGCCGTGTCGCTGGCCCAGATCGCCGCGCGGGCCTACAGCCGCAAGTTGCCCGCCGAGATCGACTGCGGCCTGGAAGCCACCGAGTACTTCCGACCGCCGGATCTGATCTACCCCTTCGGCGCCCACGTCGCCGTCGTGGAAGTTGACCCCGAGACCGGGGAAACGCGCCTCCGCGACTACGTCGCCGTGGACGACTGCGGCCCGCGCATCAGCCCGTTGATTGTCACTGGCCAGATCCACGGCGGGCTGGCCCAGGGCATCGCCCAGGCCCTGCTGGAAGAGGTCGTCTACGACGGGAACGGGCAGTTACTGAGCGGCTCGCCGATGGACTACGCCGTTCCGCGGGCCGACTTCTTCCCGCCCTTCACCCTGGATCAGACCGAAACGCCTACGCCGCTCAACCCCCTGGGGGTGAAAGGCGTAGGCGAGACAGCGACGATCGGCTCGACGCCGGCCGTCGCCAATGCCGTGATCGACGCCCTGGCCCACCTTGGCGCGCGTCACCTCGACCTGCCGCTGCGCCCGGAGAAGGTGTGGCGAGCCATACGCGGGGAGTAGCGGCCCTCGGGAGCGTGGGGGCATCAAGTTTCCCACGCCCCGCCAACCGGCTACGGGTGCGTCACCCGAATGTCCACCACCCGCTCAACGACGGGCGTAATCAGCGTGCGCACCTCATCGGGGGTCAGACCGGCAACCTTGAAGGTCACCGTGCTATGACCAGGGCTATCGCCGGCAAAGGTGCCAAGGGCGATGATATTGCCCCCGGCGCTGGCGAGGGTCTGGGTCAGGCGGGCGAGCTGGCCCGGTTCATCGAGGACGCGCACCTCACAGCGCACCCCGGCGTCGCGGGCGCCCATCAACTCGAGAAAAATCTTGAAGAGATCGGTCTCAGTAATGATCCCCACGACTTCGCCGCCACGAACCACCGGCAACCCGCCAACGCGCCGATCGACCATGGTCCGCGCCGCTTCCTCGATCGGCGTATCTTCGGTGATCGTAACCACCTCGCGGGTCATGATCTGATCGACGGTGAGCTTGCTGAGCAGGTAGTTCAACTCCCAGACGCTCAGGGTCGTCGCCTGCGAGGGCGAGGCATTGAGGAGATCCTTCATCGAGACGATCCCGACCAGTTTGCCGTGGGAGACCACCGGCGCGCGCCGAATGCGCTCGGTGCGCATCAGGTGCAGGGCATCGTTGACCGTCGTCTCGGGCGTAACGGTGATGATCGGGCGCGACATCCGCTCGCCGACAAGCATGGCTACCTCCTCGTAGACCATCCGGCACTCTCGAATCACAATCGGCAGGCCGTTGTGCGGCCCTCGGTCTACTATAGCACATTCCCCCGGGGTTGCCAGTGCGAACCCCGCAACGTGCGATGCGAAAGCGATGCATCGTTCCACGCGGAGCGAAGTATAATGGTTTCGCTACACGGGTGTGGAAACCAGAGCAGTTCCTCCACCCGCCGCGCCCGATCCGCAGGTTTCGCTACACGGGTGTGGAAACCAGGTTTCCGCACACCCCTGCCTGAGGAGAGGACCTGGGAGGGCTGCGCCCTCCCGGATCATAACCGGACCATCCGGTTCGTAGGCACTGAGCCGTCGAGGAGGACAGCATGGACGAGGTGGTAATCGTCGGCGCGGCCCGCACGCCGATTGGCAAGTTCAACGGCGCATACGCCGGTCTCAGCGCGACCGATCTGGGGGCCGTGGCGGTGCGCGCGGCCGTGAGCCGCGCGGGGATCGACCCGGCCAGCGTGGACGAGTGCATCATGGGCAACGTCGTGAGCGCGGGGCTGGGTCAGGCGCTGGCGCGCCAGGCGGCGATCAAGGGCGGCCTGCCCGACAGCGTGAGCGCCTTCGCCGTGAACAAGGTCTGCGGCAGCGGCCTCAAGGCGGTCATGCTCGGCGCGGCGCTGATCCGTTCCGGCGAGGCCGAGGTGATCGTGGCCGGCGGCATGGAGCATATGAGCAACGCCCCCTACCTGCTCCCCGGCGCGCGCCACGGCTACCGCCTCGGCAACGGCGAACTGATTGACGCCATGGTCCACGACGGCCTGTGGTGCGCCTTCGAACACCAGCATATGGGCAATGCCGCCGAGTGGATCGCTCGGACCTTCAAGGTCACCCGCGAGCAGCAGGACACCTTCGCCCTCCAGTCGCACCAGCGGGCGATTGCCGCCATTGACGGCGGACGCTTCGCCGATGAGATCGCGCCCGTCGACGTGCCCGGCCCGAAGGGGCAGACCTTGACGATCGACACCGACGAATGTCCCCGCCGCGACAGTTCGCTGCCGGCCCTGGTCCGGCTGCGCCCGGCCTTTGAAGAGAACGGCACCGTCACCGCGGGCAACGCCCCCGGCATCACCGACGGCGCCGCGGCGCTGGTGCTAATGAGCGGGTCTCGCGCCGCCCGTCTGGGCCTGATGCCCCTGGCGCGAGTGGAACACGCCGCCCAGGCCGCCGTGCCGCCGCGGGAGGTCTTCACCGCGCCCCCCCTGGCCATCCAGCGGCTCATGGATCGCGCCGGCAGGACGGTGGATGATTACGATCTCTTTGAACTGAACGAAGCCTTCGCGGCCCAGGTGGTGGCCAATATCCGCGCGGGACACCTGGACGTGGATCGGGTCAATGTCAACGGCGGCGCGATCGCCCTCGGGCACCCCATCGGGGCCAGCGGCGCCCGCGTGCTGGTGACGCTGATCCACGCCCTGCGGCAGCGCGGGGGGCGGCGGGGCATTGCCTCCCTCTGCCTCGGCGGCGGTGAGGCCGTGGCCCTCGCGGTTGAGGTTTTCTGATAATACTACAACGAGGGTTGTCATTCCGAGCGAAGCGAGGAATCCCGGCTTTGATGCCAAACCGAGACCCTTCGCTCCGGCTACGCCTCCGCTC
>DAOUDA010000030.1:0-14890 GCA_034431835.1 Chloroflexaceae bacterium | reverse complement strand
CGCCGACGGTGCCCGCCCCCGTCGAGGCCCCGCCGCCAGAGGCCCCTGCTGCCCCCGCGCCGGTCGAGGCCCCCGCTGTTGCCGCGCCTACGCCGGCCGAGGCGCCCACCCCGCCCTCCGGGGCGCCGGTGTTCGATCAGGCAGCCTACGAGGCCCGCCGCGCCGAACTTAGCGCGACCATCAGCCGCCAGCAGCAGATCATCGCCCAGTTGGAGCAGATGCAGGCCACCTTCGGCCCGGCCACGCCCCCGGCGGTCACCACCGGTCTGGCCGAGGCTCGCGAGGCCCTGACCCGCGCCGAGACCGAACTTGCCGCGCTTGAGGCCCCCGCGCCAGCCGTTGATCCCGCCGAGGTGCGCCGGCTCCAGGACGAGATCGCGCGCCAGCAGCAGATCATCGCCCAGTTGGAGCAGATGCAGGCCACCTTCGGCCCCGCTACACCCCCGGCGGTCACCACCGGTCTGGCCGAGGCCCGCGAGGCCCTGGCCCGCGCCGAAACGGCCCTGGCTGCCCTGGGCGTAGCCCCTGCTCCTGCCGCTCCTGCGCCAGTGGTCGCGGCGCCCCCTCCGCCGCCCCCGCCGCCCACCCCCACCGGCCCCCGCCTGGTCGTCGAAGAGAGCGGCGTGGTGTTGCCCCTGCCCCTCGACAAAACCGAGATCATCATCGGCCGTGAGGACCCCGTGAGCAACATCTTTCCCGAAATTGATCTCACCCCTCACGGCGGTGAACTGGGCGGCGTGAGCCGCCAGCACGCCCGCCTCAGCCGCGCCGGCGGTCAGTGGACCCTTACCGACCTCAACAGCACCAACTACACCCGGCTCAACGGCGCGCGCCTGGAGCCGAATGTCCCTACCCCGATCAGCGATGGCGCCCGGGTGCAGTTCGGGCGGGTCGTGGTGATCGTGCATCTCATCTGAAATTCGCCTGCGCGAAGGTCCGGGAGGGCAAAGCCCTCCCGGGAACATCCTTGTTCATCACGTTGTTATGCGATGAAGGTACGGCGGTTGGAGGGGGCGTGGGGAAACCAGGTTTCCCCACACCCCCTCCCTGACTCTCCCTCGCCGGGGGAATCAGACGTCTCCCCCCAGCGGGGGGAGGCTGGGAGGGGGGCTGACCCTCACAAGCGCTAACGTGCCTGTGCGACAATCTCTTCTGCCCACGCCCCTCATCCCCCCGGCAAGGTAAACCACACCGTCGTACCCTGGCCAGGCGCGCTGTTCGCCCCGATCTGCCCGCCCATCGCCGTGATCAGCGCCTTCGCGATCGACAGACCCAGGCCGGCGTTGCCGCTGGCCCGCCCGCGGGCCGGGTCAACCCGGTAGAAACGCTCGAAGATGTGCGGCAGGTGCTCCGGGGCGATCCCGCACCCTGTGTCGCTCACCCTGAAGCGCACCTCCCGGCCATGGGGCGCTGCCGCGAGCGCGATTCTTCCGCCAGACGGCGTGTGCCGCAGTGCGTTGTCGAACATGATCAACAGCACCTGCCGCAGCCGGTCCGCGTCGGCGCAAACCGTGCCGTTAGCCTCCTCCAGCGTCACCGTCACACCCCGTTCCGCGCCCAGGCGCGCCACCTGGCGCTGCATCTCGGCCAGAAAGGCCGCTACGTCAACCGGCGCGAGGGTCAGTGGCAACTGGCCGCTGTCCAGCCGCGACAGTATGAGCAGGTCGTCCACCAGCCGCCGCATATGATCGCTCTCGGCGAGCACGTCGCCAAGCAACTCCCGCTGGTCGGCGTCTTCCGGTGCGACGTTGCGTAGCGCGACCTCGGCGCTGGCGCGGATCAACGTCAGCGGCGTGCGCAGTTCGTGGCTCGCGCTGGCGATGAACCGCTGCTGGCGCTCCCAGGCCGCCTGCGCCGGGCGCAACGCCCGTCCCGCCAGCCACCAGCTCGCCCCGCCCAGCAACACCATGCTCAGGCTGCCCAGGACGAGCAAACCCAGGGCCAGTTGCCACAGCACCCGATCCTGGTCGCTCAGCACCCGCCCCAGTTGCAGCGCCGCCGGCCCATCGGCGCGTGTCAGGCGGTAGGTCAACAGGCGCACCCGTTGCCCATCGCTCAGGCTCACCGTGCGCTGGTCGCTGCCCTGGCTCAACGCCGCCTCCAGGGCCTGCCGATCCGGGCTCAGCGGCGCCGCGGCCGGGTTGGGGTCGAAGAGCACCGCTCCCGTCGTGTTGAGCGGTAGGACAAAGATTGCCGCCAGTTCGCCGTCATAGGCCAGCGGTGTCGTTGTCGCCGGAGGCGTCGGCGGGGGTGTCCCTTCCTCCCGGCGCCGCTTCTCCCCCTCGACGGCAAGGATGGCCCCGCTGGACCGCTCCACCATTACCTCCGCCCCATCGGCGAAGCGCACCTCGTATACCTCCCGGCCGTTTTTCTCCTCGCGCTCAACCCGCTCGGGAACGCCGCCGCCGCGATGGGCCACCGCTCGCGCCGTAGCCTCCGCTTCTGAAATCGGCCCTGCGGCTCGATAAGGTAACAGACCCGGCTCGTTGCGGATCAGCGACCAGTCCCGGTCCGCCGAGACCAGGTCGGCAGGCAGGGGCGCGTTGAGGGCGTGAAACTCGTGGGCCATTTTGTGCCGCAGGGCCAGATCGGTCACCTGCTGGAAGTAGCGCGCCACCACCAGGTAGCTCCCGCCACCCACCAGCGCCACCAGCGCCAGCGCCGCCAGAGTGTAGAGCAAGGTCAGTTGGAGCCGCAAACCTCTAAACATCGGGCGCCTCCAGCCGGTAGCCCACGCCGCGCACCGTCACGATCGGATCGCGCTCCCCCGGTCCGTTCAACTTTCGTCGCAGATAGGAAATATACACATCAACCATTTGTGGCTGCACATCGTGTTCATACGACCAGACATAATCCAGGATCTGCTGGCGGGTCAGGGTCTGGCCCTGGTTACGGATCAAGTACTCCAACAGGTTCCACTCCGTTGGCGTCAGGTCGAGCGCGCGGGTGTTGCGGCGCGCCGTGTGCCCGCGCAGGTCGAGCACGATCGCCCCCGCGCGCAACTCCTGGGTGTCGGCGCCGGGCGGCGCGAAGCGGCGGCTGAGGGCCCGCACCCGCGCCAGCAACTCCTCAAAGGCGAACGGCTTGACCAGATAATCATCCGCCCCGCTGTCCAGGCCGGTGACCTTGTCCTCGATCTGGCCACGGGCCGTCAGCAGCAGCAGCGCGGTGGGAAGACGCGCCTGCCGCGCTGCCCGGCAGATGGACGGCCCGTCCCGTCCGGGCAGCATCCAGTCAATAATCGCCACATCGTAGTTGCCGCGCAGGACCAGATCCAGCCCCGTGTCGCCATCGTGGGCCACGTCCACCTGGTAGTGGGCCTCCCCCAGCACCCGCGCAACCAGCCGGGCCAGGCGTTGATCGTCTTCTATTACCAGCACACGCATCGCCGTCTTCCACCTCGCGCGGGGCTGCCAGGCGTTTCCCCGGTGCAGTCGGGGGAACCCCGGTTCCCCGTGTTTCTCCAACGGACAGGGGCCTGAGAAAACCTGGTTTCCCCACCGTCACCATTAGCATACCCCATCAAGATTGGAAAAAGATTGGAACATTCGACGGGACTTCCAAGGAAGTTCCAAAACCCATCCGTTACCTTACCTTTCGTTGACAGGTTGCGCTCGTTGGGCCAGAGCATTGGCCTTATCGGGCGAGGGCCGACCCATCATCTGTCCTCGGACGGAGCACTACTAAGGAGGAACCCAACCTATGAATCAGCGTCTTGCTCTGGTCATCGCCGCTGCTATTACCGCGTTCGTTCTGGTTGTCGTGGGCGCATTGAGTGTCTACCTCAGTGGCGCCACCAGCCAGACGGTCAACGCGCCCTCGACGAGTGCGGCCACTGCGACCCCGGCGCCTGCCGCCGCTGCCCTTGACCCCACCGTGGAGGCGCTGCTGCGCGAGCGCGAAGCCGCCTACCAGGCGGCCCTGGCCGAAGCCAATGCGCGCCTGGAGGCCGCCAACGCCCAGATTGCCAGCGCCAATCAACAACTCGCCAGCGCCGCCCGTTCCCAGGCATCCGGCGGCACGGCGCCAGTCGTCGCGCCAGCGACCGGCGCCGCCATCAGCGAACAACAGGCGATCGCCCTGGCGCAACGCTACTACGGCGGCCAGGTCGTCGCCGTCGAACGCGAAACCGAGCACGGCGCGCTGGTCTACGAGGTAAAGTTCAGCGATCGAAGCGCCGTGTATGTGGACGCTTCCACGGGCCAGGTTGTCTACGCCAGGATAGCCACTGGCGGCGATGGCGATGATCGGTTCGAGCGCGAGCGCCACGACGAGCATGACGATCGGTTCGAGCGCGAGCGCCACGACGAGCATGACGACTGATGCCTGGCTTCCTCGCGCCCCCACGGGCGGGCCTTTAAGGGCGGACAGAACACCCGAGCGAACACCGCCGCTGCCGCATGGGGACGCCCCGACGCTCGGCGCTGCGCTCCCCGCTCCCGCAACGCGGGAGCGGGGCAGGGGGTGAGGGTAAACCGGCGTATCCCAGGGCCTTCCACCGTAGCTGCGCGCATGCGTGCTGTCCGCCCTTGAACGGGCGGGCCAGGGTGTGGGGAAGCCCGGCTTCCCCCCGCCAACCAGAGTTGGGAGGGGGTTGGGGCCCCCCGGGTTCCCCACCTGCCAGCCGGTGTTGGGGGGCATGCCACCCCGCTGGGCCGGGGTGTGGGGTGGCCCGATGTTCCTATTTTCACCTTAAGAAAAGGAGTCTAAATAATGACCGCCAAACGACATCCTACCTCTACCACAGGCGCACCCGGTGTCAAGGCGCTGATCACCGTCGCCTCGCTCGCCGGCGTCCTGGCAGGCTGGGCCTTCCTGAGCGCCCCGCCGCCGACCGTGGCGCCGTCCGAGGCCTCCGCCGGGGCCGCCACGCATACCGCTCCGCCCCCGGCCTGGCTGCTCAGCGACCCGCAGATACCCACGCTGCCGCCCGTGGCCACGGTGCAATCACTGCCAACGACAGCCACCTCGCCACTGGTCGCCTCGAACGCTGCCCCGGCCGTCAGCCAGGCAACCTCCGCGGGCCTGTCAGGCGTCTCGGCGGCGCAACCTGCGCCTATCACGATGACCCGTTCGTCGCGCTGATCGTGGCTGCGCCGACGGGATGAGAAAGGCTGTTTCTGGGAGGGCACAGCCCTCCCAGACCCTCCCACGGGGCAGGGTGCGGGGAAACCCCGGGAGGGCGTAGCTCTCCGGGACCCTCCCACGGGCAAGTACATAGGGGAAACCAGGTTTCCCCGTTAGATAGTCTGGGGAGTCACCTGATGGTCACATACACCTTCCGCGCCATGGGCAGCCAGATTCTGACCGTGCTCGATGCCCCCGTCGGCATCGCCCGGCCAGCTCTGGCGGGCCTCCGCGAGGTTTTCGCGAGCTGGGAGGCGATCCTCAGCCGCTTCCGGCCCGACAGCGAATTGAGCTGCCTGAACAACTCCCAGCGCGAGTGGCTTGCCGTCAGCCCCACCCTGGCCGAGGTCCTCGCCCTGGCCCTGCGCGGCGCCGCGATGACCGGCGGCCTGGTGACGCCCCTGGTGCTCGAGGCGCTGGAACACGCCGGCTACGACCGCGATTTTACCGCTATCGCTGCCGAGGAGTTGCCCGCGACCGTCGCGCCGCCGGCTCAGCCCGCTGCTGACTGGCGCTGCATCAGCGTCGATCCGCTTCGCGGCAGCGTGAGTCGCCCGCCCGGCCTGCGTCTCGACCTGGGGGGCGTGGCCAAGGGTTGGGCCGCCGATCGGGCCGTGGGCCTGATCGCCCGCCACGGGCCGGCCCTGGTTGACGTCGGTGGTGACATCGCCGTCAGCGGTCCGCGCCGCGACGGCGCCGCCTGGCCCATTGGCGTGCAGGACCCCCGTGGCGGCGCCGATCCCCTGGCCGTGCTGCTAATCGCCTCCGGCGGCGTCGCAACCTCCGGGCGCGACTACCGGCGCTGGCGTCAGGGTCAAGTCGAGCGCCATCACATCATCGATCCGCGCACCGGCGCGCCCGCCGAGACCGACCTGCTCAGCGTGACCGTGGTGGCCCCGAGCGTTGCCGACGCCGAGATCGCCGCCAAAGCCGCGCTGATCCTTGGAAGCGCCGCCGGCCTGTCGTGGCTGCAAGCGCGCCCCTGGCTGGCCGGCCTGCTGGTTCGCGACGATGGCGCCGTGCTGCATACCCCGACGCTTGCACCGTTTGTGTCGAAGCGAGAGAGTAGCTGAGGGGTAGGAGCGTGGGGAAACCCGGTTTCCCCATTTCTCTCCGGTCGCCCATTTTTACATCAGCCGTCCATGCAATGCGTACCCACCGCCCGATGAAAACCGGCCCGCGTCCGGCCACCGCGTGCTGCGGCCCTATCGGCTATCGGCTATCGGATTTTCACGTTAGTTCAGGAGAATGACTATGACCAACGATAAAGCCGCCCGCCTGGCCGCCATTCGCGCGGCCAACGCCGCCAGACACAATCCGACGTCCGGCGCGCCCGCGATGGCGCAACCACCGGCCACTCCCACGGCCCAGGGGGCCGACGACGCCTTACCTCCGGCGATGGCCCTGCCCGCCTTGCTCAGTATTCTTGCCGCCGCGATTGCCGGGGCCCTCGGCGCCGTCTTTGTCCTGCCCGTCTGGCTCCCCGCCCTCAGTGCCTCCCTGCTGGGGGACGCGCCGCACGCCTACTGGTACCTGGCCCGCAGCAGCGCCATCGTCGCCTACATCCTGCTCTGGCTCAGCATGGTCGCCGGCCTGCTGATGACCAGCAAGCTTGCCCGCCTCTGGCCGGGTGGCCCTGTCGCCTTCGACCTCCACCAGCACGCCAGCTTGCTGGGGCTGGCCTTTGCCCTGTTCCATGCCCTCATCCTGCTCGGTGACCGCTACATCCAGGCCGACCTGCGCCAGATTCTGCTTCCCTTCGCCTACGCCAGCCATCAACCCCTCTGGGTTGGTCTGGGCCAGATTGGGCTCTACCTCCTGGCCCTGGTTGGTCTCAGCTTCTACGTCAAGTCGTGGCTCGGGCGCGGCGCCTGGCGGCTCATCCACTTCTTGAGCTTCGCCCTCTTCATCCTGGCCTTGCTGCACGGCATCTTCAGCGGCAGCGACACCGCTAACCCCTGGATCCAGGGCCTCTACTGGGCCACCGGCGGCAGCGTGCTGTTCCTCCTGTGCTATCGCATACTCAGGAGTGGCGCACATCTCCGTTCCCTTCCTGGAGGGACGCGGGGCGTCGCGGCCTCCCCATCCCCCTCGGCGCCGCCGGCAACCGGCGCGAGCCCCGGCGAAGCTACGCCGAGTCTGCCCCCAGCGGAGTAAGAACCTTCCCACAGGACGAGGGTGTGGGGAAACCCGGTTTCCCCACGCCCCGTCAACCGAACGCCGGCGGCGCTCCGCGAGGGCCCCTGGACCTGCTGGAGGCACACGCGCCGGAGACCCTCTTGCTCACCCTCTCCTGTAGTGCTCGCTTGACAACCGGCCGCCGATCCGGTACATTTACCCCACTTTCCCCAGCATGTGTGACGAGCGACCGCGACTCCTTCAACGCAGCAGGTCGGCATAGCCTTGCCCCGGTCGCATGCTGCCTGAACGCGCTGTCGCTTATGCGGCGGCTTCGCAGTGTTGCTTCCAGCCTGCGGCTTGCGTATCGCCACGCGCCGATCACTCCATCGGGCGTTCTGGCCTGCGTTGGTCCAGGTTTGAGCATTGGCATTCGTGTGTGGCATTGTGGGAGGAGTCCGGTCATGGCTGAGAATCCGCAGGCGCTTGGCGCAAAGGCGCAGGTTGATGTCGGAGGAGTGACCTACGAGCAGGTCGGCGCGGAGTATCTGGCCCAGCGCCGCCTGCGCAAAAGCGCCGGCTGGGTGCTGTTGTGGGCCCTTGGCGTTGGCGCGGTTATCTCGGGCGATTTCTTTGGCTGGAACTATGGTCTTTCCGCGGGCGGATTCGGCGGTCTGTTGCTCGCCACCTTCGTCGTGGCGATTATGTACCTGTGCATGGTCTATTCCATCGCCGAACTCTCCGCTGCACTGCCTCACGCTGGCGGTTTCTACTCGTTTACCCGCAATGCCTTTGGGCCGACCCTTGGCTTCGTCAACGGAGTAGCTGATATTATCGAATATGTTGTCACTCCTGCCGTGATTGTCACCTCCATCGCCGCCTACATGCAGACCATCTTCTCCTCCGTGCCGCTCTACGTGTGGTGGGTGGTGTTCTATGCCCTCTTCGTCGGCATCAACGTGCTCGGCACCGCCCTCACCCTGCGCGTGGGTCTGATCGTTACCCTTCTGGCCATCGCTACGCTGGTGGTGTTCTACATCGGTGCAGTGGTCTCAGGGGCCTTTAGCTGGGACCTGGTCTTCAACATCGCGCCCACACCGGGGAACAGTGCGTTCCTCCCCTTCGGCTGGTACGGCGTGTTTGCGGCCCTGCCGTTCGCCATCTGGTTCTATCTGGCGATCGAGCAACTCCCCCTGGCGGCCGAGGAAAGCCACGATGTCGTGCGCGACATTCCCCGGGCGCTGATCTGGGGCCTGCTCACCTTGCTCGCGCTCTCGTTGCTGACCCTGGTGCTCAACTCCGGCGTGGGCGGCGGCGCCGCCGAGGTCGGCGAGTCGGCTGCCCCCCTGGAGATCGGTTTCCGCGCCATCTTCGGCTCCGGCGCCACGACCGTTGTGTTGACCCTCGTGGCCCTCACCGGCCTGGTGGCCAGCTTCCATACCATCATCTACGCCTATGGGCGCGTGCTCTTCTCCCTCTCGCGCGCGGGCTACATTCCGCGCTGGATCTCCGTTACCGGCGCGAGCCATACGCCCGCTCGCGCGCTCATCCTCGGCGGCGTGGTCGGCCTGGTGCTGGCCCTGCTGATCGATCTCCTCGGCAGCGGCAGCAGCGTCGGCGCGGCTCTCCTGACCATGAGCGTCTTCGGCGCGGTGATCTCCTACGCGCTGGTCATGCTGTCGTACATCAAACTGGCCATCACCCGTCCCAATCTGCACCGTCCCTACAAGAGCCCCCTGGGGGTGCCGGGCGCGGTGGTCGGCACGGTTCTGGCCGTCCTCTCACTCTTCGCCACTATGGCGATCGAGGCTAACCGGCCCGGAGTGATCGGCACAGCGATCTTCATGGCTGTGATGGTGGCCTACTACTTCCTCTACAGCCGTAAGCGCCTCGTCGCCCAGGCCCCCGAGGAAGAAGCCGCGCTGATTGCCGAAGCCGAACGCGAACTCAAGCACCTGTGAGGGTGTGCCCGATGGTCGGGGAATTCGGAATATTGGGATGCCCAGATCCCGGTGTCGGGTTTTCCGGCGCCTCCTCGAGTCACATGCGGCATCCAGGGCATTGGGACGCCCAACTCCCCCCTCTCCACCGTAGGTGGAGAGGGGGGCAGGGGGGGAGGACCGTGAGCGCATTGGCATGCTGACAACCCCTTACTCCCTCGAAAAACCCTGCACCTGAGAGGGCAGGGGGTTGAGGATCGTAAGCGCATTGGCATGCCGACAACCCCTTCTCCCTCGAAAAACCCTGCACCTGAGGGTCCCGGACCCTTCCGTTCGAGACCGAAATGCACCTCTCTTTACACCTCCACACCTCCACAGCTCTACAACTCCACACAATTCGTCCACAGAGCTGGAGAGGCGTAGTGACGAACACCAGAGACTCAAGCGGGTTTGAACCATGCCATACACCCGGACCCTTGGCGGGCGCACCTACCAGTTCGACGATCTGAAAACCCTCATGGCGAAAGCCACCCCTGAACGCTCAGGCGACCAGCTTGCCGGGCTCGCCGCCGAGAGCGCCGAGGAGCGGGTTGCCGCCCAACTGTGCCTGGCCGATCTGCCGCTGACCACCTTCCTCGAAGAACCGCTGATCCCCTACGAGGAAGATGAAGTGACGCGCCTCATCCTCGATACCCACGATCGCGCCGCCTTCGCTCCCGTCAGCGGCCTCACCGTGGGCGCCTTTCGTGAATGGCTCCTTTCCTACACGACCACCAGCGACATCCTGGTCGCCCTGGCCCCCGGGATTACTCCCGAAATGGCCGCTGCCGTGGCGAAGATTATGCGGAACCAGGACCTGGTCGCCGTCAGCCGCAAGTGTCGCGTGGTGACCAGCTTTCGCACCACCATAGGCTTGCCTGGTCGCTTCTCGTCACGCATCCAGCCCAACCATCCTACCGACGATCCCCGTGGCATCGCCGCCTCGATCCTCGACGGTCTGCTCCACGGCTGCGGCGACGCGGTGATCGGCGTCAATCCCGCCACCGACAGCCCCCAGGCCGTGATGGCGCTCCTTGAGTTGATCGATGAGTTGCGCCAGCGTTATGCCATCCCGGTGCAGTCGTCGCTGCTGGCCCACGTCACCACCCAGATGGCCGCCATCGAACGCGGCGCTCCGGTGGACCTGGTGTTCCAGTCCGTTGCCGGCACCGAAGCTGCCAACCGCTCCTTTGGCGTTGACCTGGCTCTGCTGCGCGAGGCCCGCGCCGCCGCACTGTCGTTGGGTCGCGGCGCCATCGGCGACAACGTGATGTACTTCGAAACCGGCCAGGGTAGCGCCCTCTCGGCGAACGCCCACCACGGCGTTGACCAGCAGACCTGCGAGGCCCGGGCCTATGCCGTGGCCCGCCACTTCGAGCCGCTGCTGGTCAACACCGTGGTAGGCTTTATTGGCCCCGAATACCTCTACGATGGCAAGCAGATCATCCGCGCCGCGCTCGAAGATCTCTTCTGCGGTCGCCTGCTGGGCGTGCCCATGGGCTGCGATGCGTGCTACACCAACCACGCGGAAGCCGACCAGAACGATATTGATAACCTCCTGGTGCTGCTGGGAGTGGCTGGCTGCGCATACATTATGGGCGTCCCCGGCGCCGATGATGTGATGCTCAACTACCAGAGCACCTCGTACCACGACGTGCGCTTCGTGCAGACCACCCTGGGCCTGCGACCTGCTCCGGAGTTTGAGGCCTGGCTGATTGACATGGGCATCATCGAGCCTGACGGTCGCCTGGCTTCGCGTGAGCCGCCCCGCCTGCTGCAGGCCGTCGCCCAACTTGCCGCCGGGCGCGCGTAAAGCGAATGCGCCACGAACCCTCAAAAAGGTGCCATCATGTCCGACGAAACACTGCCTTCCACTGACCCGTGGCAGGCGCTGCGCCGCTACACCAATGCCCGCATCGCCCTGGGTCGCGCCGGTGACAGTCTACCCACCGCTCCGCAACTCGCCTTTCAGTACGACCACGCCCGCGCCCGTGACGCTGTGCATCTACCCTTTGACGCCGAGGGCGTGGCCGCGGCGGCGAGCGCCGCCGGGCTGCCCGTGCTGATTGTGCACAGCGCCGCCCCCGACCGGCCAACCTACCTCAAGCGCCCCGACCTGGGCCGGCGCCTGAGCGACGACTCGCGCGCGGCGCTGTCTCCCCACGCCCCTTCCGATGGCGGCGCCTATGACGCCGTTCTCGTCATCGCCGATGGGCTTTCGGCCCTGGCCGTGCACCGGCACGCGGCTCCCCTGGTGATCCGCGTAGCCGGGGCCTTGCAGGGCCTGGGCTGGCATCTGGCGCCGATCGTTGTGGTGCGCCAGGGTCGTGTGGCCGTAGCCGATGAGATTGGCAGCCTGCTTCGCGCCAGGCAGGCCGCCATCCTGATTGGCGAACGCCCGGGCCTGAGCGTCGCCGATAGCCTCGGCGTGTATCTGACCTATGATCCTCGCCCTGGATGCACCGATGCCGAACGCAACTGCATCTCCAACATCCACGCCCACGGCCAGAGCTATGCTGCTGCTTCCCAGACGCTACTCTATCTGATGAGCGAAGCGCGACGCCTCAAATTGAGCGGCGTCGCGCTGAAGGACGAGCGCGCCGAACGCGATGGCCCGACGGTGTTGCCTGGTTAGTCCCCAAAGGGAGAGCCTGGGAGGGGGCGCAAATGTAAGAAAACTCACGCCACGGTCCAACGATTGTAATCTCTTTGTAATCTTGAAACCCTTGTAACGCCAGCGGCGCGTAGGGTAGAACAAGGCCGCGGCAAAAGCCGGCTGCGCGTTGCCTTCGTGCTGGCGGTGCGCAGCGCCCCGTGTGCTGAAAACCTGATTCTGTTCCAGCCTACCATGCCACGGAGGAGCTTATGCAACGACCTTCAATGCCCGGCCTCATAACCGCCGCAATCGCCCTTCTCGTTATCGTCGGGGTTCTTCCGCCCTGCCAGTTCACAAGTTTTGGACAGCGGTCAAACGGTCCGATCCTCTTACCCTTCGTCGCCTCGCCCGGCCTTCCCCCTTCCAATCCTGCCACTGAATGGTCCCAGCACGCCTTCAATCCCCAGCGCACCAGTTTCTATCCTAATGCCGTTCCGGCCCCCTGGCGCTGGAAGTGGGCCTGGAACGGCCCCAACGCCACCGGCGACATCGCTGCGGGCAAGTTCGGCTTGCCACGCAACAGTCAACCCGTGACCGGCGGTGGTCGCGTGTACGTTGCCGCCGGCAGCCGCGGCGTCTACGCTCTCGACAACGCCAATGGCGCTCCGGTCTGGAACCGCAACCCTGGCGGGAGCATCAATTCCACGCCTGCCTATGACGCTGAGACCAGGGCGCTATTTGTCGTATCCAGCAACGGCACGCTCTATAAACTCGACGCCGCCGATGGCCGGACCCTGGATAGCTTCGCCGCTGCGGGCAGCAGCACCCTGCCCTTGCCTCCCGCCATCAGCGGTGACCGCGTGTTCTTCTCGATGGGCGCCTCGGTCTATGCGGTGAACAAGACCAGCATGCAGCAGATCTGGCGCTATGATGCCGGCTCGCCCGTTGATACACCGCCAGCTTACTCCGCCAGCCGCAACCTGGTGGTGGTCGCCTCACGCGATCTCTTCGTCCACGGCATCCGCAACGCCGACGGCGGGCGCGCCTGGCGTACCAGGACCGCTCCGCATACTCCGGGCGATCCGACGTCGTCCGGTCAAAACGATTTTGCCGCGGTCAGCTACGGCTGGCCCGTGATCGCCGAGCAGAACGGTCTGGTGTTGATCAAACTGCAACTCGACTGGCAAACCCTCTGGACCTGGAACCCCTGGCCGGGAACCAATGCGGAGATGCGACGCAACTTGCAGAACAATCCGCGTGAGCAGGCCTTGCTGGCCCTGCGCCTCGACGACGGCGCAACGGCCTTCGTGCCCAACATTGGACACGGCGGCTTCGGTGACGGCGATTATATGCCGATGGGTCCGCAGCCCGTTATCAGTCGCCTGAGCGATGGTTCGGAGTTGGCCTATGTCGTCATACGCGGTTCACCCTGCAAGGTCAATCCGTGTGATGGCCGGTGGGATTCGCACCTCGGCGAGTTGATGCTGAACGATACCACCGTCTCGGGTTATCGCGCCGGAGACGTGCGCTTCATGGAAGGCACCTTCTTTCCCACCGACGAGCAGCCCTACCTGGCGATGGCCGGCGATCAGATCTTCGCCGCCCACTGGGAAGCCGGAATGGCCCACACCATCGCCGACCGTTCACCGAGCCGTGGCGCCAACACCAATCCTATCCGGGTCACCAACCTGCCGCACATTGCTACGTCGCAGGACACCGACACCTGCGGAACAGGTTTCAACACCGGTCACTACTGTGACCGCAGTCTCTACAATACCCGTCTGTGGCCCTCTGGCTTCTACATCTACTGGCGACAGGGTGCCGTCTACGACCGGTACTGGAGCGAATATGCCGGCTGGGTGATCAGTAACAATACGCTTTACTTCGTGAGCAGCGATGGAGCCGTTGTGGCGCTTGAACCCGGTCAGCCACGAGGGGTCAACGTTCCGGGCGCAGTGGGTCAGGAGGTGACCATCGCCGAGGCGCTCGTCTCACAAGAGGTTATCGACCATACCCTGGCCCGCGCCTACGCTGGCCGTACCGTGACCGTCGAGGGTGTGCTGCGTGATGTCTTCAACAACGGTAAAGCCGTCTACCTCGGCTACCACGCCCCGCACCGCGGTTATTTCCTGGTGCGCATCCTGAAGGAGGACTGGTCCAACTTCGAGCGATCCCCCGAGCAACTCTATGCGCCGGGGCAGCGTGTGCAGGTCACGGGGAGAATTGAGTGGTACCAGGGCGACCCGGTGATCTATGTGCGTAACCCGGGGCAGATCCGCATTGTTGTTGCCCCCAGCGCCGCCGCGCCGCGCCCGTAGCCTGGTTTGCCGCGTCTGCGAGAAGGTTCGGAGGCGCCAGCGGCCTCTCCAACAGGGCTGATGCAACGTCTTTGGGTTCGCCCCAAACCCCGGGTTTTTCGTTGGTTTTGGCGGCGTAGCCGCCAAAACCAACGAAAAAGATCCGGTGGAGCGGCGTAGCCGCCCCACACCCTGCCGTCGGAGACGGGTTTCGCACAAACCGTGAATGCTCCAAAAAGATCTTGACAACCCGCCCGCGGCCGCGTATACTAGTCAACGCTCACGGTCTCACTCCTGTGGAGGCAGACACAGACAACTCAAGCACTCAGGAGCGACAAGCGAACCGCTTCAGGGAAGCCTGAAGGTCGCGCCAGGATGGAGGGGTAACCCGCCACCTGGTTTTTTTGTGGGTCCGATAGGCTCCAGCGCACCTGTGATGCAATTCTGGGAAAATCAGCATGACCTCTTGACAAACCTTGAGGTTCGTGCTATACTACCAGAGTTGAAGGTCTCACTCCAACGGAGGTAGACCCAGACAACCGAGGATCTTGCGACCGACAAGCGAACCGCGCCGGGTAATCCGGAGACGGCGCCAGGATGGAGGGGAAACCCGCCGCCTGGTTTTTTGTCGGCCAGGTCTCGGGCCCGCACCTGAACAACTGAACAGTGACAGTTTTACATAGTCCACGTCAACAACGGATGGTGAGGGCGCCGAACGGCGAACTTCACGATCCCACGCAGAGTTTGATCCTGGCTCAGGACGAACGCTGGCG
>DAOUDA010000029.1:0-17278 GCA_034431835.1 Chloroflexaceae bacterium | reverse complement strand
TGGCTTGAGCAACCTTGCCGCCTTTCAGCGGTCGATGGCCGCTGCCAGTGATCGGCTCCTCTTCCGGAACTGACTTTGCATCAGCCCTGGAAGCCTGGAAGGACCCGGATCCATAAGCGCAGTATGACCTCACGTTACCCCATTCCGGCCGGCAGGGCGCGCGCCGAAGTGCTGGTCGTCAATTCGCGCTTCGTCGCGACGGCGGGACCGGCGCCCAGCGTGGAGGCGGCGAAGGCCTTTATCGCCGCGATCCGGCAGGAGTTGCCGGGGGCCAGCCATCACTGCTACGCCTTTCTGGTTGGTCATGGGGCGAGTGTGACCGCCGGGATGAGCGATGACGGCGAACCGGCGGGCACGGCCGGGCGGCCGATGCTGGCCGTGCTGCGCGGGGCAGGTCTTGGCGACGTGGTCGTGGTGGTGACGCGCTACTTCGGCGGCACGCTGCTGGGCACGGGCGGCCTGGTGCGGGCCTATGGCGACGCGGTGAAGGCGGTGCTGGCCGTCCTGCCACGTGGCGAGCGCATCCCCGCGCGGCGCCTGACGGCGTGGATCGGCTACGAGGCCTATGGCGCGGCCCGGCGCGCCCTCGAGCATGCGGGCGCGATGATCACCAGCGAGGAGTTTGGCGTTGAGGTGCGTCTGGAAGTTGAAGCGCCCGCGGATGCATACCCGGTGATTGTGGCTGCGCTGGAAACGGTCACCGCGGGGCATGCCCGCCTCGAAGAGCGGTGAGCGCCCGGTCACGCTCACCCCTCGTTGCCACACCTGGCTTGATTCGACGCGCCTCCGAAGCGATGGCATTGGCACTGGCGCCGACCGCAAGCGGCGCGGCGTGCTATAATCCCTGGCGTATGAGCGCGCTGCACCCGTTCACGGTCCATTTTCCCATCGCTTTGCTGCTGGTGAGCGGGCTGTTCACCCTGATCGCCCTGCGCCGGGGCGAGTCTGCCTGGGAGACGAGCGCCTACCATTGTCTGCTGGTCGGCTGGGTGGCCGGGGTGGTTGCGGCCCTCAGTGGGGTCTTCGACGCCGCGCGGCAGTTGATCGGCCCGGAGGCGCCCCGCGCCCTGGCCGGCTGGGTCAACGCCCATGCCTTCGTCAATCTCGCGGCGCTGATCGTGTATGGGCAGGCCCTGCTGCGCCGGCGGCGGCGAGCCGATCTGCTCGCCGATGCCACGGCCCGTCGCGGCTATCTGCGTCTCCACGCCATCGGGGCGCTGCTCCTGGTGGTGGGCGGCTGGCTGGGAGGGCAACTGGTGTACCGCTTTGGCCTTGGGGTGAATCTGTAACAACGCCGAGAGGTCACGCCTCCCCGCGCCCCTCCCAGGATGTCAACGCTGGCTTAGCATCTCCACCGGAGCCCTGATGTTTGTTACTGTTGTTTATACGTTGCTCTACTTCTTTACGAACTTCTGCCGGTTGATCGGCTGGTTCCGCTGGCGGGCCGAGGGCCTGGAGCGCCTGCCGCCGCGCGCGGCGGGAGGGATGGTCCTGGTGATGAACCACATTCACTGGATGGACATCCCCGTGGTCGGTACGCTGCTGCCCTTACGCTACCGGCTCTCCTGGCTGGCCAAGGCCGAGTTGTTTCGCAATCCGCTGGCGGGCCGGTTCCTGCGCTGGATGCACGTGATCCCCATCCAGCGGGGCAAGAGCGACGCCGCGGCGCTCGACGCGGCGGCCCGGGCGCTGCGGAACGGCGCGGTGCTGCTGGTCTTTCCAGAGGGGCATCGCAGCCGCACGGGGGTGTTGCAGCCGGGGCGTGGCGGCGCGGTGCGCCTGGCGATGCAGGCCGGCGTGCCGATCGTTCCCTGCGCGATCCAGGGGACGGAGCATGGCCTGCGGGGAACTCTCCGGCGTAAGCCGGTGTTGCTGCGGATTGGCGAGCCATACACGGTCGCGTCGTTTCCCGATGGTCAGATCCCCCCTGAGCAGATGGAGCAACTGACCGCCGACATGATGTGCCGTATCGCGGTGATGCTGCCCGAGGCGTGGCGCGGGCCTTATGGTGAGAGGAACACCGTGCCCTCGGGCGAACGTTCGGCGACCCAACCGGCGCCCTCGGCGGCTTCGACCCGCCACCAGACATAACCATCGGCCTCGACCGGGCCTTCAAGCACCGTTACCTCACGGCCTTCGGGGATGCGCCCGGTCACCGGGCTGGATAGCCCGGGGGCGGCGCGGGCGCGCAACGCGGCGCCGCCCAGGTTGGTCACCCGCGCGCGCGCACCCGGGGCCAGCCCGGCGGGCGCAGGCGCCGCTGCCACGGTGGGCGGCGGCATCAGCGTGGGCGCCCTGGTGGGCGCGGGGGTGGGAACCAGCGGCGCGACGCCGGTGGCGAGGGGCGCAACCGGCGCTGCAGATGGACGGGCAGACCACCAGTACAGGGCACCGGCCGCGCCCAGGACGAGCAGCGCAATGACCATGCCGAGCGGTATGGATATGCGGCGTTGCCGGCGGCGGAGCTGGCGGCGGGTATCGTCGTAGCCTTTGCGGTAGTAGTAGTAGTGCTGGTAATAGAATGGGTTCAGTTCGTCGTTAACGGCGTCACGGACGCCGCAGTCGTACATCTCGCTGTTGCTCGTGGGCATGATCAGGAGGGCGCTGGTGCGACCCGCGGGTCGCGCCAGCATGCGGGCATCGAGCGAACGGCGTTACTTCTTCAGCACCAGATCCTCGCGGCCCATCTCGCGCAGGAGCTTCGGATACATGGTGTAGGCGGGTTCGACGGCGGGAAGCAGTTTCAGGATCTTGGGGATCGGCCCTTTGGCAATGATCTGGCGGCGGGTCAGGGCGGCCATCAGGTTGACCTGGCCGTGCCAGAAGCGATGGGCAACATCGGCCTTCATGCTCATCTCGACATCGGGCTTGAGAGGCGACTCGCCCCAGATGACATCAATGTACGCCCCCGGCTGGGTGGGGGGATGGGCCGCATCGATCGTTACCACGCCCCTGGGTTCGTCGTAGATCCAGCGGATGATGATCTTGGCCTCGGAAATCTTGGGGGCAACGCGAGCATCAGTTTTCAACTGGTCAAAGAGCGCGCCAAGGATCTGCTGTAGTTCGGCTTCGTCCTTGAAGTAGGCCATTGGCTTGTTCCCCTGAAGCTATGGCGCACCCGCCCCCGCGGACCATACGGCTGGCCCGACTATGTTGCTGTGCGCGCTTTTCCGTGGGTCGTAGTGCCGATTATACGAGAATTGTGAAGGCTCTGCAAGACCAACTGACGCATTGCGTTAGTGGTGGCTATCGAAATGTCCGGTCGCGTCGTGCAGGCCGTGGAGCCAGGCGGCGCCGGGCATAGGGCGCTTTCCGGCGGGTTGCACCTCAAGCAGTTCCAGGGCGCCCTGGCCCGTGGCCACCAGCGGCCCGCCTTCCGAACCGCGACCGAGCAGGGTCCCCGGTGGGGCTTCCCCCGGCGGCTCGGGCCGCACGGCCGCCCTCAGGAGGCGCAGGGTCCGGCCCTGCCACTGCGTATATGTGCCCGGCCAGGGGTCGTAGGCGCGGGTCATGCGTTCGATCTGCGCCGCGGGCAACGACCAGTCAATCTGGCCGTCTTCTTTTTTGAGCATGCGGGTGACGGTGGCCAGGGTGTGATCCTGAGGTTGGGGGGTGAGCGCGCCGGCAGCGTAGGCCGCCAGGGTCTCGACCAGCAGGCGCGCCCCCAGGCGGAACAGTTCGTCGGTGAGCGGGCCGGCCCGGGCATCGGGCGGTAGTGGAACCACGCTCTGGGCCAGGATCGGGCCGCTGTCCATCCCCGGGTCGAGCAGCATGATGCTCACCCCGGTCTCCTGGTCGCCGGCGAGGATGGCCCCGGCCACCGGGGTGGGGCCGCGGTGCCGGGGCAACAGCGAGGGGTGCACGTTCAGGTAGCCGAGGGGCGGGATGGCCAGCACGTTGCGGCGGAGGATCTCGCCGTAGGCGGCCACGATGCCCGCCTCGGGGCGCAGGTCGGCCAGTTGGGCGACCACGTCCGGGTCGCGGAGGGTAGCCGGCTGGAGCACGGGCAACCCCAGGCGTTCGGCAGCCAGTTTGACCGGCGGCGGCGTCAGGCGCCGCTCGCGCCCGGCCGGCCGGTCCGGCTGGGTAATGACTGCGGCGATGGTGTGGCCGGCGGCGACCAGAGCCTGGAGAGGGTGTACAGCGAAGGCCGGGCTGCCTAAAAAAATCAGTCGCATGGGTTCCTCTCTCCCGCGCAAACCGGCGCGGCGGGGTCAGGACAACGGCGCCTGGCGCACCGGAACCGTACCCCCCAACCCCCTCTTCTCAGGTGTAGGGTTTTCCGGCCCATCCTCGCGTCACATGCGCCATCTGGGGCATCAGGACGCCCAGATCCCCCCTCTCCACCTGCGGTGGCGAGGGGGCAGGGGGGGAGGACCGCAAGCGTATTGGAATGCCGAAAACCCCTTCTCGCTCGAAAAACCCTACACCTGCGAGCCAATCACCTCTCCGTCAAACGGAGAGGAGGGCGAAGGCATCAGAAAGCTACATGTAGCCTCCCTCCTCTCCCGCTCAGGGAGAGGCGGCTGGAGCGTGAGGGCCAGAAGCGCCGGACGTTGTAACGGCCCTGTTGGCGCGGCGCCCGGTTGCGTGGTCCATCACAACTAAGTATAGTATAGTATAATTCGGTAAATCCCTCCGACGAGCAACCGGTTCGACGCCATGACGCGGTGTTAGACGTCTGCATATAGTTCGAGACGCGTATGCGCGCATTGCTCTTCGACGGAACGCTCCGTTTCGTGACCGACTACCCCGAGCCCCCTCTTGTTCCTGGCGAGGCGCTGATCCGTCCCCATCTGGCCGGCATCTGCAATACCGACATCGAGATCACCCGCGGCTACATGGGCTTTCGCGGGGTGCTCGGCCATGAGTTTGTCGGCACGGTGGCGGCCTGTGAGGATCAGGCGTGGATCGGGCGGCGCGTGGTGGGTGAGATTAACGCGGCCTGCATGCAATGCCCGACCTGCCGGCGCGGTGATACTCCGCATTGCCCGCAGCGCACTACCCTTGGTATTGACCGGCGCGACGGGGCGATGGCCGACCTGGTGTCGCTGCCGATCCACTGTCTGCATACCGTGCCCGAGACGATCAGCGATGAGCAGGCGGTATGGGTGGAGCCCCTGGCCGCCGCGCTCGAAATCCTGGAGCAGTGCCACCTGCGCCCTGGCGACCGGGTCGCGGTGGTTGGCGACGGCAAACTCGGGGCGATGATCGCGCAGGTCGTGCGGCTGCCGGGTTGCGCGGTGACGCTGGTGGGGCGGCATCCGGAACGCTGGGAGCTCTACCGTCGCCAGGGAACGCGCTGCGTCAGCGCCGTGGAGGTGGCCGGGGAGCGGTTTGATGTGGTGGTTGATTGCACCGGGCAGCCCGCCGGACTGGTCACGGCGCGCGCCCTGGTGCGGCCGCGGGGTCGCCTGGTGCTGAAAAGCACCTTTCACGCCCTCTCCGAACTGAACCTGACCATGCTTGTCGTGGACGAAATCACCCTGATCGGTTCGCGGTGCGGCCCGTTCGCGCCGGCCCTGCGCCTGCTCGAGCGCGGCTTGATCGAAACCGCGCCGCTGATCAGCGCGCGCTACGACCTGCGCGATGGCGTTGCGGCCTTTGCCGCGGCCCATAGAGCGATGAAAGTGCTGTTGCGGATACCGCCCGAAGGCGCCGATGCATGACCTCCGAAGCATACCTCAAACCCCGAAACTGGGGGGGCAATATGATGGCTAAAACGTCGCAAACCATTCTCATCGGCGATGATGACCGGCAGTTCTGCCAGATGATGTCCCTGTTGCTGGTAGAGGCAGGCTTTGCCGTCCTCGTCGCTCACGACGGGCACACGCTGGTGCGCCTGGCCCAGGAGCGCCTGCCGGACTTGATCCTGGTTGACCTGGTGATGCCGCATCTGGATGGTTATGAGGCGTTGCGCCAGTTGCGCAATGACACCCGTACCGCGCACCTGCCGATGATTATCGTGAGTGGGCTGGGCGCCCCGCGCGACCTGGTGAAGGGCTTCGAGAACGGCGCGGACGATTTTGTCACCAAGCCGGTGATCGGGACCGAACTGGTGGCGCGGATTCGCAGTCATCTGCGCCGGGTGGCGCGCCAGCCGGTGCATAGCCCGCTCACCGGCCTGCCGGGCAATACGCTGCTCCTGGGTGAGATCCAGCAACACCTGCGCTGGCGGGTTGCCTTCACCCTGCTCCACGCTGATCTGGGCAACTTCAAGGCCTTTAACGACTTTTACGGCTTTGCCCGCGGTGATATGGCCATCCGCGAACTCGCCGGGGTGCTGCGTCAGGTGACCCGCCGTGAGGCAGCAGCGGCATTTGTTGGCCACATCGGCGGCGATGACTTCGCCATTCTCTGCCCGCCAGAGCAGACGCGGGCGCTATGCTGCGATATTATCACGCGCTTTGAGGGCCTCGTGCCAAAGCTCTACGAGGGTGAAGAACTGGCCCGCGGCTATCTCGAGGCCCGCGACCGCGACGGCAACTGGCGGCGTTTCCCGCTGATGGGCCTGGCGATTGGCGGGATCGTTCATCACGCCGGGCAGACCCGCGACGCCGAAGATCTCAGCCGCCGGGCCGCTTCGATGAAACAGGTGGCCAAGCGCTACCGCCGCAGCGCCTACGCGATCGATCCCGCCGATGGTTCGCCTTACTGGGTCGGGCCATAGCACTTCGTCCGAGCGTTGGTGCCGGGGTGTTGGGCCGAAGCATGGGCTGCGCCAGTGCTTCGGTCTTGCTCGCAGATGTAAGCGCTTTGACCATTCCTTCCACAAACGGATCAGGTAATACAACTTGATCTCCACGAAAAACCCCTTACAATAAGGGCAGGAGCGCCTGGACCCGCGCGGGCCTTCGTTCCGCCGGGATGGAGCCGCTTTGATGAACCCGCTGCTCCTTGCCGCTATCCTTGTGCTGGGGCTGTGTGTTGTCGGCCTTCTGGTACTGGCCTATCGCTGGCGTGCGTCGGTGCGCAAGCATCGCCGCGCCGTCGAAGATACCACTGTCGTTGACCTTGAGAAGCGCGAGGAGCACGGGGCCACCATCGCCGCCTTGCCCGAGCCCGAGGGGCGCCGTGGCTGGCGAACCTTGCTGGCCGAACAGCCGCCCTGGCGCTGGGGCGTGGTTGCCGCGCTCGCGCTGGTGCTCGGCGTGGCCCTCTACCTGCTGGTGAGCCCGCTGTTTGTTCCCCCGGCTGCGCGTTACATCGTGGCGGTGGCCCCCTTCGACGATGGCGGTGATGGCCAAACAGGTCGCAATGTCGCCGCCACCCTCGTCCGCGAGATCGAGGAGATCTCGCAGGGGGCAATCACCACGCGCCTGCTCGAACGCCGCCCCAATACGCCCCAGGAGGCGCTGGAACTGGCCGCCACCCTCAGCGCCGACATCCTGGTCTGGGGAAGGGTCGAGCCAGGCGCCATCCTCGACAGCCCCTCGCTCCAGCCACGGCTGATCTACCAACCCACCGGGCCGTATGCGCCCAATGGCTGGGACGGGTACCTGGGCCGCTTTGCGATGCCGCGGAGCTATACGCTGGCCCGCGCGCCGATCAACGGGCGGGCCACGCTGGCGCCGCTGATCCTCGCGTTGCACGCCTATGCCCGGGGCGAGGCGGATCGGGCCTTCACCGCGCTTGGTCGGTTGCTGGAGGACTACCCGGAGTTGCGCGCGCCGTTGCCGCGGGCCCTGCGCGGCAATGTGCTCTGGGCGCGCCGGGCCTACACCGCCGCGGCGGAGGAGTACCGTCTCGCGCTGAGCGAGCCCGCGGATGAGCAGGCCCTGCTCGCGAATAACCTCGGCGCGGTGCTGCACGATAACGGCGATCCGGCTGCGCTCAGCGCCTTCGCCGAGGCGGTCCGGCTACTCGAGGGACTGGATCTGGGTGAGTTGCGGTTCAATCTGGCGTTGCAGGCCCTGCGCGAGAACCGTCCGGGCGATGCGAGGATCGAATTGGAGCAGGCGCGCAACCTGTTGCCCGCCCACGCCCCCCTGTTGTTGACCCTGGCAACGGCCTACCGCGAGAACGGGCAGCTCGACGAGGCCGCTGCCGCGCTCGAGGCCGCCCGCCGCGCGCGTGATTCCGACAGCCAGTTGGTGGCCCCGGTCTATCGCCCGATGTACCGGCAGCGGGTGAACGCCGCCCTGAGCGAAGAGGGCGCCCTGCTCGATGTGGCCCGCCGCGTTGACGCCCAGGGCCAACTGCTCTGGGAGTTGGAGGTGAGCCCGGCCGTGCCGTTCGCCGACCTGGCCGATGCGCGGGCCGGGCTTGACCGGGCCGCCGATGCGAGCGCCCGTGAGGTGACGCAGTGGCGCCAACGCGCCATCGCCGACGGTGCCCGCTCCGGCGAGGCCGGGTTCGTTGGGAGCGGCCAGGCCGAACGGGCCAGGCTGAACGCCGATCGGCAACGCTTCTACCAGGCGGTCGTGGAAATGGAACAGAGCCGCACCCGTCCGCGGCCGCGCTCGGGCCTGGGGGCGTTGTTCGCCGCCGCAACCCCGCGCCCGCCGCACCTGGTCACCCTCGAAGCTTTGCAGCAGCGCCGTCCGGGCGACCCGCGGATCAGCGCGGCCATCGGGCGTGCCCACCGCCTCCTGGGCAACCTCGATGCTGCTGAGCAAACCTATGCTCAGACGCTGCAACTGACGCCCCAGGCGCCCGAGGGCTACTCTGGCCAGGGCGCGGTCGCTCGCGCCCGCGGTGACCTGCCACGGGCCGTCGAACGTTATACGCTCGCGCTGGAGCGCAACAACGCCTTTTTTCCCGCACGTGTGGAACTGGCCGCCATCGCCGAGGCCCAGGGCGACTTGCAGGGCGCCGTGGCGCAGCGCCGTGTGCTTCTCGAGCAGCGCCCGTCGCCGCGGAGCGCCGTGGACCTGGCGCGCACCCTGCGGCGGATGGGGCCGGACTTCTACCCCGAGGCCGAGGACATTCTGACCAGGTACAGCCAGTCCAGCGCCGTCGCGGCCGTCGAACTTGGCCAGTTGTACGAAGCCGCCGGTCGCCCCGATGCTGCCCGTGACGCCTATACCGACGCCCTGAATCTCGACCCGCGATCCGCTCCGGCCTTACTCGCGTTGGGAAAGCTGGCCGTCGCGGAGAACGACTATCAAACCGCCGAACGGCTGTTCCAGCAGGCGGTGCGCGCCGATGAAGGCAACGTCGCCGCACGTCTGGCCCTGGCCGACCTCTACTACGGCCCGCTGAACGACCCGCGGCGGGCGGTGCGGGAATACCGTCGCGCCCTTGACCGGGGCATTGACGACGCGGAGAAGCTGGTCGCGATTGGCGACGCCGCCATGGCCCAGGAGCAGTATGACCTGGCCCTGGAAGCTTACGCCGGGGCGGTGGCCCTGCGACCGGGCGAGGCGGCCTACCAGCACCGCCTCAGCCGGGCCAGTTTCGCGGCCCGACAACTGCCGCGCGCCGCCGACGCCGCGAACGCGGTGCTGGCCCTGACACCCGACCCCGGCGACCCGGCCCAGGCGCTGCTCCGCGCCGACGCCCTGGGGATCCTGGGCGACGTGCAACGACTCAGCGGCGATTTCGAGGCGGCGGTGAGCAGTTACACCCAGGCGCTGCAGGTCAATCCTACCCTCATTTCGGCGCAGCTTGGCCTGGGCCTGCTCGCCGTGGGCCAGGGGAACTGGGGTGTCGCAACCAGTTACTTCCAGACCGCGGCGAACCTCCCCGGCGGTCAGGACGACCCCCTGGCGCAGTTCTGGCTGGCCGAGGGGTTGTTGCGGCAGGGCAATTACGCGGGCGCCGCCGCGGCCTATCAGCGGGCCCTGGAACTGCAGCCCGTCTTTCCCGAGGCCCATCTGGGCCTGGCGCAACTGCAGCGCGCCCGCGGCGACATCGGCGCGGCCCTGGAAGAAGTGCAACGCGCCCTGGATCAGCGTGGCGACTACGCTGAGGCCCTTCTGTTTCAGGGCAAACTCTACCAGGAACTCGGTCGCACGGCTGAGGCCAGAGCGGCCTACGACGCCTCGATCCGCGCCAATGACCGCATCCCTGAAACCTTCTACCGGCGGGCCATGCTGTTCATGCAGGCGGGTCGCGAGGATCGGGCCATCCGTGATTTGCAACGCGCCATTCGTCTGCAAGAGAACTTCCCCGAGGCGCACTACTGGCTGGGGCGCGCCCACTACGCGCAGGGGCGGCTCGAACCCGCCCTCAACAGCTTTCGTCGCGCCTTCGAACTGAACGCCAACTATGTGGACGCGGTGTTCTTTATCGGCCTGGTTTCTGAGGATCTGGGACGTACGGCCGAGGCTATCAGCGCCTACCAGACCGTCATCAGCATTGACCCGAACAGCTACTTCGCCAGCAAGGCGCGTGATCAGATCAGCCGCCTGACCTGATGCCCGAGTTTTATGAGCACGTTCAAACAGTACCGTATTGCGCTCCAGATCTTTCAGTCCAATCGTCTCCGTCGCGATTACCGTGACCTGGCCGAGATCCCGCAGTACGAACCGGTTGGTGAGTTTTTCTTCAACGAGATCTACGGCCCCCGCGACTTCACCGAGCGCGATCGGGGCGCGCGCCGGCTGCACCAGTTCATTCACGCCCTGCCGGGTGTGCGCCTGCGCGATGTGGAAGAAGTGCTCGACTTGCTCGACCTCACCAATCGCCTGGACGATGGCCTGGCGCTGATGATGCTTGAGCACAAGGTTGGCACCGATTTTGACGAAGCGACCTACGAGCGTTTCTACTACCTGGCCGACAACTACGACGAACGCCTGAAACAACTCGAACTCGTGCGTAGCAGCCTGTACAATGTCTTCCGGCTCTCGCGCTCGCACCTGCTGGGGATCGGGCTGCACCGTTCGCGGCTGCTGGCGCGCCTGCTGGGCATGGAGGCGGCCCACGAGTTTCTGGTGAAAGGCTACGACGCCCTGCAGGGCGTGATCAGCATCGACCACTTCGCGGTAACGGTCCATGACCGCGAACTGGCGCGGCTCAACCGAATCTATGGACGCGACGCCTGATCTGCCACTTCCGGCCTTCGTGGTCGTTCCCGCCGCCCCATTCCTGATGGGCACGCCGGAGGCGGCTCTCGGCACCCTGGCCCGGCGCTACGGTGGCGCCCGCGAGAGCTACCGCGAAGAGACCCCGCGGCACGAGGTGTTACTGCCAGCTTTTGCCATCGCGCAGACGCCGGTCACGAACGCCCTCTACGCGGCTTTCGTGGTCAGCGCCGGAGCTCCGGCGCCGCTGGCCCGGCGCGGGGCCATGCCGCCCGCGGAGCGGCTGGACCATCCCGTAGTGGACATAAGCTGGAACGAGGCGCAGACCTGCTGCGACTGGCTGGCGCGGCAGCCGCTCACCTTCCGCGATGTGGCCGGCAACCCCCTCGCGGCGCGCGGCGGGCCGCGGCTCCCCACCGAAGCCGAGTGGGAACACGCCGCCCGTGGCAGTGACGGGCGCACCTTTCCCTGGGGCGAGGTGTTCGCCCCCCATTGCGCCAACACCCGCGATGGCGGGCCGGGCGCCACCACGCCGGTGGGCGCCTACCCGGCGGGCGCAAGCCCGTATGGCGTGCTCGATATGGCCGGCAATGTCTGGGAGTGGACCGCCAGCCTCGATGCGCCCTACCCCTACCGGCCCCACGATGGCCGCGAGGACCTGATGGCGTCCGGGCGCCGGATCATGCGCGGTGGCTGTTACGCCAATCCCCATGGCTACGCCCGCTGCGCCTGTCGCTTTCGTTTGCCGCCAACCGCGCGGAACGAGTTTACCGGTTTTCGCCTGGCCGTGAGCCTGGTGCGCGAAGGGAGCAAGGTATGACTATCAAGTATACCCGCTGGCTGCGCAGCTATGTCGGGCACCAGCGTATCATGCAGGTGCGCGCGAGCGCCTTTGCCCGCAATGATCAGGGCGGCATCCTGCTCTGCCGGCGCGCGGACGTGATGTTGTGGGACGTGCCCGGGGGCACCATCGGCCTCGACGAGGCGCCGGCGCGCGGTATGACCCGCGAGGTGCAGGAGGAGACCGGCCTGGTGCTGGAAGCCGAACGGCTGATCGGTGTCTACGGCGGCCCCGATTTCCACTGGACCTATCCCAATGGCGACCAGGCGCAGATCCTGGCCATCTTCTTCGCCGCGCGGATCGTCGGCGGCGAGTTGCATCCCACCGGGCATGAGAATGTGAATGTGGGCTTCTTCTTGCCCGATCATCTGCCCCCCCTGCTGCCGCGCACGCGGCGCATGCTGCGCGACGCCTTCACCGGGCGCGCCGAGGCGTACTTCGACCGCTGATGCGATTTGGGATTTGGGATTTGGGATTTGAAGCGAGTTCCGAGGCCTGCTGCAATTGCCTGCGCCCTTTCCCGCTGAATACGGTGCTACGCATCATCGCCGGGTCTCCCCGTGACGCCACAAATCCAAAATCCAAAATCAATTTAGCGCGCCCGAACGTACTGCATTGGCGCGGCCTGCCGCGCCAGGCCCTTGAGTTCCAGCAGGGCCAGCGCCGCGGCGACGGTGGGCGCTGGCAGTTCGATGGCCCGTCCAAGTTCGTCAATGTGACGTGGTTCGTAGCTCAGTTCGGCCAGGAGCGCCGCCTCGACCGGATCGGCGGGCAGTTCGATCCGCGCCTCAGACTGCGCGCTGGCGGTGGTCAGATCGAGGGCGGCGAGCACGTCGCTGGCGCTGGCGACGAGGGCGGCCCCGTCGCGAAGGAGTTGCAGGCAACCTTCGCTCTGGCGGGAGAAGATCGACCCCGGCACGGCCAGCACATCGCGTCCCTGCTCCAGCGCGAATTCGACGGTGATCAGCGCGCCGCTGCGCGCGCCGGCCTCGACCACCAGCGTGCCGTGGCTCAGGCCGCTGATGATGCGGTTGCGCGGGGGGAAGTTGGCCGCGGCGGGCAGGGCGCCCAGCGGGTAGTCGCTCACCAGGGCGCCCTGAGCGATAATGCGTTCCGCCAGTTCGCGGTGGCGCTCGGGGTAGGGCCGATCCACGCCGCAGCCGAGCACCGCCACGGTGCGCCCTCCGGCTTCGAGCGCCGCAGCATGGGCGATCGCGTCAACCCCCAGCGCCAGCCCGCTGACGATGGTGATGCCGGCGCGCGCCAGGTCGCCGGCCAGGCGCCGGGCTGCCTCGCGACCGTAGGCCGTCGGCGAGCGGGTGCCCACCACGGCGACGGCCCATTCGTCGGCGGGGGTGAGCGCGCCGCGAACGTAGAGCAATGGCGGGGCGCCGGGGATCTCGCGCAGCAGCCGGGGATAGCCGGCGTCCTCGATGCTCAGCAAGGTGACGCCGAGCCGTTCGGCACGCTCCAATTCGCGGTCGAGGTCCACTCGTTCCCGCGTGGCGATGAGGGCCGCGCTGGTGCGCGCGTCCACGCCGGCGGCGGCGAGGTCGAAGGCATCGGCGTGCCAGGCGCGCTCCAGTGAGCCGCAGTGGGCAAGCAGGCGCGCCAGACGCGCCGGCCCCAGCCCCGGCGCCAGGTTGAAGCCGAGATAGTAGCGAATGTGTTCCGGGTACATGCAGGCTCCTTCTCTGGATGTACCGTTCCACGCCGCCTGAGGATACGCAAGGCCCGGAGGGGCAAAAACCCTTCGCCCGGGCAGGAGCATGGGGCGGGCGGGTTTCCCCCTTCTGATCCCAAAACGTGGTAGCATACAAAGAGATTCGCTTGCCGCGCAGCGAAAGGCGCAGTGCGATGGCCCAGGCCCTCTCGAACCGCGATGTCGCGGACATCTTTCTGGAGATTGCCGACCGCATGGCGATCCTCGGGGAGGATCGCTTTCGCGTGCTGGCCTACCGGCGGGCAGGCGAGGCGATCGCCGATCTGCCCATGCCGCTGGCGGATTATCGCGCCCGTGGCGCACTGGAGGAGATCCCCGGCATTGGCAGGACCATCGCTGAGAAGATCGGGGTGATCCTCGACACCGGCGCCCTGCCCCTCGCCGAGCGGCTGCGGGCCGAGGTGCCCGACGGGGTGCTCGATATCCTGCGGGTGCCCGATCTTGGCCCGATGCGGGCGGGCCGGCTCTACCGGGAACTGGGGATCGCCAGTCTGGACGATCTGCGGCTGGCGGTGGAGAGCGGCCGGTTGCGCACCCTCAAGGGCTTCGGCCCGAAGAGCGAGGAGCGCATCCGCCAGGGGCTGGCCACGCTGGCCGAGGGGGAGCAACGCACCCTGCTCGGACCGGCGCTGGCCACGGCCGAGTTGCTGCTCGCCGAGTTGCGCGCCGCGCTGCCGGCCGTGCCGCGTCTGGCCTACACCGGCAGTCTGCGCCGCGGTCGCCCGACGGTGGGCGACATTGACCTCCTGGCCGCCGCCGAGGATACCGCTGCGGTAACCGCCGCCTTCACGGCCCTGCCGCAGGTGGCGCGCGTGCTCGGGCAGGGCGAGGTCAAGGCCTCGGTGCTGCTGCACAGCGGGCTGCGAGCCGACCTGCTGGTGGTGGCCCCGGAACGCTGGGGCAGCGCGCTGCAGCATTTCACGGGCAGCAAGGAACACAACATCCATCTGCGCCGGCTGGCTCAGGAACGGGGCTACAGCTTCTCCGAACAGGGCTTCGCCCGCCCCGATGGTTCGCTGATCACCTGCGCGACCGAGGAAGAGGTCTACGCCACCCTGGGGTTGCCGTGGATCCCGCCGGAGTTGCGGGAGGACGCCGGGGAGTTCGAGGCCGCAGCGGCCGGGCGCTTGCCGGACCTCATCTCCGCGGAGGCGCTGCTGGCGGATCTGCATATGCATAGCCGCTGGAGCGACGGACGCGCGACCATCGCCGAGATGGCCGCCTCCGCCGCGGCCCGCGGGCTGCGCTACATCGCCATCACCGATCACAGCGCCTACCTGGGGGTGACCGGCGGCCTTGACGCGGCCCGGCTGCACGAGCAGGCCGCCGAGGTGGCCGCGGTCAACGCCGAATGGACCGCCCGCGGCGCCTCCTTTCGCGTGCTCCACGGGGTGGAAGTTGACATAACAACCGATGGCGCGCTGGCGCTGCCCGACGAGGTCCTGGCCACCCTCGACCTGGTGGTGGCCTCGCTCCACGTGAGCCTGCGGCAGCCCCGCGAGCAGATCACCGCCCGTCTGCTGCGGGCCATCGCCAACCCGCATGTGGACATCATCGGCCATCCCACCGGGCGCATCCTCAACCGGCGGCCCGGCGCCGACCTGGACATGGAAGCGGTGTTTCGCGCCGCCGCCGAGCACGGTACGATCCTGGAGATCAACAGCGGCCCCGACCGGCTCGATCTGGATGCGGCCCATGTGCGCCGGGCGCTCGAACTGGGGGTCGATCTGGCGATCAACAGCGACGCGCACCTTCCCGACGAACTGGCCTGGACGCGCCTGGGCGTGCTCACCGCCCGCCGTGGCTGGGCCCCCGCGGAGCGCGTGGTAAACACCTGGCCGCTCGAGCGCCTGCTGGAGCGGATCCAGAGGAGAGGGAGATGAACCTTCAAGGCATCCATCATCTGACCGCCATCTCGGCGCGGATCCGCGAGAACTATCGCTTCTACACCCGGACCCTCGGCCTGCGTCTGGTCAAACGCAGCGTGAACCAGGACGATGTCAGCGCCTACCACCTGTTCTACGCCGATGCGAAGGGCGCCCCCGGCACCGATCTGACCTTCTTCGACTGGCCGGTTCCCCCGGAGCAACGCGGCACGCGCTCAATTACTCGCACCGCGCTGCGGGTGGCCGGGCGCGAGGCCCTCCCTGTCGTGGTGGGGTGAGCACCTCAACGAGGCGGGTGTCGCGACCGGGCCGCTCGTCGAGCGCGACGGGCGCCTGGCGCTGGATTTCGAGGACCCCGAAGGGCAGCGCCTGACCTTGATTGACGACGGGGGCAGCGGCGAGGCCCACCCCTGGGAGCGCAGTCCGGTCCCGGCGGCATACCAGATCCGGGGCCTGGGGCCGATCACGATGAGCGTGCCCGACCTGCGGCCCACCGATGCGGTGCTGCAACAGGCGCTGAACATGCGTCTCGAGCGCCGCTACGCGCACCCGGAGAATCCGCGGCACACGGTCCATGTCTATGCTATGGGGCCGGGGGGGCCGGGCGCCGAGTTGCACGTGGCCGAGCAGCCCGATCTGCCGCCGGCGCGCCCGGGGGCGGGCGGCGTGCATCACGTGGCCTTCCGCGTGCCCAATGAGGACTACGACGCCTGGGCCAGGCGGCTGCGGGCCTTGCGAATCCCCAACTGCGGCAAAGTGGATCGCTACTGGTTTCGCAGTCTGTATTTCCACGAACCGAATGGAATACTGTTTGAACTGGCGACCGATGGGCCGGGCTTCGCGGTGGATGAAGACGAAGCCACCCTCGGCGAAAAGGTGGTCCTGCCGCCCTTCCTGGAGCCTCAGCGCGAGGCGATACTGGCGGGACTCAAGCCGCTCGATTAGGACCCGCTGAAGGTGCTTCCGCTGTAGCGCAACCCTACGACTTGCCCCCGCGACCCCGGAGCGCATAGACGACCTCACGCGCAAAGGCGGCCAGCAAGGCCGCCTCGCGGCTGTCGGGTTCGGCGCGGGTGATCAGGGCGCGCAGGCGCCGCAGCACCGCACCGCCTTCCCCGGATTTGATGAAGCCAACGGCCTCGACAGCGGTGGCGAGGGCCTCGAAGGTGGCGGCCAGTTCCGCGGCGGTAGCGGGCGAGCGCGACGGTGGCGGGGGCAACGGCCCCGCCGCGGCCATGCGCAACTCGTAGAGGGTCAGCAGCACGGCCTGGGCCAGGTTCAGCGAGGGATAGGCGGGGTCGGCGGGGAGGGTGAGGATGGCGTGGCAGCGGTCAAAGGCGGCATTGTCGAGGCCACGATCCTCGGGGCCGAAGAGCAACGCCACCGGCCCGGCGCTGGCGGCGCGGGCGACGAGTTCGGCAGCAAAGGCGCGCGCATCGGCGCGCATCGGGCGCTCGGGATGCGTCCGCTCGCTCGTGCCCACGACGAACCGCGCGTCGGACAGAGCGACGTCGAGATCGGCGAAGACCTCGATGTTCGCCACCAGGTCCTCGCTGCGGTGGGCGACCGCGGTGAGGTCCGTCAGGGTGAAGGGCGGCGGCTGCACCAGACGCAAGCGCCGGAAGCCCATATTCTTCAGCGCCCGCACCACCGCGCCGATGTTGCGCATATCGCGGGGGCGGTGAAGCACGGTGATGACCTGGTCCATGGGGGTGAGGTCAATTGTCTGGCAGCCTGGCGGTCGCACGCAAAAGAACGTTTTGGGCGGCCTGGTTTTCTCCCATCCCCCCTATTTTAGAACCCCACCCTTCTCTTGAACTGCCTCAACCATGATATTCATTCCCACCTCCTCACCTACCTC
>DAOUDA010000028.1:0-23519 GCA_034431835.1 Chloroflexaceae bacterium | reverse complement strand
CCCACGCCCCGCCCCTCAGGGAGGGGCTGGGAGGGCTACGCCCTCCCAGAAAAGGAATCGGACAACCAGGTTATCCGGATAGGCTCTTAGTGATCCATCCGGCGAGTTCTTGAACAGGAGGGTCTGAGACAGCGCAGCTCTCCCAGACCTCCCACTGGGCAGGGGCGTGGGGAAACCAGGTTTCCCCACACCCCTGCTGGAGCGCATATGCACACACCTGCCTCACTCGAAGAACAACTCGTCGCCGCGCTGCTGGCCGGCGACGCGGAGGAGGCGCGCCGTCTGGCGCGCCTCCTGCACGAGCGTGGTTTCGATGCGACGGCGATCCAGGGGGCCCTGGCCGCCCATCCACACCTCGAAGAGCAACTCTACGCCGTGCTGCAGGAGGTCTTGCCCCTGTCGCGGCGGGCAGCGAAACGCCGCGCCATCCGCGCCGCGGAGGAACGCGACTGGGGCGACTGGCGCGAGGGGAAGCGCAAGGTCTAGTCAGTACACGCGGTAAATGACGATGGTGCGGTCGCTGCTCTCTTCACGCAGCAGGATCTCGACCTGCTCCTGGCTGATCACGCCACGGCTCAAGGGGTCAAAGTTCTTCGCCCCCTCGACGTAATAGTAGTAGACGTTGCCATCCAGTCGAAAGCCGCGCAGATTGCTTGCCCGGGCGCTGTGGCCGTCGCCCACCGGCACCAGCGGGTCGGCCACCGCGCCACTCAGCCGCTCGCGAATGGCGTCAACCACCGGTCGCAGATCGGTAGGGGCGGCCAGGGGGGTGGTAGGTGGCAGGAGGTAGAGGAGCGTCCACGCCAGCGCGCTCAACAGCAACAGCAGTTCGATCCCGATCAAGACGCTCAAGGTGCGCGGGCCGATCCGGCGCACCGGAACGGTTCGCTCGTACAGGGCGCTCTCGGCGCCGGTATGCGTGGTGGCGTGGATCACGGCGGTTTCCCTTCGTCGCGTTGCGCCTGATCGGGTGGAGCGTACGGAACAGCGAATGTGTGCGAAAAGGCTTTGTGTTACACAGTGTATCAGAAGTGTATTACCAATGCCATAGGTCTTAAGTCATAGAGCACTGAGATTGACCTTACAGCGCGACCAGAAACGGGGGGAACCCGGGTTTCCCCGCGCCCCTGCCTGAGGGGAGACGAGTGTAGTGTTGACGTTGATTCCCTTCAAAAAGTTCCTCGCCACCACCTGGCTCATCTGGCTCACCGGCGCGCTGGAGGCGCTGCTGCTGGCGCGCGTGGTGGCCCGCGCCCTGGCCGCCCGGCCCGATAATCCGGCCTTTGCATTGTTATACGGTATTACTGGCCCGTTGGTCACACCCTTTCTGGCCCTGCAGCCCGATCTGCCACCCTTCGGCGCGGCGCTGGAGTGGCCCACGCTGGCCCTGGCCCTGCTGGCGCTCCTGGGCAGCTTCGCGCTGTGGTACCGGCGCTCGCGCCGTGCAACCGCAACGGGTGATCCAGCGTCTAACTCATCGGTTTCTTCGCGGGGGCAGGGGCGCCGCGTTCGCCGCTGACCGCCGGTTGGAGCGAGTGGGAAAACCATCTTTCCCCGCCCTCCTGCCTTAAGGTCCCTTCCCCGACCTTTCGTGTACCGTTGCGTTTGTAGTTTCTGGAGTTGCCACCCATGCTCGAACATCTGGGAAGCGTCGTGACGGGGTTGTTGATAGCGATGATGGTAGCGCTGGCTGTCGCCAGCGTGGGGCTGGCGCTGATGTGGCGCAGCGTCAAACGCCTCAACGTTCCTGCGGAGGCAGGCTTCTTCGCCACCATGCACCATGTGCCGCTGCTGCTGATGGTGTTGCTCGACCTGCTTGACTTCGGACTGGACATCTTCGCCGCGCCGGTGAGCTGGGTGATCCTCGACCGCCTGGGCCTGCGGGCATTACGCAACAAGGCCGCGCTGGAGGCCCTGCTGCCCTTCACCCAGACCGTGCCGATCTTTTCGCTGGCCTGGCTGGCGGCGCGCCTGCTGAACCTGCGCGATGATCGCTTTATGCAGATCATCGAGGGTGAGGCAGTGGAAACCTTGCGCCGGATGGAGGAAGGGGGGAAACCTGTGCTTCCCCACGTTGCTGCCTGAGGGGAGGATTCGGGAGGGTGACACCCTCCCGAACCCTCATTTTCAACTCAGGAACGCTGGCGAAGAGCAGTGGCTTCGCGGTGAGGCACAGGCCGGGTCACTCCTCACTGTACAGGGGGGTGCTGAGGTAACGTTCACCATTGCTGGGCACGATAAAGACGATCAGCTTGCCGGCGTTCTCCGGGCGGCGCGCCACGCGCAAGGCCGCCACCGCCGCCGCGCCGCTCGAAATGCCGACCATCAGGCCCTCCTCGCGCGCCAGGCGCCGGGCCATGTCGAAGGCGTCTTCGTTCGAGACCACCTGGATCTCGTCAATAATGCCGGTATTTAGCACGTCGGGAATGAATCCCGCGCCGATGCCCTGGATCTTATGCGGGCCGCGCTTGCCCCCCGAAAGCACCGGCGAGCCTTCCGGCTCCACCGCCACCGTCTTGAACTCCGGCTTGCGCGCCTTGATCACTTCGCCCACCCCGGTGATGGTGCCGCCTGTCCCTACGCCCGCCACCAGGATGTCGATCTGCCCATCGGTGTCGTTCCAGAGTTCCTCGGCCGTGGTGCGGCGGTGGATCTCCGGGTTGGCCGGGTTCTTGAACTGCTGCAGCATGTAGCCGTTGGGTAGATCGGCCAGGATCTCCTCGGCTCTGGCAATCGCCCCGGGCATGCCCTCGGCGCCCGGCGTCAGCACCAGTTCGGCGCCGTAGCCGCGCAGCAGTTTGCGCCGTTCGACGCTCATCGTCTCGGGCATGGTCAGGATCAGGCGATAGCCCTTGGCCGCGGCCACAAAGGCCAGGCCGATGCCGGTGTTGCCGCTGGTCGGCTCGATCAACACCGTTTCACCCGGCCGGATCTTGCCTTCACGCTCGGCGGCCTCGATCATCGCCAGCCCGATGCGATCCTTGACCGAACTGGCCGGATTGAAAAACTCCAGTTTGGCCACCACAGTGGCATCGCTATCGTTCACGCGGCCCAGGTGCACCAGCGGAGTGTTGCCAACCAGTTCGGTAATGCTGTTATAGATGCGCGCCATGTGTTGCTCCTGATCATGGGCCGCGGCCAGGCCGCGGCGACCTGTGGGAAGGCGAGGAACCCGGGTTTCCCCACGCCCCTGCCGGAGGGAAGGGCCCGGGAAGGCCGGGCCCTCCCTGACAGAAAGCGGATCATCTGGTTATCCAGACAGGCTCTAAAAATTGTAGCGCCCCCGGCACGATAAGTCAAATTATTGATGAAAATTATCAAGTACCGGCGATGCGGTATACTGGAAGGGCCTTGATGTCGGCCCTCACCCAGGGGATCGAGGCGGTGCTTTCGGCCCAGGACCCCAGGAGCGTGCCATGCGTGGCAGATCGGTGCGAACAGCGGAGCGCGCGGGCGGTGGAGAGGAGGCGACCCGTCTCACGCGGTGCGCCGGAACCTGGCTGGCGCAGCCGCCCGACGCCGCCGAACAGGAGCGTATCGCCGAGGCTTCGCGGCGCCTGCAGGAGCAGCGGGCCGTCGCGACCGAGTTTTACCGGGACATGGACGCCGCCAGCGCGTTCTGTATCGAGTTGTTTCGCGGAACAGAGTTCGCGCCGTTGCACTTCTCGGATGAACTGGTCGAGCAGATGATCGCCCGGGTCGGCGAACCGCCGGTGGTCGAAGCCGGCGAGGAGCAGCACTTCTCCGACTACCTGCGGCGCGCGGTGCTCAGCGTGGCTTCGCCCAACACCCGCCGGTTGCTCGCGGCCCAACTGCGACGCTACCTCCCCCACTACGTTGAGACCCGGCGCTGGAAAGAAGCCGTCGCGATCGACTTCAACGCCTTTCGCACCGCGCTGGGCAACGAGGTTTCGCCCTTTCTGGCGCAGATGGCCCTTGCCGGCCTGGCCGATTACTACGAGGCCCACGAGGAGCAGGAATAGGCAAGCGCGGCGGCAGCGGAACGGCGCTCGTCTCTGATCCGGCGCTGGCGGTCATGACCACAGGCGCGCCGGCAAGTTCTTGAACAGACGGGTTGCTGAGGGGGCACAGCCCGCTCAGCAAACCGCCAGGGGCGCGGGAGTGTCTGTGGGGCAAGCCCCAAACCCCACGGCGGGAGGCGGCCATTACCAATCGCCCTGACCGGTAGACGCGACTTGATAGGTTCTCGCCTCTTTGCTATAATAAATGCCGCTGGCCCCCATAGTCTAGCGGCCTAGGACGTCACCCTTTCAAGGTGAAGATCGCGGGTTCGAATCCCGCTGGGGGTACCACATACACGGACGCCAGGGCAATGCCCTGGCGTTTCGGTTATCTGGCCGGAAGCGCAACCTGTTACGCCCTATCGATCACCTGCAGCACTTCCTCCAGCGCATCCACGCCGCCCTGGTTGTAAGCGACCCACTGGATCGCCGGGCGCTCGCGGGCCTGCTGCGCCTCCAGCGCCTCCTGCCACGTGGCGAGGTCCTGCGCTACGATCGGGCGAGGGTCCCCACCTCCGGCCTCCCTGAGACGCCGCCTGAGGGCACTCAACGCCACCAGTCGCCCCTCGTCGTATTTCATCCCCCCGGTCACTCGACCATCCTGTTGCAACCGACAGACGTTCGTACCACCTGTTTGATCCGTCAACGAGTGCTCCGCCACAGCAATGCGCTGCTCGATCAGGCGCGCAAGTTCTTCGTTCATCCGGCCTCCGTTGCTTATCCACTGGCCATCTATGCGGCTTCGCCACACAATAGCGGGTTGAGGAACGGGTTCTCCTGGGAGGGCTGCCTCTCCCATACCCTCCCGGCGGGCAGAGAGGCGTGGGGAACGAGCCATCGGCGTATCTCCAACCCGCTGACAACGGTTCACAGTATGCGGCGCGCGCCGCCCGTCGTCAAGCGTGAAGGAGGGGAACCCGCCATGCGCTTTCGTCACGCGCTCATCCTGGCCCTCGTCGCCGCGGTCCTCGCGGCGCTTGCTCCTGCGCCGATCGCCCGCGCCCAGACGGAGGGATCGCAGGCCCTGCCCGTTTTGCAAACCGGCGATTACGTGGTTGAGGAGCCGTTCCGCGGTTTCATTCTGGCCCATGGCGGCCTGGAGTGGTCGGGGCCACCTCTCAGCGCCGAGTTCTATGACGCTGAAACCCACGCCTATGTGCAGTACTTCACCTATGTGCGCCTGGAGCGCCGGGGTGACACGGTGGAAGTGGCGCGCCTGGGGAGCGAATACACCGCCGGCCGCCAGGACGAGGCGCCGTTTCGCCCGGTGGCGCCGGACCAGCCCGATGCTTCTGAGCGCGTCTTTTTCGCCGCGACGGGGCATACCCTTGGTGGCGCCTTCGCCTGGCACCACAGCCGGCACGGGGGCCTATCCCTGCTCGGGTATCCGATCTCGGAGGAGTTCTACGAAGCACAGCCCGACGGTTCGCCGCTGCTGGTGCAGTATTTTGAACGGGCGCGCCTGAGTTACCACCCCGAGTATGCCGGTAGCGAACATGCGGTGCAGCGAGCGCCCCTTGGCGCCTGGTTGGCCCCTGCAGCGGCGATCGCCCCTCAACCATTGAAACTGCTGGCCAGCGCCAGCATGCGCTACCGGGCCGGCAGCAGCAGCGGCGCGAACATCGAACTGGCGGCCGCGCGCCTCAATGGCGCAATCCTCGCCCCTGGAACCGAGCTTTCCTTCCTCAGGACTCTGGGAGGCATCTCGGCTGCCAGCGGTTTCCGGCCCGGGCCGGGCATCGTAGGCGGCCAGGTGGTGGGGACCATGGTCGGCGGCGGCGTCTGTGTCGTGGCAACGCTCCTCTACCGCGCGGCGTGGGAAGCGGGGTTGCCGATTACCGAACGGCGGGGGCATAGCCGCTGGCTGGCCAGCTTTGCCGACCGGCCCGGTCTCGACGCGGCCGTGGCCGACCCCGGTCTGGATCTGCGCATCCGCAACGATACCGGCGCGCCCCTCTACCTGGTGGTAACGGCGCGCGGCGGCCACGCAACGCTGAGGCTCTGGGGACGCGGCGATGGGCGCGTCGTGACGCTGGGGGCGCCACAGGTTCGCGGCAGCGACCCGCTGACGGTTATCAACACGCGCGTCGTTCACGCGCCCAACGGCGCGTTGTTGCGGAGCGAGCGCGTGCTAAGCGTCTATCGTCCGGCCCGGTAGGTAGCGAGCCGGTTGTTTCCCTCTCAGGTGCAGGGTTTTTCAAGTGAGAAGGGGGTTTGCAGCATTCCAAACAGGCAATGCGATCCAAGAACGTGCCAGAAGACCCTATGCCTGTGAGCCGCGGACGCCTCGGCGCCACCTCGGGTCAGGTATCATCCGGACTTGACAGCGCCGGCCATGCAGATTATAATTTTCGTAATACGAAAATCAATTCTGCAATACGGAAAATTTATGCTCCAGGCCTTTACCACGCTGCTGGGACTACAACTGCTCGGCGAAATCCTGGTTCGGGGGCTGCATCTGCCGGTTCCCGGGCCGGTGGTCGGTATGCTGCTCCTGGTCGCGCTCCTGCTCCGGCGCGGGGCGCCTCCGGCGTGGCTCGAGCCGACGGCCCAGGGGTTGTTGCGCCATCTGGGATTGCTGTTTGTGCCCGCGGGCGTGGGGATCATCGCCCACACGGACCTGCTGGCCCGAGCGTGGCTGCCTCTGCTGCTCACGCTGCTGCTGGGCACGACGCTGACCCTGGTCGTCACGGCACTGAGCCTGCGTCTGCTGCTGGTTCTCACGGCGCGCCGCGCGCCGCCTGTCGTGGAGGCGGGCAATGACTGAACTCTGGGCCTATCTGGCGCACACGCCCCTGCTCTGGCTGGCGTTAACGCTGGCGACCTACCTGCTGGCTTCCGAGGCGGCCCGGCGCAGCGGCAACCATCCCCTCTGCAACCCGGTGCTGCTCGCGGTGCTGATGTTGATCGGCCTGCTGCAGATCAGCGGGACCTCTTACGCCACCTTTTTCGAGGGAGCGCAGTTTATTCACTTCTTACTTGGACCGGCCACGGTGGCCCTGGCGGTACCGCTGGCGCAGGTTATCCATCGCGTGCGGCAGATGGCGCTGCCGCTGGCGCTGGCCCTCGGCGCGGGGGCCCTGGCGGCCATCGGCGGCACCATGCTGCTCGCTCAGAGTCTGGGGTTCGATGCGTTGACCCTGCGTTCGCTCCTGCCGCGTTCGGTAACCACCCCCATCGCCATGGGTGTGGCCGAACAGATCGGCGGCGAGCCGTCGCTCACGGCGGCACTGGTGATCATGACGGGGATAATTGGCGCGCTGATCGCCAATGACCTGCTTCGCCTGCTGCGGATCGAAGAGCCCGCCATTCGCGGCTTCGCCACGGGCCTGGCCGCTCATGGCATTGGCACCGCGCGGGCATTGCAACTCCACGCCGAGGCGGGCGCTTTTGCCACGCTGGGAATGATCCTCAATGGCGCGCTGACGGCGGTGCTCTTGCCCCTGGTGGTAAACTAAGCTAAGGAGGTGAGTATGCAACGCAAACGCTGGAGTGAACTGAGCCCGACCACGCGACGGGTGATCCTCGCGCTGGGTAGCGTGCAGTTGAGCCTGCTGGCCACGGCCCTGGTTGACATCATCCGCCGGCCCCAGGAGCAGATCCGGGGCAACAAGTGGCTATGGGTCGGGGTGTCGTTTATCAGCTTCATCGGGCCAATCGCGTACTTTCTCTTCGGGCGCCAACGGCATCCGAACCAGGGCGCCTGAAGGGCGGGTTTTAGCTCCACACCTCTACACCTCCATACCTCCACACCTCCACACCTCCACACCTCCACACGGCCGGTCTGTGGAGGTGTGGAGAAGCTGCGACGTCAGAACAACCGATCCTGAACCGCTACGTCACGCGGGTGCCGCAGTTGGGGCAGAACATCGCCGTTCCCGGCATCTGGAAGCCACAGACGCCGCACTGTTTCACCGCGGGGGTACTGGCAGGCGGCGGGCCGTAATCAATCGGCACCGACTGGCTCGGGGGCGGCGGGGCGGGCGCGGGCGGTTCGACGTAGACCTCGGCCTGCGCCTGCTTCAGTTCCTCTTCCTTCATCACCAGCGCCGAGCGCAGTTGATCCACCGCCGCGCCCAGTTCGGCCAGGGTGGCCGACTGGATCTGGCCGGCGCGGAGCAACTCGTAGGCCCGCTGCCCCAGCTCGTTCAGCTTCGAGTCAACCTGGCGACGAAGCTCGTTCACCTCGCCCTGCAGGCGAGTGGTCTTCTGAAACTTCTCGGCCTCAAACTTGGCCCGGTCAACGCTCTGCGCTATGGTTCGGCTAAGCTGATCTAAAAGACCCATCGGGACGCCTCCCTGGACGAACTGATCTCGCGCGCGTCTGCGCGTGTCCGAGGATAAGACGCGCCAGCAACCACCACGGATGCAACTACGGATATTCTAGCACATCGTCCCTGCGACACCCCATAGTAAGTCCCACGGTAAGCAAGCACGTAAGTACTATGGACGGCTCGGAAGCGGGTTCGTACCATAACAGTGGCAGGTATGCGTCGCCCCTGTCATCTGGAACAAACCTGCCAGTGTTTGAGGTTCTTCCCTATGGATGATTTTCCCGTTGCCGAGGCGACCGGGAGCCTGGTATCCTTGCTGGAACGTCACTGTGCCGACTTTCCCCAGCTCTGTGAGGAACTCGAGCGTCACCGGCGCCTGAACGATACCCTGGTCGAGCAGCGCGAACGCAGCGCGCAGGCGCTGATGGCATGGCGGGCCGCCCTGGCTCGCCGCTGGCAGTGCGAAGTTGCGGCGCAGCGGATCTACGCCGACGCACAGCGCCAGTTACGACGCTACTACCACGACCGCCCGTCCCACGCCCGGGTGGTCGCGCCGGCCCACCCTGATCACGCCCGTAGCGCCGACGCGCTGTTGCATGAGGTGCTGCGCCTCGCCGCGACCCTGGAGGTGCTCGCGCCCCCCCCGCCCTGCGCCGCCCCCCTGCGCGCCGACCTGCGCGCCGCCGCGGACGACCTCGCCGCGGCGATCGAGCAGACCGAACGCTGCGAGATTGAGCGTCGTCGCCTGCTTACCGCGGAGCGGATGGCCGCTCAGATGGCGCTGCAGGCGAGTGAACGGAGCCGCCGTTTGCTCAGCGAGTACGTCGGCGATGAGGATCTCCGCTGAACGCTTCCCGGGAGACCTGCGCCCTCTCGGGAAGCGTTCAGCGGGATGGCGGAGGGCTGCGCCCTCCGCCATCCCGTTGTTCCGCTGGCGGCGGCAAGCTCGTTCTGGCTGCCTGGGGGCGCGCCCCCCTCAGGGCCAATGGTGAACCTTGTCTTACCCCACCCCCACCGATGGGGCCAGCAGGCTGAGCTGGGCGCGCAGGGCGGCGATACGCGCGGTGTTGCCGCGCTCCTCGCCGAGGGTCGCCAACTGGTGCTTCTTCTGGGCCAGTTCGGCGCAGGCTTCGTAGAAGCGCCGCCACGTTCTGCCGCGCATCCGCGCCCGTGCCTGCCCGCGGATCGAGGTGGCGGTGCGGTAGTGCTCCGCGCTGATCGTGCCCAGGTCCACCTCCTCACGCAGGTAGAGGCGCATCCAGCGCCGCTCGCGCAGGATTTCTCCGATCACGATCCCGAACACCACCAGCCAGCTTAGCCAGTCCACCAGCAGGGTCGCCGCCAGCCCGCCCAGACTACCCGCGAGGACGGTGGCCATGGCGTTGTGCAGGGCGTGGAGGAACACGGCCACGGCCCATCCGAGCAACGGGGCGATCACTTTGATGGGCCAGTGAGGGTTCAGGCGCGCCACGGCCAGGCCGATCCCGATGAAAGCGGTATAGACGGCGTGGCCCCAACCCCCCAGGATGACGCGCAGCACAAAGAGCGCGATCATCCCTGGATAGCCGTCCTCGGCATACCCACCGAAGTAAAGGTAGAGCACGTTCTCGGTGGCGGCGAAGCCCAGGGCGGTGATCGCGCCGTAGACCATGCCATCGAGGATCGAATCGAACTCCTGGGGAAAGGCGAGGAAGATAATCGCGACGGCCAGACCCTTGAGGGTTTCCTCAACCAGTGGCGCAACCAGCGCGGCCCCGGTCAGGTCGATCAGGAACGGGTCGTTAATGAAGACTTCGAGACCCAACTGGAGCGCAGAACTCCAGACGATCGCGCCAAGGGTGGCGACGAAGGCGCCCCAGCCAGAGGCCCCGATGAGCAGTCGCAGCGGTTCTTTCTCGAAGCGATCGAGCCAGTAGACGATCGCGGCATAGATCAAGGCGGGCACGAAGCTGAGCAGGACGGCGATCAGAAAGGGCATAGGGCGCTTCTCCGGGTCGCGGCGCTGTGGTGCGATAGGAATGCAGGCGGCCGTTCATAGCACGCCCTTGGTGCTGGGAACGGCGCCGGCCAGGCGCGGGTCGTGGCGCGTGGCGGCGTCGAGGGCGCGCCCGAGGGCCTTGAAGAGGGCCTCGACCTTGTGGTGGTCGTTGTGGCCGTAGAGCACCCGGGCGTGCAGGTTCAGACGTCCGTGGGTGGCAATGCTTTCGAACAGATGGGCGATCAGGTCGGTGCCGAGCTGGCCGACGCGGGGGGTGACAAACTCGGCCTGCACCACGCAGTAGGGCCGCCCGCCCAGGTCCACGGCGACGAGGGCCAGGGCTTCGTCCATGGGCACGAAGCTGTGGGCGGTGCGCACAATGTCGCGGCGCTCGCCGAGGGCCACGTCGAGGGCGCGCCCCAGGCAGATGCACGTGTCTTCGGCGGTGTGGTGCTCGTCAACGTGCAGATCGCCGCGGGCGGTCACGCTCAGGTCGAACAGCCCGTGCTTCGCCCAGAGGGTCAACATGTGGTCGAGAAAGCCGATGCCGGTGTTGACGGCGGCCTGGCCGCTCCCGTCGAGATTGAGGCTGAGCCTGATCTCCGTCTCCCCGGTGGCGCGGTCAATGGTGGCGGTGCGAGGCGCGTGCATGGCTTCGGCCCTGACTACTCGGCTTCGCGCCGGAGGCTGCGCGCGCTGCTGAAGCCGTCGGGGTAGCGGCGGCGCAACTTCTCGATATTTTCGTGCATCACGTCGCCGAGGCGCAGGCCGAGCGCGTCGCAGGCGAGGGCCACGTACCAGAGCACGTCACCGAGTTCCGCGCGCAACGCCCGCTCGTCCAGAGGATGGTCATGGAAGAGATGTTTTTTGAGGGTGTCGCTGAACTCGCCGGCCTCGCCGGTAAGGCCAGGGGCGGCGTTGAGCAGGCGCGCGCGTTCGTCGCGCCCGGGGGCCTCGGTGGGCAGGGCCAGGCGCTGGTACTCGTTGGCGTCCATGGTCATGCTCCAATCAGGCGCAGCAGTTCGTCGAGCACGGCGCCGTTGGCGCCGATGCCCTCGCCGCCCTCGATGGTTGGCGTGCCCCGCCAGTCGGTGAAGGCGCCGCCGGCCTCGGTGAGAATGGGCAGCAGCGCGGCGGCGTCCCAGACGTTCATCACCGGGTCGAGGGCCACCTCGGCCCGTCCGGTGGCGACCAGCACATAGCCGTAGCAGTCGCCCCAGGTGCGAAACAGCCCCGCGGCGTCGAGGATGCGGGCGAATGCCTCGGCCTTACCGTAGCGTTCGTAGCCCCCGGCAACGGTTGCCACCACCAGGCTCTCACGCAGGGTCGCCACGGTAGAGACGCGGCAGGGGCGCCCGTTCCAGGTGCAGCCCAGGCCGCGTGCGGCGGCGACGATCTCGCCGAGGGCCGGCATATGCACCACGCCGGCCACCGGCTCGCCCTCGCGCAGAATGCCGATCATGACCCCGTAGAGGGGCACGCCGTGGATGAATGATCTGGTCCCGTCAATCGGGTCGAGCACCCAGCGGTAGGTCGCGCCGGGGGAGCCGCTGAGGCCCTCCTCTTCGCCGAGGACGGCGTGATTGCGGTAGCGCCCCTGGATGGCCTCACGGAGATAGGCTTCGGCCTCGCGGTCGGCCACGGTGACCGGGGAGGCGTCGGCCTTGCGCTCCACCACCAGGTCGCGCTGGAAGTGACGCAGGGTGATCTTTCCGGCATGAATGGCGATCTGGTTGGCGAAGTCGAGCAGTTCGCGCAGTTCGGCGCCCATGGGTCTCTCCTTGGACTCGAGCCGCTACTAGTGTACCACGCCCATGCCATTTCGGATTTTGGATTTTAGATTTTGGATTTGGCGTCGCAGTGAGATCGAGTAATTCAATTGGCTCGGAGATTTTGGCTTTGGCGTCGCAGCGGGACCTGGCGGTGATGGGCGCGCAGTCCATTCAACAGCAACCGGTATCAGTTGTTGAGAAAATACTCGTCGCGCGGCAACAGGTCGGTGTTTATCTCTCCCTGGCGCGGCGTTTGCGGCGTCCAGAACGTCGCCGGCTGCGTGCGGATGAAGGCGCGCACCAGTTCGAGATCGATCCCGCCCCGCTGCAGATGTGCGCGCACGCCCGGGTCTTCGAGGCGTTGCAGCAACACCTCTGGCTGGTAGGTTACTGGCTCGTTTCCGCCAAGTAACAGAAAGTCGCCGATCTGGACGCCGTAGGGGAAGACCTGGCGGAAGGTGACGGCGGTGCGCTCGGTGGGCATCCACTGGGCCATGAGGCCGCCCGTGGCCAGGCGCGCGCGGGCCTGGACGAAGAACTCGCGCGAGTACAGCAGGCCGCTGCCGGCGCGCCAGGGCTGGATGGCATCGGCCTGGATCAGGTCGAAGCGCTGGTGCGTATGGGCCAGGGCGTGCCGTCCATCGCCAACGACCAGGCGGTAGCGGGGATCGACAAACAATGCCTCGAGGGGAGCGCTGGCCGTGCCGCGGGCAAAGGTCGTCAGCGCCGGAAGCTGCGATCCAACCAGTTCGACCGCCAGAATGCTCCGCGTCTCCGGGCGCAGGCCGGCGCTGTAGGGAGTGCCGCCGGAGCCGATCCCGATGATCAGCAGGTCCTGCGGATGGGGATGCGCCAGCGCGGGCAGCGCGCCGAGGAGGACATGCACATCGAGGAAGGGCACCTCGCCGTGCGCGTTACCGCCCGAGTAGAGGGTCGCCCGTTCGCCCCGGGGGATGATTGCGGTGACGCCGGTGGAGTCCTCGACGACCGTCGCCTCGGCCCCCACGCTGCCGTGCAGCGCGGCCCAGAGGCGGCTGTTGGATGGGGTGATGGCGATGAGCGCCACGAGCGCCAGGACCAGGGTGACGGGCAAGGCGCAGCGGGAGGCCCCTGGTCGCGGAAAGGCGCAAACCAGCGCCCCAAGGGCGAATCCCAGGCCGGCGAGCGCGAATATGACGAGCACCCCGCTGGTGCCGAAGGCGTCGAGCAGGAGCGTGCCGGTGAGGATGGCGCCCGCCACGTTGCCGATCAGGTTCGCCATCTGGAGCAGGCCGACGTTCCATCCAACGCTGGCCGTCTCGGTTTGCACCGCCTTTTGCACGAAGGGCAGCGTCAGGCCGATCAGCAGATTGGGGGGTAGCAGAAGCGCGAGGGGCAAAAACATCTGCGTGGCGAAGGAGCGAGCGGCGATCGCGGCCGTGCCAGTGGTCGCGTCGTTCGGGCGGGTAGAGAGGGCGCAGAGGAGCAGCACCGACCCCAGGACGTAGAGCATGACGGCCGCCTGGGTCAGCATGAACCAGGGCCGCGGATCGGCGGCGCGCCGCACCAGGCGGGCGCCGAGGGCCGTGCCGAGCCCATCGCCCAGCAACACCAGGGCCACCAGAATAGCGAAGGTGTAGGCAAAGGACTCCAGCGGCACGCTGAGGAGGCGGAACCAGACCACCTGCAACCCGATGGCGAGAAAGCCGGAGAGGAAGACCAGCGCGCTCCAGTACCACAGGCGCGGGGAACGGACCGCGGGCGCGCCTTGCCGCGGCGGTAGCCGGCCATTGCCGGCGGCGAAGGTCGGCGCCACGGCAAGCGCCGCCACTCCGACCACGGCGCTGAGGATCGCCCCGGCATACGAGGCGCCGTCGAAGCCCAGCATGCCGATGAGCAGGCACCCGCCCACCAGCGCGCCCAGGGCCGCACCGATGATGTTGATCGCCTCCAGGCGCCCGATGGTCTGCGGCGCTTCGTCAAGGGAGCGCACCAGCGCCCGCGCCAGAAGCGGCAGCGACAGGCCCATCAGCGTGGTGGGGATCAGCAGGGTCAGGAACGAGGCGGCCATCAGGCCCGCCAGATTGGCGGCCAGGGCGTGCAGGCGCAGGAACAGCAGATCGTAGAACACCAGGCGGGCGACGAGGGCGAACGCGGCGATCCCCAGATTGCACAGCCCGAACAGACGCACCGCCGCGCGGCTCGAGAGTCGATCGGCGAACACGCCGCCGATCAGACTGCCGGCGCCCAGGCCGGCCAGGTAGGCGGCTACAATGATGGTCACCGAACGCACATCGGCCCCGGTGAACAGCCCGAGGAGCCGTTGCCAGGCAGTCTGGTAGAGCAGGGCGCAGAACCCCGACAGAAAATAGACCCCGAAAATGATCCGTGCCGCCAGGCTGCTCCGTGCCGTAACTGGCGTCGAGGGCAGGCTTCGAGGGTGGGTTGCAGACTTCATTGGTCCCCGCGCCCCTGCCGAAGGGGAGGATCTGGAAGGGCCAAGCCCTCCCGGAACGTAGTCGCAAAACCTGGTTATTCAAACAGGCTCTATGAACAACAGGAACCGAACCCGGCCCGGGTTGCCAGATCGTCTCCGGTCGTCTGATCGCCATGATACGCGGGTGGTATTACGAGGATCTATCGAGAAGCAACATCAACGATAGGTGCGCTGGACGGGATAGGCCCGTCGTCGGCGCCGGGGCATGAGCAAGGTGAGCGCCAGGCCGGCCACGAAGCCGCCAATATGCGCCCAGAAGGCCACGCCGCCCTCGGTAATCTGCCCCAGATCCTGAACGCCGAGAAACAGTTGCATCAAGAACCAGAAACCGATCCACAGGAACGCGGGAATACCGAAGACGCCAAAAAAGATCGAAAACGGCCAGATGAACAAATTGACCCGCGCCGCCGGGAACATCAGCACGTAGGCGCCCAGCACGCCCGAGATGGCCCCGCTGGCTCCCAGGTTGGGGATCGGTGAGAGCGGCCCGGTCAGATACTGAGTGATGGTGGCGGCAATCCCGCATAGCAGATAGAACAGCACATAGGGAACGCGGCCAAAGACATCCTCAACATTGTCGCCAAAGATCCAGAGGAAAAGCATATTGCCGAAGATGTGCCCGAAGCTGCCGTGGAGAAACATGGCCGTAAAGACGGTTACCAGCACCCAGAGACTGCCGCGCCCCTCCAGCAACGCGGTGAGCTCCAGCGGCACAAAGCTGAAACGGAGGGTGAAATCAACACCCCGCAGCAACTGGAGCACAAACACGATCACGTTCAGGATCACCAGGGTCATGGTTACAACGGGGGTGCGGCGGGTGGGATTCTCGTCGCCTATGGGTATCACGCCTGTGCCTTTCTGCGTCGCGCGCGTATGGAGATGCTCCAGTTGCATTGTACATGGCACAGGGCCGCAGGCAAAGCGTCATCGGGGGGCGACGAAACCTTTGCACGCGCCCCCTCGCCCGGCGGCTGATTCGTCCGTGAACTACGTTTCCTAGCATTTCCGCCCCCTTCCCGGCCCCGCGTTGGAGGAGGCGCCAGGCGCCTTACCCTCTACCCCCCGCAGCACGACCCGCCCGGCCTCCAGGCGTTCGACCTGGGCCAGGGCGGTCACGGGCACGCCAAGTTCCTCCAGGGGCGCGCGGCCTCCCTGGAAGCACTTCTCGACCACGAAGCCGGCCGCCACCAGGGTGGCCCCGGCCTCGGCCACCAGTTCGGCCAGGGCCAGAGCGGTGCGCCCGTTGGCGAGGAAGTCGTCCACCAGGGCCACGCGCGCGGCGGTTGGCAGGTAGCGCGCCGAGATGACCAGGCGGGTCTGGCCGCCACGGGTCGGCGAGGGGACCAGGCGCGACAGGGCGGGGGCCTCGACCTCGGGGGCGTATTTTTTGGCGTAGACCATGGGCACGTCCAGCGCCAGGGCGGTGGCGAGGGCGGGGGCAATACCGCTGGCCTCGGCGGTCACCACCAGCTCGGGGCGCAGGGGCGCCAGGCGCTGGGCGAGGGCCGCGCCGATCGCGCGCATGAGGGCGGTGTCGATGCGGTGGTTGAGGAAGTGGTCAATACGCAGGATGCGGTCGTCGATCACCGTGGCCTCGGCGGCGACGCGCCGCGCCAGCGGTTCAAACGGCGCGTTCAACGCCTCACGCAACTCCTCTGAAAGCCCCATACATTTGTGCCATCTGGAACGTAATTGCGCGGTTCCTATAGCCATGGTACCATACGCGAATGCGCTGTCGCACAAAGTGCGACGAGCGTTTTTGTATCGGGTATCCCCGGGAACGTTTCCGGGAGGGGTGTGGGGAAACCGGATTTCCTCACATCAAATGATGCAGAGATGGATGTGGGAGGGCCTTGCCCTCCCACATCCTCCCGTGCGGCAGGGGCGTGGGGAACCCGGGTTGTCCCGCATCAAATGACGGACAGGGGGATCTGGGAGGGCCTTGCCCTCGCCCACCCTTCCGTGCGGCAGGGGCGTGGGGAACCCGGGTTGCCACCATCAAATGATGCAGAAATGGCAGTCGGAGGGCTACGCCCTGCGACTGCCACCCGCGCGGGGCCTCTTTTTTAGACGCAGGAGGAGAGAGGGTACATATGTCGATGGGAGTGGCCTATACCCTTACGCTACGCTGTCAGATCGAGAATCGTCCCGGTATGCTCGGCCGGCTGACCACCCGCATCGGCGAGGTAGGCGGCGACATCGGCGCGATTGATATTGTCCGGGCCGAGCGCAGCGTACTGGTACGGGACATCACCGTCCGCGTGCAGGACGAGGAGCACGGGGCCACGCTCGTCGCGGCGATCAACGACCTGGCGGGGATCCATGTGCTGCAGGTAAGCGATCGTGTCTTTCTCGCGCACCTGGGGGGCAAGCTCACGATGCAGAGCCGCGTGCCCTTGAAGACCCGCGATGACCTGTCGATCGCCTACACGCCGGGAGTGGCGCGGGTGTGCAGGGCGATCGCCGACGAGCCGGAGAAGGTCTTCGCGCTGACCTGGAAGGCCAACAGCGTGGCGGTGGTGAGCGACGGGAGCGCAGTGCTGGGCCTGGGCAACCTGGGGCCGGAGGCGGCGCTGCCGGTGATGGAGGGCAAGGCCATCCTCTTCAAGGAACTGGCGAACATTGATGCCGTGCCCATCTGCCTGCGGTCGCAAGATCCGGAGATCATCGTGCAGACGGTCGAGCAACTGGCCCCGAACTTTGGCGGCATCAACCTGGAGGACATTGCCGCGCCGAACTGCTTTCTGATCGAGGGGCGCCTGCACGAGAGCCTGGACGTTCCGGTGATGCACGACGACCAGCACGGCACGGCGGTGGTGGTGCTCGCGGCGCTGAGCAACGCGCTGCGCCTGGTGGGCAAGCGCCTGGGGGAGGTGCGAGCGGTGGTGAACGGGGTCGGCGCCGCCGGCACGGCGATCATCCGCGGGTTGCTCGAAGCGGGGATCGGCGAGATCACCGCCGTGGACCGTCACGGCATTCTGCGCGAGGGCGACGACGCCGTGCAGACCCCGATGCAGCGCATCGTCGCCTCGCAGACGAACCGCGACCGTCGCCGCGGGGACCTGCGCGAGGCCCTGGAGGGGGCCGATGTGTTTATCGGCGTTTCCAAAGGCAACCTGCTGACCCCTGATATGGTGCGAGGGATGGCGCCCGATCCGATTGTGTTCGCCCTGGCGAATCCGATTCCCGAAGGCGACCCGGAGATGCTGCGCCAGTACGCCCGCGTGGTGGCGACGGGCCGCTCCGACCAGCCCAACCAGATCAACAATGTGTTGAGCTTCCCGGGCATCTTCCGCGGGGCCCTCGATGTACACGCCCGCCATATGACCACCGCTATGCGCCTGGCGGCCGCCGAGGCCCTGGCCGGTGTGATTCCGCCCGAGGAGATCAGCGAGGAGTACATCATCCCCAGCGTGTTTAACCGCCACATCGTGCCGGTGATCGCCCATGCCGTGGCCCTGGCGGCGATTGAGGAAGGCGTGGCGCGCCGCGACCATTTGCCGGCCGGGGGTGATTAGAACTCTGATGGAAATGATGCTCTGAAGGCACTGAACCGAGCCACAGGGTCGGCAATCCCTACTGCAGCTCAAATAGGGAACACGGGGGTTGGTTGCCAACAACAACGTGATCCAGGAAGGCCGGACCCTACCTCTTCATGCCGCATTGATGCGCCGGGGGGGGCATGGGGCGCGAGGCGCGCGCTCGCGGCGCTCCTGCGCGGTTGCTGTTTGCGGATTCGCGGGCTTGATGATCGGCCCTTGCTCCAGACGGGGGCGACCCATCCAGCGCCAGTAGGCCCGGTCACGCAACGGACGCACCGGCGGCGGCGCAGGGTGCGGGTTGAACTCGCGGCTGCTGTACCAGCGACGTGGCTTCATCGGGGAACTCCACTGCGAACACCGGAACGCCTGGCGACACCCGTTGCAAATCCTTTACACTGTACGAGCCGGAGTACTACGAGGTTGCATCGTAACAATCGCTTAAGGCGACAACGGGGAGGGGTGTTAACCCCTCCCCGTTGTAAAGTTGGACGAGTATTATAGCGAGGCACGGCGGGATTGTCAAGCATTGAGTCGCCCTTCCCGACCCTCCCGTGGGCAGGGGTGTGGGGCAACCAGGTTTCCCCATGTCCCCCGCTCTCCGGGGCGCGGCGCCACGCTACTTGCGATTGCGGTTCCGCAGGAAAGGAGGAATGTCGAGATCATCGCTGCTGCTGAAGCTGGGCGCGACGCGCGGCTGCGGCGCGGGTTGCGGCTGGCGCGCGACCGGATTGGGCTGCGGGTGGTGCGCGGTGGCATGGCCGGCGCTGGTGGCCGCGGTGGGGTAGGAACGCGAACGCTGCGCGCCAGCGTTGGGCTTGCTCAGATCAAAGCCGGTGGCGATGAGCGTGACCTTGATCTCGCCAGGCGGGTAGGTCGGGTCAATCACCGCGCCAACCATGATGTGAGCATCGGGATCCACCTGCTTGGCGACGATGTCGGCGGCCTCGTAGACTTCGAGGATGCCGAGATCCTCGCCGCCGGTCACGTTGAAGAGCACGCCCTTGGCGCCATCAATGCTGACTTCCAGCAACGGGCTGGCGATGGCCTGGTTCACCGCATCAACCGCGCGGCTGTCGCCCTTGCCGTAGCCAATGGCCATCAGCGCCGACCCCTGCTGGGCCATGATCGTCTTGACATCGGCGAAATCGAGGTTGATCAAGCCGCGCTGGGTGATGAGGTCGGCGATGCCCTGGATGCCCTGGCGCAGCACGTTGTCGGCCATCTGGAAGGCCTGGGTGAAGGAGGTGTTCTTGCTGGCCATCTGGAGCAGGCGATCGTTGGGAATGACGATCAGCGTATCAACCACGGGACGCAACTGGTCAATGCCGGATTCGGCCAGCTTGCGGCGGTGGTTGCCCTCGAAGGTGAAGGGGCGCGTCACCACGCCCACGGTCAGCGCGCCGAGGTCGTGGGCGATCCCGGCGATGATCGGTGAGGCCCCGGTGCCGGTGCCGCCGCCCATGCCGGCGGCCACGAAGACCATGTCCGCCCCTTTGAGTTGCTCGTAGATGTCTTCCTGGTTCTCCTCCGCGGCCTTCTGGCCGATCACCGGGTTGCCCCCCGAACCGAGCCCGCGGGTCAACTTGTCGCCGATGCGGATGCGTGTCGGCGCCAGGGAGTGCATCAGGGCCTGCACGTCGGTGTTGACGGTAATGAACTCCACCCCCTGCACCCCGTCGGCGATCATGCGATCCACCGCGTTGCTGCCTCCACCCCCGACTCCCACGACCTTGATCTGCGCGAAATCCTCGAGCGCCAGGCCATTGTTGGTGCGGTCAACCATCGTATTCCTCCTGGTAGATAATGGTCAGATACCGTTGTGACATGGGGAAAGCAGGTTTCCCCATACCCCGGCCCGGCCGGGGGTCAGGCGCCCCAACACCGGTTGAAAGACGGGGAACCCGGCGTTCCCCACGCCCCCACCTGGGAACGGGAACGTTCACGGCAGGAACTCCCGCATCCAGCCCTTGAAGCGTTCGTAGACATTGCCCCAACCCTGCCGCTCCTCCGAACGGTGGGTGGGTCCGAGCATCGAAAGTCCGTGGCGCGAGCCCCAGCGCAGCAGTCCCACGCCAGTGGCATAGGTCGGGCTGTCGAGGGAGTCGGCCAGGCCGCTGAGATCGGCAGGCACGCCGATGCGCACGGGTATGCCGAGCATTTCGCGCACCAGTTCGTCGAAGCGACTCAACTGGGCCGCGCCGCCGGTAAGGACGATGCCCGCCGGGAGCAGGCCCTCGTAGCCGCTGCGCTTGATCTCGTTGTATATGAGTTCCACCACCTGCTCGGCCCGGGCCTGGATGATCTCGTTGAGCAGGTGCCGGCTAATTTTCTGCTTTTCGCCGACGGTCAGGGTGTCGATCTCGACCAGGTCGCCCTCTTCACCCTCGCGCGACGGCTCCTCGGCGATGGCGCTGCCGTAGCGGATCTTCAGGTACTCGGCGGTGTTGTGGGGCGTGTGCAGCACGTAGGTGATGTCGTTGGTAAAGTGATTGCCGCCCACCGAGATGACGCTGGTGTGCCAGACCCCGCCCTGCACGAAGATGGCGATGTCGGTGGTGCCGCCGCCGATGTCCACGAGCATGACCCCGCGATCCTTGTCCTCGTCGGTGAGCACCGCCTCGCCGGAGGCCAGCGGTTGCAGCACGAGGTCGTCAATCTCCAACCCCGCCTTCTGCACGCTGCGGATGAGGTTCTGGATGGCCATTACCTCGCCGGTGACGATGTGCGTCTCCACCTCCAGGCGGAAGCCGCTCATACCGATGGGGTCACGGATGCCCTCGTTGCCGTCCACCACGTAGGCGCGGGGAATGACGTGGATAATCTCACGCTGGGTGGGAATGGCAACCGCCTGGGCCGACTCGACCGCCCGCGCGACGTCGTTGCGGGTGATCTCGCGGTCGGGCCGCTGCACCGCCACTACGCCCCGGCTGTTGAGCGAGGAGATGTGGCGGCCGCTCACCCCCACGAAGGCGGTGGCGACGCGGTAGCCGCTCAGGCGTTCGGCCTTCTCGACGCTGGCGGTAATGGCGTTGACGGCGTCATCTATGTTGACCACCACGCCCTTGTCGAGTCCTTTGCTCGGGGTGAGGCCAACCCCAAGGATGTTGAGCTTGCCTGCGTCGGACACCTGGGCCACGATGGTGCAGACTTTGGTGGTACCGACATCGATTCCAACGATGGTTCGTTGCATAGCGTTCTCTCGTCTTTTCGCAGTTGGCGCGCAACCGCGGAAAGGGTTGCCCTCTTCCACGCCTCAAGACCCTGGGTGGCCAGAGCATTGACCGGGGCCGGCGCGGCGGGCGCCCGGTTCTGATAGAACGGGGTCGATGATCGCAGATCCAGATACGTAAACGCAGTTTGATCTTGTAACAATACGTTCAATATGGCCAGTTTACGATCAAGATTCTCGCTCTGTCCGAAGACGATCGTCTGCCCAAGGGGGCCGCGCACGAACACGCCGAGGCCGTAGTCCCAGCCGATCTGGGCCGGGGTCAGGCCCAGTTCCACCGGCAGGCGCAGGGCCAGTTCCTGGGCCAGATGCACGGCGTCAACGTCCACCAGGTCATTGGGCTTCAACTCCAGGTGCGAGGTGTCGGCGATGACCAGCACATCTTCGGTGGCGCTTTCGCGGGCCGGGCCGAGGACCTTGCCGGTGCCATCCACCAGGTAGTGCACCCCACCCGCCTGCCAGCGCACCTCAGGGCGGCGTTCGACGATGCGGATGCGCATAACGTCGGGCAGGGCCAGGTCAACCGAGGCGGAGGCGATGTAGGCGTTCTCGCGCAAGCGCGCGGCGACGGCGGCGGGTTTGACGAACCAGATGGGCCGCCCAAGGGCATCGGCCAGGTCGGTCACCACTTCGGCTTCGAGGATGCGGTTGCCCTCAACGCGGATCTGCCACACGCTGAAACGCGGGGAGGTGAGGGCGTGGGCCAGGACGCCGAGGGTGGCAATGCAGAGCGCCAGGCTGAGGAGCCGGCCCTTCGACAGCCAGGAGTGCAGCGAGCGCCGCATGCCCGGCACGGCCTGCTGGCCCGGCGGCGGGGTCGCCGCCGGAGGCCGGCGCGGAGCCGCCGGGGGTGGCGCGCCGCGCCGCTGCTGGCGGCGCGCCGCGATGCGTTCACGGGTGTTGGGGGCGTTATACTCCATAGTGCGGTTTACCATTTGCGATTGCGGAAGAAACGTGGGTTACCCCTCTTCGGGCCGCGCGAGGCGGCGTTGCTGATGGCGTTCCAGCGCCAGGTGAATGAGCCGGTCGAGCAGATCGGGATAGGCCAGCCCGCTGGCGGCCCACAACTGCGGATACATGCTGATCGGCGTGAAGCCGGGCATCGTGTTGACCTCGTTGACCCAGAGTTCGCCGCTCTCGCGGTCGAGCAGAAAGTCCACCCGCGACAGGCCGGCGCCGTCGATCGCCAGAAAGGCCTCCAGGGCCATGGCACGGGCCCGTTCGGTCAGTTCGGCCTCCAGCGGGGCGGGGATCAACAGGCGCGAGGCCCCGGCGAGGTACTTGGCGGTGTAGTCGTACCATTCGCCCGAGGGTACGATCTCGCCGGGCACGCTGGCTTCGGGCGCGTCGTTGCCGAGCACACTGACCTCGATTTCGCGCGCCGGGATGCCCTGCTCCACGACGATGCGCCGGTCGTAGCGCGCCGCCTCGGCCAGGGCCGCCCGCAGGCCGTCGCGGTCCTGGGCCTTGCTGACGCCGACGCTGCTGCCCATGTTTGCCGGCTTGACGAAGACCGGGTAGCGCAGTGCCGCTTCGACCCGCGCGCAGACGGCCTCGCCATCGGCCAGCAGGTCCACGCGGCGCACCAGGAGCCAGGGGAGCAGCGGCAGGCCGGCGGCGGCGAAGGCGGCCTTCATCAGGGCCTTGTCCATCCCCACCGCGCTCGCCGCCACGCCGCAGCCAACGTAGGGCAGGCCCGCCAGTTCCAGCAGGCCCTGCACCGTGCCATCCTCGCCCATCGGCCCGTGGAGCACGGGGAAGACCACGTCCACCTGGCCGGCGGCATGGAGCAGGTCGAAGTCTTCGATCACTGGCCCGGCAACCTCGGTCGAGAGGATCACGCCCGCGGGCAGGCGGGCGCGATCGGCCGCGGCGACCAGGGCGGCGTGAGCGCCCGCGCCGGCCAGCCAGCGGCCCGCTCTGGTGATGCCCACCGGCAACACCTCGTAGCGCGCGGGGTCCAGGGTGGTCATAATGGCATGGGAGGAGACCAGGGAGACCTCGTGCTCGCCACTCTGGCCGCCGAAGAGCACGGCGACGGTCATTTTGCCGGACATGCGTTGCTTCTCCTGGGATCAGTCCGTTTAGAGCTGCTTTCGCTGCGCGAAATGGGGAGGCGCGGAGGGCTGCGCCCTCCGCGATCCGTACCGTTCCGCCCGCGGCGGGTACGCGCCCCGGCGCAACCAGGACAGGCCTGCCGCCGCGGACGGAACCAGGGACTGCGGG
>DAOUDA010000027.1:0-14452 GCA_034431835.1 Chloroflexaceae bacterium | reverse complement strand
TCTTCATGCTCCTGATGACCTCGGGCGCCGACCGGGCCGATGCGCTGCGGGTGATGGACCGGGCGCTCACCGGCGACCTGCGCATTGAGGGGATCAAGACTCTCGCACCCCTGCTGCTGAGTATCATCAGGCACCCCAAGTTCATCGCCGGCGACTTTTCGACCAGGTTCATCGACCAGCATCTGCCGGAGCTCGTCTCCGGCTTCCGCGAGCGTACCAGCGAGGATGAGATGCTCCGGGTCGCCCAGTACGTGGCCGAGATCTCCGCCCTGGGCCCGCAGGGCTGGATGTGAGGTGAACCATGGACACCAGTATTGCCGCACCAGTGGTTGGCGAGCAGGAAGATTACATTTTCGCGCGGCCAGGTATGACCCCACGCGAGATCGTCCAGGCCGTGCGCAACCTGCGGGGCGTCTGCCTGATGTCAGTGAGCATGCGCGACGCCGGGCAGTCCGACTTCAAGAACCGCCACCGGATCTACGATCTGAAGACCCTGGCCCCGATATACAACAGGATGGGTCTGTTCAGCGCCGAGTGCCACGGCGGAGCGCGCTGGCACGTCGGGATCATGAACCGCCGCGAGAGCCCCTTCGAGGAGATCCAGATCCTGCGCCGGTTGATGCCCAACGTGCTGCTCCAGACCTTGATTCGCGAGACGAACCTGTGGGGCTACCGGCCCTACCCCCGGAACGTTATCGAGTACGCCGTTTCACAGGTGGATATTGATGTCTGGCGCTGTTTTTCGTTCCTCAACGATGTGCGCAATATGCGTGCGGTGGCCGAGGTCGTGATGAAGCGCGGGCGGCTGTTTGAGCCGGCGATCTCGTTTACCGTGGCCGACTGGGCCACCGATGCGTACTACCTGGGCGTGGTGCACGAGATCGTCGCCCTTGCCGGCGGCGTCGATGAGATCATTCTCTGCATCAAGGATATGGCCGGCGTCGGCAACCCTGTGCGCATCGGCCAGTTGGTGACGACGATCAAGGAGCACTACCCCGAGTTGCTGATCCACTACCACCGTCACGTCACCGATGGTCTGGCCGTCCCGGCGTTGTTCGCCGCCGCCCAGGCCGGCGCCAAGATCGTTGATGTCCAGGAGGACGCCCTGGTGCGTTTCTACGGCCACCCGCCCATCCTGGGGGTACAGGCCTACTTCGAGGAGGGCGGCATCCATGTGCATCTCAACCGGCCGGCTGCTGAGCAAGCTAACCAGCGGGTGCGCGAGTGGATCGGGCACTACGAGTGGGCCGAGTCGCCGTTCAAAGGCTACGATCACGGCGTCACCAGACACCGTATGCCCGGCGGCGCCTTTCCGAGCTCGTTTGAGCAGGCCGAGAAGGGGGGCTTCCTGCACCTCATGCCGGCGATCCTGCGAGTCATGGCCCTCTACAACCAGATCGTGCGCTACTTCGACGTCACTCCAGGCTCACAGATCACCTGGGTGACCTGCAGCGGGATCGTCAACCGCTATGCGAAGGAGCAGGGTGAGGGCGGCGTCCGACGGCTCATCGCGCTGCTCAGCAAGTTCGTCGAGGAGCAAGAGCAGGATATGGCGGCCATGAGCGAGGAGGAGCGGGAGGAGTTGCTCCAGCTCTTCCGCAACGCGTCCGGTGATTTCAAGAACCTGCTGGTGGGAGGCTACGGCAAGCTGCCGGTCGGCTGGCCGGCCGACTGGGTCTACCAGAGCGCCTTCGGCGACGAGTGGCAGGCGAAGATCCAGGGGCGCACCGATCTCTCGCCCCTCGACACTCTCAAGGACGACAACCTCGACAAGCTCCGCCAGACCTTGAGCGAGGCCATCGGGCGCGCGCCGACGGAGGAGGAGTTCGTTCTCTACCTGATGCACCCCAAAGATGCCCTCAGCTTCATCGAGTTCCGCGAGCGTTACGGCATGGCGCCCCTGGTGCTGCCGACCGATGTCTGGCGCCAGGGCCTGCTGCGCAGCGGCGATAAAGTTGATTTCGAGCTCGACGGCAAACCGTACTGTATTGAACTGGTATCGGTCGGCGCCGAGCACGAGGGGGTCATCCACGTGGTGCTGAAGGTCAACAATGTGACCCGGGTCTACCCGGTTGCGACGCCGCGGGCCAGGAAGGCGGAGATACGCATGGCGAAGGGTCCCAACGAGATCGGCGCCCCGATCAACGGCAACGTATGGCGCATCGGCAACCCGCAGCGCGGCCCGATCCATGTTGGCGATGTTGTGCACAAAGGCGAGGAGGTGGCGAACCTGGAGGCGATGAAGATGGAGAACGCCATTCTCGCCCCCTTCAGCGGCCGCATCGCCGAGGTCTGCATCAAGCTGAACGACGTCGTCAAGGAAGGGCAGTTGCTGTTCGTGCTCGAGAAGTAGGGCCGAAACTGGCTGCGCCAGTGCTTCGCAATCCGGCAATTGCCCTACCTGGTGCATCCGACAAGTCGTTTGTCAGGCTGAGCGCAGCCACTGCCCTGAGCGTGGTCGAAGGGGAAGCATCTCGGCCGGGACCCTTCGCGGAGTTTACCCCGAGCCCTTCGCTTCGCTCAGGGTGAACTCCGCCGAAGGGCTCAGGGTGACACGGAACCTGACGGATGCGCTACTAAGAGCCTATCCGGATAACCTGGTTATCCGGATAGGCTCTAAAGCGTTTCTCAAAACGATAGACCCGCAATGATGGCGGCGCGAGCGCAGTAAGCCACACGGCGCAGGGGCTTCGGGGGATCAAGCATGCCGGTCAGTACTCTAGTTTGGGGGAGGTGCGGAGGACGCAGCCCCTCACAGCTTCTCCCTGAAAAACGCTGGGCGTGAGCGCGAGCGGCCCTTCCCGCGCTCTACCTGCCGCAAGCCTCTCAGCGCCCCGTTGCCCCTCGCGTCTCGGGTGACAGCAAGTCGCGCAACCCATCACCGAGGAGGTTAAAGCCGGTGACGCTCAGAGTGAAGGCCAACCCCGGGAAGAAAGCCAGCCACCAGGCCGTGTCGAGGTAGTCGCGCCCAGTTGCCAGAAGGGCGCCCCATTCGGGGAGAGGTGGCTGCGCCCCCAGACCGATGAAGCTCAACCCGCCGGCGGCGAGGAGCATTGTTCCCATCCGCAGGGTGATGAGGACGATCAGTGGCGATGCCAGGTTGGGCAAGATGTGGCCCAGGAGAATGCGCGTGTCGCCGATTCCCAACGCTCGGGCAGCCTCTACATAGAGCGCGTGACGGGCGGAAATCGTTCCACTGCGGGCCATACGGTAGAACGAGGGCAGGCCAATGACCCCCAGGGCAATCACCGTCGTGTCCAGCGAAGGACCCAGGCGCGCCACCAGCACGATGGCGAGCAGCAGTCCAGGGAAGGCCAGCCAGATCTCCATCACACGCGAGAGGACTTGATCGCTCCATCCCCGGTGGTACCCTGCTAAAAGGCCCAGCCAGATCCCCGGCGCCGCTGCCAGCAGCACCGACAGCAGTGAGATACGCAGGGCAATGCGCGCGCCGTGGATCACGCGGCTGTACAGATCGCGCCCGAAGGCGTCGGTGCCGAAGGGATGCTCGAAGCTGGGCGGCCGCAGGCGCAAGGCGGGCTGGATCTGGTCAGGCGGGTAAGGGGCCAGGAGCGGCGCCAACACACCGGCCAGCACGAGCATGCCCACCAGGACGGCGCCAACCAGCACGTTCGGGCGCAGGCTGATCTGCCGTCGTCGCCCCTCGCCGCGAGTACCGATACGTTCGCCTCGGCGATACTTCATTGTGCGACTGGCGGGTTGCTCGACCTTGAGTGCCATAGAGCCTGTACCAATTCCTGTTCAACCGATGAGCGCCAGATCTCATCGTGACGCCATATACGGCGATCGAAAATCCGAAATCTGCAATCCAGAATGGTATAGCAGCCCTGCGCCATCTCTCAACAGCGACCGTGCGTAGGACGCAGCGCGCTGCGTCCGTACGGGTACGTCTGATACTCCGGGCTTCACAACCTGAAGAGGACTGCTATATTAGAGCGCCTCGTGCCCCACCCTGGGGTCCAGCAAAGCGTGGATCAGGTCAACCGCCAGGTTCAACACCTGGTAGATGACGGCGATCAGCAGCACGGCGCCAACAACGACAGGAACATCGCGGTCAAAGATGGCCTGCACCACCAGCCGGCCCAACCCGGGCCAGGCGAAGATCGTTTCGACGATGAACGCGCCGCCAAGCACGTGACCGAGGTACAGGCCGAGGATAGTGATCACGGGCAGAATGGCATTGCGGAAGATGTGATCGCGCCACACCAGCAATGGCCCCAGGCCCTTGGCACGGGCCGTGCGTACGAAATCGGCGCCACGCACATCAAGCAAACAACTGCGCGCGAGCCGGGCCAGCAGCGCGATTGCCGGCAGCGCCAGGGTCACCGCGGGCAACACCAGGTGGGCTGGACTACCAGCTCCAAACACCGGCAGCCACCCCAACCTGAGGGCAAACACCTGGATCAGCAGCAGGGCCGCCCAGAACGATGGCAGCGACTCGCCCAACGTCGCCCCGATCATCACCGCCATGTCCAGATAGCCTCCGGCGCGAACGGCCGCAAGTGCCCCGATGAGCAACCCGACTACCAGCGCCAAACCCAATGCCGCCAGGGCCAGCTTAAGGGTCGCCCCAAAGCGTTCGGCGAGCAAGGCGGCCACCGGGCGACCTGAGACAATCGATGCGCCCAGGTCGCCACGGAGCACGACTCCTTCAACGAACCGCGCGTAACGCACGAGCAGGGGCTGGTCGAGGCCCAGTTCGCGACGCACGGCTGCCAGTTGTTCGCGGGAGGCCAGGTCGCCTGCCAGGGTGTGCGCCGCATCGCCGGGGGCCACATCAAGCAGGATAAAGACGATCAGGCTAATGGCGAGCAACATCAGCGCCGCCCCGGCAAGCCGCCTGAGCACATAAGCGACCATAGGTGTTACTGCGTCATCACATGCGCCTCATTGAGCAGAATGCGCCCCATCGAGGCCAGATGGTAGTTCTGGATGCGCTTATTGATCGCCAGGACGTCCACCGGCACATAGAGCGGCTGCCAGGGAGCATCGGCCATGATCAGCTTCTGAGCCTCGACGTAGTATCCGGCGCGGGCGGTTTCGTCCAGTTCACGCGCCGCCTGGTCAAGCAACGCATCCACCTCGGGGTTGCTGTAGCCGAAGCGGTTGGAACTGCCGATGCGGCTGGAGTGCAGGTTGACGTTGAGCACATCGGCATCGTTGCGATCGTAGCGCCAGAGCAACAGATCGTACTGGCCCTCGGTGGCCGCCTTCGCTGCGGTGGGCGTATCGTACTGCTGGATGGTCACGTTGACCCCGATGGCCTTCAACTGGCTCTGCAAGAGCGTGGCCACATCTTCGTTCGGGGCGCGGGCAAAGGTGAGCAGAGTCAGGTTCAGGGGCTGGCCATTGCGGGCGAGCGTGCCATCGGCGCCAGGGGCAAAGCCCGCCTCGGCTAGCAGCGCGCTGGCCCGGGCGGGATCGTAGCCAAGTTCGTACTGCTGCAGACTCGGATCGAACCCGGGCAGGGTCGGCGCCATGGGGGCGAAGGCCACCTGGCCCGTGCCGCCGAGGGCCGCCGCCAGGATCTCTTCCTTGTTCACCGCATGGGAGAGCGCCTGGCGCACCTTCACCTCGTCGAGGGGCGCCTTTGCGCAGTTGAAACCCAGATAGATCAGACTGTTGAGGCTTGTTTCGATCAATTCGACGGAGGGATCGGCCTTCAGCTTTTCAATATGGTTAGGTGCGTTCACGAAGATCAGATCGACCTCGCCCGCCTGCAGGGCTGCCAGTTGCGTACTGGCGTCGGGGATCACCTTGAAGACCACCCGATCCAGGTAGGGCGCCCCCGGATTACTGACTGGCGCGGGTGACCAGCGATAGTCAGGATTGCGCTCCAACACCACCTCAGTACCCTGCTGCCAGGCGGCGAACTTGAATGGCCCGCTGCCCACCGGTTGCTGGCCGAAGGCGTCGCCCGCAGCCTCGACCGCCGCGGGGCTAACGATCCCGGCGTAGGGTGTGGCCAGGGTGCTGAAGAAGACCGCCGAAGGCTCGCTGAAGGTAAAGCGCACGGTATAATCGTCGAGGGCTTCGACGCCGGTCATACTGGCCAGGCCCTCGCCGGCCGAGGTCCTGGCTTCTTTGAAGCGTTTAAAGGTGAAGGCCACCGCCTCGGCGTTGAGAGGCGTTCCATCGTGGAAGGTTACATCGTCACGCAGCGTAAAGGTGACACTCTTGCCATCGGCGGCAATCTCCCAACCCGTGGCCAGATAGGGTTGGTAGGTGTTGTCCATGTCACGGAACACCAGGGTGTCGAAGAGGTAGGGGAGAATGACGTTCTGACCCGAACCAGGTGCGGCGTGCGGATCGAGACTGGTCGGTTCGGCGGTGATCGCGCGGATGACGCTGCCGCCGAGTGCCACCGCCGGAGTGGGCGCCGCCGTGGGTGCTACGGGGGCCAGGGTCGCCGCGACCGGCGCGGCCTCCGTGGGAGCGGCTGGCGCGGTGGTTGGCGCCAGTGAGGGAGCCTGGGCCGCCGGGCCACAACCCGCGACGGCGACGAGTAGCAGCAGGGCAAGTACGCGCATGGTACGCATCCTAAAACCTCCGTCGGCTGTCTGGTAGTACAGAGTCTGTTGTATCTTTAGTCATCAATGCTAGCATGAGAATCAATATCTGCAAACGCTGTGCAAGACGACGCCGAACGAATCCGAGGCGTTAGAATGCGGAAGGGCCGAATCGGCCCCTCTGTCTGGTTATGAACTCTTAACCTGAGTATGCCGGCTTTGCGCCTGTGAAGTGGCGGGCGATGGCCGTGGCGAAGCCGTCGAAGGAACCGAAATCCTCAGCGACAACGTTGGGAGACAGCCCAATCCGCCGGGCGTGGGCAGCGGTGTAGGGTCCGAAGCAGCAGATCGCGCAGTGGGCATAGTCCTGGGGGGCGTTGACCATTGCCAGGAGGGCGACGATTTCGGCGGCGCTGCTGAAGGCAATCGCGTCTATGGCCCCCTGGCGGATCAGCGCCAGTTCGGGCGCGTAGCGCCCCCCATCGAGGGCCCGCGTCCGGTAGGCGGGCGCTCGGGTTACGCGCATGCCGATACGCTGGAGGTCGGTAACGAAGGTAGGAACGACATCGGGTTCTGGCACGCCCTCGACAACCGGCGCGGGCACGAGGATGGCGGCGCCGCCGGTGGATTCGAGCGCCTTCAGAGAGTCAACGATGCCACGGGGACTGGGTTCCCGCGGCCTCAGATCCGCGCGCAGGCCCAGTTCAGCGAGGCGTTCAGCGTCTTTGCCGATCGCCGCCAGCCGGCAGGCGCGTAGCGCCGTGGGCGGCAATCCGAGTTGCTCGCACCGGTACAGCAGCGCCTCGATCCCGTTGCGACTGGTGAAGGCGATCCAGTCGAAGGTCTCAAGCTGGCGCAGGCATTCATCGAGGGCTGCATAATCGTCGAGGAGGGTGGTCTCGATGGTGGGCATGAGGACAGGCAGGCCGCCCCGAGCCAGGATGGCGGCGGCGAAGCGCGGGGCGTAGGTGCGCGGGGCGGTGAGCAGCACGCGCCTGCCGAACAGCGGCAATTCTTCGGCCGGGCGCAGCATGGCACGGACGGGATCAGACGTCGGATCATTGGTCATGGTTCTGGCACTCCCCCTGGTTACTCCAACGACGCTTCCCTGGCGAGGGGCGACCTGGAGGGGTGAAGTTCCTCCGAAAGCTCCTTTCCGGTACGTCGCAGCTTTGCCCTATCCCACCGGAAAGAGAAATCTGCGGGGTCCGCAGCTTGCACGGCCCCGCAGAGACTCAGTCTCGCTGTGCTACGAGGCTCCCGTTGAGGCGTCTTCAACCCCCTGGGCCAGGGCGCTGAGAACGGCGGCGCGGCCAATCATGCCCAACAGACGGCCCTCCTGATCTACCACCGGCAGACGCTTGATCTTGTAGGTCATCATCAGGCGGATGGCCTCGGTGATCGGCGTTTCGGGCGTCACCGTAAAAACCGGGCTGGTCATCACATCGGCGGCGGTGCGGCCCTGGGCCGCCACTTCCAGCCCCTCGGGACGCTCGCCGCCGGCGAACCAGGTTGCCAGGCGCTTCAACGCCCCCGGCTGCACGCGCCGCCCGGCCCGCCGCAGCACGTCGCCATCGGTGATAATCCCCACCACGCGCCGGTCCTCGTCGATCACCACCACGCGGCGCCTCTCCGTCTCCAGGAGCCGGTCGAGGGTTTCCGTCAGCGGAGTGTCGCGATAGACAGTGGGCACATCGGTGATCATCAACGCACTGACCGTCGCCGGGGCGCCTCGGGGCAATTTCAGCGGCTGCTCGGGACGCTGGCGCACACCCTCGGCCACGGTCTTGAGCAGGTCAAGGCGGCTGACCATCCCCACCAGGCGCCCCGTGGCGTCCACCACCGGCAGCCGCTTGAGATCATGGTCGTTCATCACCGCAGCGGCCTGGGCCAGTGAGGCGGTTTCGGGAAGGGTCACCGGATTGGGGGTCATCAGGTCGGCGGCGCGCTGCGGTTTGGCGGCAAGGGACGCGACACGCTCGCTGCGCTCTTCGATGGGCAGCAACTGCTTGAGACGCAGCGGCAGGGTGGTGACCCCACGGCTCAACAGGTCGCCATCGGTAATGATGCCCACCACCCGCTGGTCGGCATCAACCACCGGCACGGCCCGCAGGGCGCGATCGATCAACAGTCTGACGATCTCCGAGGCCGGGGTGTCGAGTTGCACCCGCGCCACATCACGGCTGATCACATCCGCAACGGTGAGGTGCCGGGGAAATGGGCCCGCGGGGCGATGGCTGGTCTGGACCACCGTAACCGGCGTCGTGGCGATCAGCCCCTCGGTGACCAGTTCGCGCAGCGCCGGCAAGACCTGGGCGACCCGTTCGGCGCGGTCAACGAAGGTGATAATCAGCGGCAGATGGCTGGGCAGTTCCACGGCCAGATCGGTGTGGACCACGCCGTGGACGCCGTAGCCGCCTATCCCGCGCAGGACCGTCGCTCCGGGGCAGCCGGCATCGCGGAGCGCGTCGAGGATGCGAAGCGAGAGCGCGCGGCCACGCAGCCGGTCGCTCTCGTCAATGTAGATCCAGACTTGCTGGCACATCTCCTGCTGCATAGAGGTCTCCTTCCGCGCCATCGCGGATCATGGTCCAGATACACGCGCCAGGCTCGCCCCGAGGAACACCGCCGCCAGTCCGACGATCACGCTGCCGCCGATGTACAGCCCGGCGCCGAGCCAGTCGCCGCGGGTGATGAGGGTGAAGCTCTCGTAGCCAAAGGTCGAGAAGGTAGTGAACCCGCCAAGGAGGCCGGTCACCAGGAACAGGCGCAGCGGCTCGCTGAGGGATAGACGGGTGGCGGCCAGGGTCAGCAGGATGCCGATGACCAGACAGCCCAGAACGTTCACCAGGAAGGTGCCGTACGGCCAGGCCGTACCGAAGCGCTGAGCGGCCCAGGTGGAGAGGCCGTAGCGCAGGTTGGCGCCAAGCGCTGCGCCAAGTGCGATCGCGACCAGATTGAGCATTGCGTGGCCTCCCCGGCGGGACATGGACCTCGAGCCGATCGGGATAACCAGGGTATCCGATGACATGCTGGGAGGGCAAAGCCCTCCCAGACCCTCCCTTCAGGCAGGGGTGTGGGGAAACCTGGTTTTCCCACTCTCCTCCAGATGACCGAGGAACGTACGTTCCTGGGAGGGCAAAGCCCTCCCGGACCCTCCCAAAGGAGGTACCGAACGGTCCCTTAGCCGTCCCGAGACTCCTCAGGAGCAGTGAACGGGAAGACCGCCTTGCAGAAACTGGTCAACTGCAAGTCAATCTCGTACAGGCCAGAGCTGAAGCGCCCCTCGTAGGGCATACCGAGACCCTGGACCAGGGCGATCATGCCGGCATTGTCGGCGTGGGTAAGCAGGATCATGTGGCGAAAGCCGCGAACCAGGGCCGTCTGCACCAGGAGATCGAAGAGCTGGCACCCAATTCCGACCCCCTGGTAATCGTCACGGATGACGATCGAGGCTTCGCAGGTCGCCTCGTGTTCAACCAGACGGGCAAAGCGGGCCACTGCAACGGCCTCCTCGCGACCCTCTTCATCCACCACGGCAATCAGGGCCGTTTCGCGCTCGGGGTCAATCGTCGCCAGACGGGCCGCCTCCTGATGCACGCGCTCTTCGTCAACATCGTTGAGCGGAACGAAGAAGCGCCGGTAGCGCGTCTCCGGGGAGAGCCGGTAGAACATGCGCGTAAGCAAATCGGCGTCTTCGCGACGCATGTGCCGCACGCGCACCTCGCGCCCGTCTCGGGTCCGCAGGGTTACGGCGGCTTCCATATTCGGGTGAAAGGGAGATAGGGATTGGGCCACGCTATCCTCGCTATTCATCCCCCCAGGGGAGGACGTGGGAGAGCTTTGCCTTCCCACGGGAAGGGGTGCGGGGAAACCAGGTTTTCCCACACCTCTCCTATCAGCTATCCAGAGTTTTCCTGGGCGGGCTTCGCCCTCCCATGCGGGATTTGCATCCATGGTACAGTGTAACACGCTGGAGTTACACTGCACTGGATGGTACACGTTTCCGTGAAGAACCCGCCGCCCAACCCGTTGCCGCCTCTGCTCGCCATCGTCGGGCCGACCGCGGTCGGCAAGACGGCCCTGGCCATTGCGCTCGCGCGCCGCATCGGCGGCGAGATCGTCTCCGCTGATTCACGACAGATTTACCGCAAGATGGACATCGGCACGGCGAAGCCCACGCCGGAAGAGCGCGCGGTCGTTCCACACCATCTGATTGACATCCGCGAGCCCGACGAGGAGTTTTCGCTGGCGACCTACCAGGAACTGGCGCTGCAGGCGATTGCGGCCATTACGGCGCGCGGGCGCGCGCCGTTGCTAGTCGGCGGCACGGGCCAGTATCTGGCGGCGGTGCTCGAGGGCTGGCAGATCCCCCGCGTCGCGCCGCAACCCGAACTGCGCGCAACCCTGGAGCGCGAGGCCGCCGAAAGCGGCGCGGAGGCGCTCCACGCCCGTCTGGCCGCGGTTGACCCGGCGGCCGCGGCGCGCATCCCCGCCACCAACGTGCGCCGCGTGGTGCGCGCCCTGGAGGTGTACACACTGACGGGCCAGCCGATCTCCGCGCAGCAGCGGCGCGAGCCGCCCCCCTACCAGATCCGCACGATCTGGCTCACCCGCCCGCGCGACGAACTCTACGCCCGCGCCGACGCCCGGGTCGAGGCCATGATCGCCGCCAGGCTGGTTGACGAGGTGGCCGGCTTGCTGGCCGCGGGCTATGGCTGGAACCTGCCGGCCATGTCGAGCCTGGGGTACATCCAGTTCCGCCCCTACTTCGAGGGCAAAGCCAGCCTGGCGGCCTGCATCGAGCGCCTGAAGTTCGACACCCACGCCTTCATCCGCCGCCAGGCGGCCTGGTTCCGCCGGCTGCCCAACGTGGAGATCTGGACGCCCGAGCACCCGGAGTGGCGGGGGGCCGTGCATGCTCCGGCCTAGTGCGACCTCGAGGGTTGCGCCAGCCCCAACCAGGTCGCCCCTCGCCCCGGTTCCCTTCTGCAATCCGCAATCAAAAATCCACAATCACCCGATGCTCACGCACCAGATGCTCGATAAAGCGCTCGGGGTCGCCCGTAGCGGCCAGACCGAGACGGGCGCGCAGCGTCGTGGCGAGATCGGCGGCAAGTTCCGCGCGGGGACCGGGGCCAAGCTGCCCGCGGCGGCGCAGAAAGTCCTCGGCGAGCGCGTAGTCGGCGGGAGTGAGGAGGTGCAGGTTGGGGAGCAGAGGGGTCGGCGGCGCCTCGGGGTCGCGTGGCGGAAGGACAACCGGGGCCGCGCCACAGGTCAGATCGGTCAGGGTGATCGGCAACCCTTCGCGCACCACCAGCGTGCCGGCCGCCAGATCACCCAGCCGCCGCGCCCGCGGGTCGGCGAACATCACCAGAACGCCCAGACCATAGGCGAAGGGCAGAAAATCCACGGCACGCACCAGATTACGCACGGCCGAGGCGCTAACATCAATTGGCCGGCCACCCTCCCGCAGCACCCGCAGTCCGATCAGCCGCTTGCCAGGCGTCTGCCCGGACCAGAGCACTTCAAAGAACAGGTAATAGCCCCAGATCAGGACAAAGGCCAGAATGGCCCAGATGGCATAAAAGACCGAACCGGCCCGGGCGATCACCTGGTTCAGCGAGTCAAGCAACAGGGCCGACAGGCCCAGGATGATCTGTAAGAGCAGGATCAGCAACGTATCAACCGTCGCCGCCAGACAACGCGAAGCGGCCCCGGCCACGGTATAGCTGATCGGCACAACTTCGGGGGTCTCGACGTAGTAGTGGCGATCGTCCATAAGAAACTGGACACGGTTCACATCCACATCACCGTGTTGGCGGGTTGCGGGGAGACCGCCTTCCAAACGCTCCCCGCCGGCAGGGGCGCGGGGCAACCGAGTTTCCCCTCACCCCCTCCCGATCCTCCCATCCAGAACCAGGCGCAATCACAGCGCGGGGGGTTGCTCGGCGTCATCGGGAGGCGCGGAGATCATCTCGGGATCGTGGGTCGCCTCCAGGTGGGCCATATCGTTGACAACGACCGTATCCCACCCCAGGGCGCGGATGCGCACCACGCTGATCGACGTATTGCCGATGTGCGGGAAGTGCTGGAACTCATTGCCGTCAAGGCTCACCGCGTGCGACAGCAGGGCGCGGATGCAGCCGCCATGGGTGACAATGCCGAGGGTCGCGCCGGAATGTTCGGCGACAATGCGCTCAACGGTCGTCACGACGCGCTGGCGCATCGCACGGATCGACTCGCCGCCGCCGCGGGGAATATCTTCGCCGGCGGCGATACGGGCGAAATCTTCGGGGTAGAGGACCTTCAACTCGGCGGTAGTATGGCCGCTCCAGGAACCCAGGTCAATCTCGCGCAGACCGCAGGTGAGCCGCACGGCTACGCCAAGGGCCGCGCTTACTTCGCGCGCGGTTTGCGAGGCCCGGGCCAGATCGCTGCTGTAGAGGGCGTCGAAACGCACCCCCTCCCGAACCAGGCGCTGGCCAAGCAACTGCGCCTGGCGCCAGCCAACGGCGTTGAGCGGTACATCGGTATGCCCCTGCCAGCGTCCAGTCAGGTTCCAGTCGGTTTCGCCGTGGCGGATCAGATAGACAGTCGTTTGCATCGGGAAGTTCCCTGAGTCATGCCGATGCGACGGACAGGAGCATCATACCACAGGTCCGCGGCCAGCCCGGGCAGGGTCCACGCCATACCTCATTCGGACGACCAGATCCAAAATCCGAAATCCGAAATCCAAAATCGTACACGTTCCGCGTCAAGCAACCACCCTGTTTGACAACTCATTCCAACCGGGAGTACGATACATTTCGTGCCCGCGGCGCGAATGCTTGTCGCGGGGCGCAGAGCAGGCCATGGCTTCAGTTCTGGTTCTCTACAACGGTCCGATCTACACCTTCACCGCCGAGGCGCCTACCGCGCAGGCGCTGGCCATTCGTGACGGGCGCATCTACGCGGTGGGCAGCGTCGGGCGGGTGCAGGCGGCGGTTGCCGGTCTGCGCGGCGATTCGCTCAATTTGCAGGGTCGCGCGGTGACGCCGGCGCTCACCGATGCGCATGTGCATATCACCTTGCAGGGCCTGGCGAGCATGGAAGTGCGCCTGGCCGGCGTGGCCAGCCTGGAGGAGGCCCTCGGCCTGATCGCCGACCGGGCCGTCACCCTTCCAGCGGGGGCCTGGCTGCGCGGCAGCGGCTGGGATCACGTGACCTGGGGCCGCCGCTGGCCCACCCGCGCCGATCTCGACGTTGTGTGCCCCGAGCGCCCCGCCGTGCTGCTCCGCAAAGACGGGCATTCGGTCTGGGTCAACAGCGTGGCCCTGCGGCTCGCCGGCATCGGCGCCGCGACGCCCGATCCGCCCGGGGGCATGATCCAGCGCGACCGCGACGGCGAGCCGACCGGTATCCTCATCGAGACGGCCATGGATCTGGTGCGCCGGGTGGAGCCCGAGTTGACTGAGACGGAACGTCTCAACGCCCTGCGGCTGGCCATGAACGAGGCCCTCAGCTACGGCATCGCTTCGATCCATGTGCCCCCAACCCCCAACCACGCCACCGCGCCCGAGACGCTGGGGGATCTACAGACCCTGCGCGCCCGGGGCGAGCTGCCCCTGCGCTGTCTGGTCCATCTGGCCCAACCGCAGCTTGAGGCGGCCATCGCGCTTGGCCTGCGGAGCGGTCTGGGCGATCGCTGGCTGCGGATCGGCGGGCTCAAGCTCTTCGCCGATGGCTCCCTCGGCTCCGAAAGCGCCGAGATGCTCACCCACTACGAGGGCCGCCGCCACACCGGCATCGCCACGATCGACCCGGAGACGCTCGAGGCGACCATTCGCCGCGCCAATGCCCACGGCATCGCCGTGGCCGTCCACGCCATCGGCGATGCCGCCAACCGGCGCGTGCTCGACGCGCTCGAGCGCGCCGCCGCC
>DAOUDA010000026.1:0-9260 GCA_034431835.1 Chloroflexaceae bacterium | reverse complement strand
GGCGCCCGCGCCGAGGCGCCGCCGCTCCGCCGGGTCGGCGAGGAGGGCGGCCAGGCGCGCGGCGAAGGTCTCCGGGGTCGCCGCCAGGGCGCCGGTATCGCCGTCGCGCACGATATCGGGCGTGCCGCCGGTGGGCATGGCCAGAATGGGGGCGCCAAGACAGGCGGCCTCCAGCAGCACGCGGCTCAGGGGCTCGCCCCAGCTCGAGGGGAAGAGCAACAGGTCGCAGCGGGCCATCAGTCGCAGCACCTCGTCGTGGCCGGCCCAGTCGAGGAAGCGCGCCGGGACGCCCAGGGAACGCAACTCCTGCTCCAGTTCATGCCGCAGCGCGCCCGCGCCCGCCACCACCAGGGTGAAGCGCGGCAGGCTTTCAAACGGCGCGCGGGCGCGCAGGGCGCGGAAAATCTCCGGGAGCAGACCGGCGCCCTTGTTCGGCTCCAGTTTGCCCGCGAACAGCAGCAGCGCCCCTTCCCAGGCCGTCGCCGGGGGCGGGGCGGCGCTGGCTCGCGTCGCCTCCAGATCGACCATGTTCGGCAGCACGTGGAGGCGTTCCGGCGGAACCAGCGGGGCCAGCCGGCGGGCGATGTAGGCACTGACCGCGATCACCGCGTCGGCGCGGGCCAGGAAGGCGGCGCGCCGCCGCATGTGGGCCAGCATGTACGGCAGGGCCGGCAGCGCCGCCAGGCCCCCCAGCGGCCCCAGGCGCGCCAGCAGGTCGGTGAGCAGCCCCGGCCAGCCGGGGCGGGCGTAGGGCAGCCGCTCGCCGTGCAAACCGGTGGCGAAGTAGTGCCAGGGCCAGTGATCGCGCACGGTGATCACCACCGGCGCGCCCAGGGCGCGCCCGGCGAGCACGGCGGCCGGGGCCGCCTGCACGTGCTGGGCGTGGATGACGGTCACCGGGGGGCCGCATTGCGCCTCGGCGATGATGGCCCGCGCCAGGCGCGGCCAGAGGGCTTCGTGGCGGAAGAAGTTGCGCACGAAGGGCAGGCGCGGCGCCCGGTAGCCAACTTCGACCAGGGGCACGCCGAGCGCCATACCGTGCGACTCGCCGCGCCGCCCCTCCACGGGAGTCAGCGCCGTGATGCTGTGCCCGCGGGCGATCAGGGCGCGGGCCAGGGTGTAGGAACTCCAGGCCGCCCCGCCCCTGCCGGTGGGCGGAAACACATCGCTGGGCAGGATAATGCGCATACCGCCATTGTACGGTAAACCACGGGGGCGCCGAGAGGGGCGCCCCCTTTCACCGAATGAACGCTCACGTTTGCACCGGTGGCCCGATGGTTTACACCACCACCGCCAGACTGTAGAAACTCAGCTTCGAGGGGGTGTAGTTGTAGTTGCAGCTTGCCACACTACGCTTGTAGACCCGCAACTCCAACTGATAGCAGCAGGTCTGAGGGAAGGCGCCGCGAAGGTTGGGAATACGCAGGCGCAGCCCACCCCCGCGCCAGTACGGGGCCGCCGCGCCCTGCGTCCGCACCGCGCCGTAGTCGGGACCGGCGTAATCGGCCGCGGGGGTGGCGCCCAGCGCGATCGGAGTAAGGGTCGCTCAAGGCGCGCTGAGCAGGTTCACCGCCAGATTCTTGCCGTAGGTGGCAATCAAGGAGTACAACGCCAGGTGGCGGTCCACATCATAAGCGACGAAATCCACCTCAAGGTCGCCACAGTTGCGGGCGTCGATGTTCGAGCACGGACCGGCCGAGATCCCATTGATTACGTACATTCACAATGTCACTCGCGAGCTCGAGGTCGCTGGTGGCATTGTCGATCGTCAGCGCCAGACCGTTCGGCTGCTGGGTGTTGCAGAGGGACAGGATCTGCGGATCGCCGAGCTGACCACCCTGCTCATCGTAGCCGACCAGCCGCAGGTAGTAGGTCCCATCGGCAAAGGTATTGGTGGTGAGCCAGCGGAACAGCAGGTCGCGATTGGAGACCCAGAAGCGCGTCGTACCCCAGGAGAGCGGTTCGTGGGTAGCCTCGAAGTGCTCGCGGCTCTCGATCACCACTTACCCGCTCAGCGGCGCGAAGGAGAAGTTGACGGCGTGAAAATTCACCGGGCCGCCGCCAACCGGGGACCCCGGTAGACCCGCGTGAACCCGCCCGCGGCGGCGGGCAGCATGGGGTTCCAGGGACCGCCGGGCGCGGTGGCCCACTCGAACCGGTAGTAATCCACATTGGCCGCGCTGCCGAACAACCCGCTGAACGGCACCACTCCAGCGAACGGACGATCACCGTGCGGGGCGATCACGCCCGGACTCAGGTACTCCACCGGCGCGGCAGGCGCACCGGGGTTGCCGCCAATCGCATTGACCAGACTGCTACACACCTGCGAGAGCACCACGCAGTTGCCTTCGGGCAGTGGAGGCTCCTTGATGCAACAGGCCTCCTGGTTCGCGACCGGGGGCACCGTCAAGTTGGCGGGAACGTTCCAGCGGGTAAAGGTGACGGCGGAGAGCAATAAGCGAGGTGCCGACTGGCCGGACCAGTGAGCCGAAATTGCTTCGACGAGCCAGGGCAAGAGCGGTCGCTCGTGCTGCTGGCAGGTCGCACTCAGGGTCTGTCAAGTAGTTTGTGTAAACGGTCTCCTTTTCCCTATTAGCTGAGCGGAAAACGGCCCTCGAAGCGGATGGCGAGCTGGTTGAGGATGCAGGCCCGGTTGTGCGGCGGCATCGTCCACTTGCGGGTGATGTCGCGGGTGACCAGGAACAACAGCTTGCGCGCCGCATCACCCGTCGGGAACGCCCCCCTGGTCTTCACCACCTTGCGCAGCTGCCGGTTGTAGCCCTCAATCGCGTTGGTCGTGTAGATCAGCCGCCGGATATCGGCTGAATAATCGAACATCGTCGCCAGGTCTTCCCAGTTGCTCTCCCACGAGCGCACCGCAATCGCGTATTTCGCCCCCCACTTCTCCGACAGCTGGAGCAGCGCCGTCTCGGCCGCCTCCCTGGTCGGCGCCTGGGAGATCGACCGCAGGTCGCGTACAAACTCCTTGCGGTCGGTCCAGGTCACGTACTGGAGGCTGTGGCGCACCTGGTGGATCACACAGCGCTGGATCGCCGTCTTGGGACACACCGCCTGAATGGCGGCCTTGAAGCCGGTCAGCCCATCGACACACGCCAGGAACACGTCCTGCACCCCGCGAGCCTGAAGTTCGGTCACCACGCTGAGCCAGAAGTTGGCGCCCTCGCCCCCATCGCCCACCCGGTGACCCGGCACATCGCGCTTGCCCTCCAGGTCGATGCCCACCACGACGTACACCGCAGTATTCTGCACCTTGCCATCGCGTCGGAGCTGGATGTGGATAGCGTCAAGGTAGAAGATCGGGTAGACCGCAGCAAGCGGACGGTTCTGCCAACTCTCCACCAGCTCCCAGACCTTGTCGGTGACCGCGCTCAGCGTCGTAGGCGACACCTCCACGCCATACCGGTCCTTGAGCGTGGCCTGAATGTCGCGAACCGACATCCCTTTGCCATACAACCCGATGATCTTATCCTCCAGCTCATTGGTGCTGGTCTGGTAGGGCTCCAACAAGGGCGATTGAAAGCTTCCGTTGCGGTCACGGGGAACGGTGATGGTGGTATCGCCGGCCGAGGTGCGTAGCGTGCGCGTGCGCTTGCCGTTGCGGCTATTGCCCGAGTTGCGGCCGTCGGCCGCGTAGCGCTCATAGCCGAGGTGAGCGGTGAGCTCGGCTTCCAGCATCTGCTCGATGGTGGAGGCAAACAGGCGGGCGAAGATGCCCTCCTTGCCGAAGAAGTCGTCGAGGTTCCTGGCCGTGGCCAGCTCCTGCTGGATACGCTTAGCCGAGGGCATCGCTGGCAGGTTCGTCTCAGCGGTTTCGGCCTCAGCCTCAGGCACCCTGCGCCCGGTCGTCGTGCGTCGTGTGTCAGCCATGGTGTCATTCCTTTTCCTGCCAGCAAAGGGTGGTAGTATACCCTAAACTGGCTCTGCTCAGGACGCACCGTTTACACAACTTATCTTACACCCTCCCTCCTGGTAACCAGGCAAGCGACCTCGCGAAAGGCTGTGGTAACCCGGCTCGGGGTGTATCGCGAGACGGTCGGGCACTGGCTCGACGCCTACGAGGCGGGTGGGCTGGAAAAGCTGCTTGACCTCTACGTTCCTCCCGGGCGGGCGCCAAGTGTCGCTGGCGACGCCCTTACAGCGCTGGAGAAAGCCCTGCGTAACCCCAAGGGCTTCGGAAGCTACGACGAGCGACGGGTCTGGCTGTTTGAGCAGCACGGGGTGACGATGAGCACGGACGCGGTCGGCCAGTTGGTGCGTCGTACGTTCGGCGGCAAGCCCAAAGTTCCGCGTCCCCAACCCAAAAAAACGCCCCCGACAGCGACCCTGTCGCCGAGTTCAAAGCCGAGGCCGCCGAGCGACTGAAAGCGGTTCTTCCTGAGGGCAACACCAAACCGGTACGCCTGTTTGCCCACGACGAGAGCCGCTGGAACTTGCAAACGATTCGTCGCCGGCGTATCACCGCTCGTGGTGTGAAGCCGATTGGAGTGACCCCATACGAGGGGGCTGTTGGCTGTACGGGAGCGTCGACCCGGACTGTGGTGAGGCCTTCTGGCTCATCCTGCCGCAACTGAACGCCGCGAACATGCAAGGCTTCCTCGACGAGTTCGCCAGGGCCTACCCCGACAGTTTCAACATTCTGCGCTGGATACCCCTACCTCGTCCAAGCCTACTATGCGGCATGCCTATAATCGTTTGGTAGCGTCGCAACCACTCCTCGCTCCGCACCGAAGAGGCGTACAGCGGATGGGTGCGCCGGTTTATCCGCTTTCATACCATGCGCCATCCGCGTGCGATGGGATCACGTGAAACTGGCGCCTTCCTGACTTACCTGGCCGTCTAAGAGGAGGTCGCTGCTTCGACCCGGAAGGCGGCCCCACCGCCCGGCGCCCGCCCCCGAAAGGCGCCGGGCGATGGCGGCCAGTGGGCGCCGTCGCGTCTGGGGCATGGGCGGCCAGAGGGCTTCTTGTGCTCCAGCGTCGCCGTGTACCCCCGGGTGACCCATCGTAGCGCACCGTGGCGACGCGAAACTCGGCAGCCTCGCCGTGTACCTCCGGGTGACCCATGCGCAACGCGCCTGATCCACAGATGATCAGGCGCGCCGCGCTATTGCCGCATCTGTTTTGCAGCGTTGCCTCAACCCTGACTGAGCGCCGGCAGGCCGCGCCAGAGGTGCTCCACCGGACTCTGCCCCGCGCCGATGGGCCGCGCGGCGGCGATGGCCCCCAGCAGGTACTCGCGGGCCTGGCGCACGGCCTGCTCCACCGGCAGGCCGCGGGCCAGCAGGGCGGTGATCGCCGCCGCGTAGGTGCAGCCCGTGCCGTGGGTGTGGCGGGTGGCGATGCGCGCGGCGCGTAACTCGAGGTAAGCGTCCCCGTCGTAGAGCACATCCACCGCGTCGCCGGAGAGGTGGCCGCCCTTCAGCAGCACATAGCGCGGGCCGAGGGCCTGCAGGTCCTGCGCCGCGGCGCGCATATCCACCTCGTCCTGCACCGGCCGCCCCAGCAGCACCGACGCTTCGGGCAGATTCGGCGTGATGACCAGGGCCAGCGGCAACAGCGCCTCGCGCAGGGCGCTTACCGCGTCGGTGGCGAGCAGCCGGTCGCCGCTCTTGGCCACCATCACCGGATCGACCACCAGGTGCCGCACCTCGTAGCGGCGCAGAACGTCGGCCACGCGCTCGATGATCGGCGCTGCGCCGAGCATGCCGGTCTTGACCGCGTCGGCGCCGATGTCGTCGAGCACCGAGGTGATCTGGGCGGCCACCAGGTCGGGCGAAAGCAGTTCGACCGCCTGCACGCCGAGGGTGTTCTGGGCGGTGATGGCGGTGATGGCGCTGGCCCCGTAGACGCCGTGGGCCATAAAGGTCTTCAGATCGGCTTGAATGCCGGCGCCTCCGCCCGAGTCGGAGCCGGCGATGGTCAGGGCTTTGTGCATGGTGTTCCTCCTATGCCATTGTTCACCCTTGCGTTCCCGTTGGGAGGCGCGCGGGGAGGCTACCGCCTCCCCGCAACTCCCGTTCCGCCCGCGGCGGGTTACGAGGTATGGGGAAACCTGGTTTCCCCATACCCCTGCCGATGGAAGGGCTTTGCCCTCGAAAGGAGGGACCGTTGTGGGGCCAACCGGATTGCAGGTTCCCCATGCCCCTGCCGATGGGAGAGCTGTGCCCCCGAAAGGAGGGACAGTTGTGAGGCCAACCGGATTGCAGGTTCCCCATACCCCTGCCGATGGAAGGGCTGTGCCCCCCAGGAAGTTTGTGTTTCATACTGGCTTGAAATGTTCCCACCCCCGGGCGACCAGGGGAATGGCGTCGCCCTCGGGCAGGCGCAGCCAGCGTCCGGCCTCGGCGGGCAGAATCTCGCCGACAACCGTCACCGGGGCGCCGGTCTGCTCCTGGATGGCCGCGGCGAGGCTCGCGGCGGCGGCGGGGGGCGCGGTGAAGCACAACTCGTAATCTTCGCCCCCGGCGAGCGCGATGTTCCACGGCGGCTCCCCGCGCGCCGCGGCGATGGCCCGCGCCGCCGGAGCGATGGGCAGCGCCGCGGCCCACAGGCGCACCCCCACGCCGCTTTGCTCGCAGATGTGCCTGATGTCGCTGCTCAGGCCGTCGCTGAGGTCAATCATCGCCGTCGCCTGGCGCGAGCGGGCGATCACGCCGGCCTCGGCCAGGCGCGGGGTGGGCGTGAAGTGCCGGGTCAGGGCCGGCCCGGGATCGCCAACGACGCGCGTCAGTTCGGGATCGAGCAACAGTCGCAGACCCGCCGCCGCCACGCCGAGCTGGCCGGTCACCAGCACCAGGTCGCCCGGTCGCGCGCCCGAGCGCAGCACCACCTCGTCGCGCCGTACCTGCCCGAGCACGGTCACGTCAATCCAGATCCCGCCGGGCGAGCGGGTCATGTTGCCGCCAACAATCGCGACCCCGTGCCGCGCGGCCTCCAGGCCCAGACCGTGGTACAACTCCTCGACCCATACCACATCCAGACTGGCAGGCAGGCCGAGTGAGACCAGGGCGAACAGGGGGCATCCGCCCATGGCGGCGAGATCGCTCAGATTGATCGCCAGCGCCCGCTGGCCCAACTGCGCGGGCGTGATCGCGCGGCGCAGAAAATGCACGTCTTCTACCTGGCAATCCACCGTGGCCAGGAGCCACTGATCGCCATCAACCGACAGTACCGCCACATCGTCGCCAATGCCGACGATGATGTCGGGTCGCTCTACCGCGACCAGGCCGCGTAAGCGCTCGATCAGCGCGAACTCTCCGATGTCGGCGATGCGCATGGGCCTCTCCTTCGAATGAATGATATGAAAAACTGGGGAACCCCGGGGTCCCCGCGCTCCTGCCGGGTGTCGGGCGCCGGCGTCTCCGGCCCCGGTTGGAGCGGTGTGGGCAAACCCGGTTTCCCCTCGCCCCTGCCGGGTGTCGGGCGCTGGCGTCCCGAACACCGCCCCTCCGGGCGGAGGGTCCGGGAGGGCTTCGCCCTCCCGGGAACATGCTCTTGCCGGGGCCTACAGCGCCGTGATCCGCGCCCCGGCGGCCAGTTGTTCCGGGGTAAGGTGATAGAGATGATCAAAGAGCGCCATTTTGAAACTGGCCGGACCGTGGGCCTGGGCCGCGGCCAGTTCGGCGGCCAGACCAAAGGCGGCCAGCGCCCCGGCGGTAGCCAGCAGATGGTCGCGCTCGACGGCGGCAAAGGCGGCCACTATCGTCGTCGCCATGCAGCCGGTGCCGGTGAGAGTGGCCAGCCAGGGGTGGCCGTTGTCCACGGCGACGGCCCGCTCGCCATCGGCGATGATGTCGCGGGGGCCGGTAATGGCGACCACCAGGCTCCGCTCGCGGGCCAGCCCGCGGGCCACGGCCAGGGGATCGCGCACGCCCTCGACGCTCTCGACGCCTTTCACCACGCCGCCCGCCCCGCTCAGGGCGCCGATTTCGCCGCTGTTGCCGCGCAACACGGCGACCTGAAGCTCGTCGAGCAATCTCAGGTTCGTTTGCGTGCGCAGCGTGGTCGCTCCCGCGCCCACGGGGTCGAGGATCACCGGAACGCCGCGGGCATTGGCCTGCCGCCCGGCGATCAACATCGAAGTGACCCGGTCGGAGGTCAGGGTGCCGGGGTTGAGCACCAGCGCCCCGGCCAGGGCGACCATCTCGGCCACCTCTTCGGGGGCGTGGGCCATCACCGGCAGCGCGCCCACGTGGAGGGTGACATTGGCAGTGTCGTTCATCACCACCAGGTTGGTGATGTGGTGGATCAGCGGCTTCTCGGCGCGGATGCGCCCCAGGATCGCCGCGACGCGGTTCGCCAGCTCAATCATGCTCGCCTCCTTCGTTGCTCAACAATTGCCCGCAGGTCGCGGGCGGCCCGCTCCGGGTCGGGGGCGCCGATCACCGCCGAGATCACCGCCACTCCGGCGGCCCCCGCGTCAATCACCGCACCGGCATTCTCCAGCGTGACCCCGCCGATGCCGACGATGGGCAGGGGCACGGCGCGGGCAATGGCCCGCAGCGCCTCCAGGCCGATGGGCGGGCCGGCATCGGGCTTGCTCGGCGTGCCGAACAGGTCGCCAACCCCCAGGTAATCGGCGCCGTCGCGCCAGGCCCGCTCGGCCTGCTCCACCGTCTCGACCGAAACGCCGAGGAGCCGGTCCGGCCCGATCAGGGGGCGGGCCAGATGCGCGGGCAGATCCTCCTGGCCCAGATGCACGCCCTCGGCATCGAGGGCCAGGGCCACATCGAGGCGGTCGTTGACGATCAGCGGAACCCCGGCCGCGCGGGTGATCTCGTGCAGCGCCTGCCCCAGGGCCAGCATCTCACGGGTCGAGCCGTGTTTCATGCGCAGTTGCACCACCGTCGCCCCGCCGCGCAGCGCCGCCCGCACCAGGTCGAGCAGCGGACGGCCCGCGGCGGCGCGGTAGTCGGTGATGACATAGAGCGCCCAGTCAGGCGGGGGGAGGGACGATCTGGTCATGGTCGCCAACCCTTTCTACTTCAGACAAGGTTTCACGGGCGGGTGCCGTTCGCGGAGTTCTACTCCCCTTCCAACCTCCCCCCGCCGGGGGGACGCGCCCGCTTCCCGGCCTTCTGGCCTGCCGTCCGGGGGGTTGCGGAGGGCTGCGCCCTCCGCGATCCTCTTAGAGCCTATCCGGATAACCTGGTTGTCCGATTCCTTTTCTGGGAGGGCGTAGCCCTCCCAGCCCCTCCCTGAGGGGCGGGGCGTGGGGAAACCCGGTTTCCCCACCTTCCT
>DAOUDA010000025.1:0-1525 GCA_034431835.1 Chloroflexaceae bacterium | reverse complement strand
AGCACGTGCAGGGTGATCACGCCCGTCGGGCTGATGGTCACGTTGCCCTGGATGGTCAACGTGCCCACCTGGTGAGTCGCATCGCCAGCGCGCTGCACCGCGCCGATCTGAATGACGCCGGGCGCGATGCTGCCGCCCTCAAAGGCCACCACCCCGTCCGCAGCGATGAGGATGCCGCTGCCCCGCAGCCGCCCGCCATTGCCGATGCCCACAATTCTGGCTTCCAGTTGACCATCCGCGCCCAGGATCACATCCCCCCGCACATTGTTGCCAGAGCCGCCGCACAGGGGCACGCGACCGATGCACATGACGCCGTCTTCGGCGCGCGGCCCCGCCACCACCACCTGCGCAGGCACGGCGCGGAAGAGGCCGTCAATGTTCATCTCCCCCTGGCTACCCCCGTTGAAGCCCACGGCAAGCTGGCGACAGCGCAGCAACGCACCGTTGGAGACGTTGAGCGTTCCCCGCCCGGCGCGGCCGACGACGCAGTTGCCGTTGTCCGGGTTCTGAGCGGCGGCGCGAACTTCCGGCGCTGGCGCGGGCAGGGGTGCGATCACCGTCGAGCGGCGGTCGCCATCCGCGGCGGCTTCCATGCCGTCCACGAACATGAGCGCGTTGCTCTGCGCGCCGTCAGCCAGGGAGAGCTGCGTCAGGCTCATCGCCCCGCCCGCGCTCACGGTGACCAGGGCGTCGGTCCCGTTCCCCGTCGCCACGAAGAGGCCGCCCCGATCTTGTTCGCCGGAGGTGAAGAGCGCCGTGCGGGTGGCGGTCGTCCCTTCCACGGTGAGAAAGCCGTCGGTCGTCGCGCCGTGGTCGCGCGTCCCCACCGTGGTGGTGACGGCGAGGGCGTGACCGCCGTTGGTCACTTCCAGCCGCCCGATCAGCGCTTCGCCGATGACCAATTCCCGCACCGGCCCCAGCAGCGTGCCCAGATCGAGTTTGCCGCCAGCGTCGGCGGTGTTGTCCACCACGACCCGGCCTGTCCCGTTGCCCAGAGTCAGACCGAGGACGCTGCCACCCACAAAGAGGCGATCCGAGGCGAATCCAGCCACCGCTCCCGCTTCCACCCGCAGCAACGCATCGTGGGTCAGGCCCAGCGCCAGCTCGGGCCAGAGCCAGGCGCCGCCTGCGGTCACCGTGGCCGTAGCCGGGGCAGTAAAGCCCAGGATCGCACCCACCGCGTCATTCGACCCTTCCGGATAGTTCAACGTGGCGCTTTCGATGCGCAGTTCGCCGGGGCCGCTTGCCCCGACAGCAACTGCGGGCGCGGTCACCACCGTAGCCGCGCCGGCGATGGTCAGGAGCGGCCGGTTGCCGGGAGTGAGCGCGCCGACGCCCAGTTGGCTGCCCGCGTTGGGCAGCGTCAGCTCGCCGTTACGGAAGGTGACTTCCCCCTTCTGGATCGACACATCGCCTACTTGATGCGTGCCCAGGTTGACAGCATACTCGGCGGAGAGGTTGAAGCGCACCTCGTCGGCGACGCCGGGCACGACTGCGGGCGTCCAGTTGTCCGCCGCGCCCCAGT
>DAOUDA010000024.1:0-21247 GCA_034431835.1 Chloroflexaceae bacterium | reverse complement strand
CCGCACAACGCCAGGTTGCCTACGCGATCGACCGCGCCTTCGCCCGAGCGGCTTTCGCCGCCGGGCGGCTCTGACTTTGCTCAAGCCCTGGGTTTCCCCGAGCTCAACCGCCTGTCAACCGATAAGGATGTGGTATAATGGCCGTTGGCACCAAAGAACGGCAGATACTTGCTGAACCCCGCCAGGGCCGAAAGGCAGCAACGGTAGGCGAGTTCCTCTGGGTGTTCTGAGGTGCCCCCTTTTTGCGATTTTGGATTTTGGATTTTGGATTTTGGATTGCCGGATCTGGTGTGCCAACAAAGCCGTGGTCGGAGCCAGCGTTCCCGAGAAGGCGCAAACCCCAAATCCCCCAACCCTTCCCGCCAAAATCCCAAATCCCAAATCCCAAATCCCAAATCTCACCGTCCTTTCCCCGGCAGCAGTTCCTCCACCGTGGTGAGGCGCCGCTTGCCGTCAATGCTCAGCAGCACCACCACGCACCCCGGGGCCAGTTCGAGCATCACCTGCCGGCAGAAGCCGCACGGGCTGGCAACCGTCGGCGTGGGCGTCACGACGGCGATGGCCCTGATCTCGCGCTCGCCGGCGGCGAAGGCGCTCAACAGGGCCACCCGCTCGGCGCAGACGGTGGCCTGAAGGGCGCGGTTCTCGACATTGCCGCCCCGAAAGATCGCTCCGGAGGCCGTAAGCACCGCCGCGCCGACCCGGAACTGGGAGTAGGGCGCATGGGCCAGATCACGCGCTGCGAAGGCTGCGGCGGCGAGGGCCGCGTAGTCAGGTTGGTCCATGGGCCCTCTCCGTGGCCAGCACCCCGTTGGTCGTCGGATCGGGCGCTGGCTTGCGCCGTTCGATACGCAGTTTGTGCGCGCGCATGCCCTTGATTGATTGCACCGTCACCCGCACCTCCCCCAGGTCCACCTGATCGCCCTGGCGCGGCACGCGCCCCAGGTGTTCGTAGACCAGACCGCCGATCCGCTCGGCCGTCTCGGAGGTCAGGTGCGTGCCCAGCAAGTCGTTGACATCTTCGATCGGCAGGCGCGCGTCAACGATGAACTCATCCTCGCTCACCGGCTGCACCGACGGATCTTCGGTGTCGTACTCGTCCTGGATCTCGCCAACGATCTGTTCGATCAGGTCCTCAATGGTGGCCAACCCCGCCGTGCCCCCGTACTCGTCCACGATAATCGCCATGTGCACCTTGCGGCGTTGCAGATCCTCCAGCAGGGCGTTGACCTTCATCGTCTCCGGCACGAAGTGAGCCGGCCGCAACATGGTGTTGATCGGCATGCTCCGGTCGTTATGGCGCAGGGCGGGGATCAGGTCCTTGGCGTAGAGGATGCCGATCACCCGGTCAATCGTTCCCTCGTAGACCGGGATGCGCGAATGGCCACTGGAACTGACCACGTCCAGCGCGTGTTCGAGGGTGCTGCCGCTCTCCAGGGCCACGATGTCAACGCGCGGCACCATGATCTCGCGCACCAGGGTGTCGCCGAAGGCGATGATGCCCTCGATCATCTCGCGCTCTTCCTGCTCAATCAGCCCTTGTTCTTCGCCAACGTTCATCAGCAGCCGCAGTTCCTCCTCGGCAACCAGCGGCGTCGTGGGTTCTGTCCGTCCGCTGAGCCGCACGAACACGACCCGCACCACGGCAAGCACCGGCCACAGCAGTGTTGACATGACCACGACCGGGCCTGCGAGCAGGCGCGCGACTCCCTCGGGATGGCGAATGGCCCAGGCCCGGGGTAGGAGTTCGCCAAGCGCCAGCACGGCGACGAGCAGGCTGGCCAGGCTGCCGGTAAGCGCACCCGACCCGTGCCCGGCGCTGAGACCGATGGTAAGCGCCGTTGCCGCGATCAGCGTAACGGTCTTCAGAACAACGGTGGTGGAGGTGAAGTAGTAGGGGTCCTCGATCAGCCGGGCGATCGCTTGCCGAAAATGGTCGTTCCTATGCGACCCGGTCAGCAGCGCGCCGAGACGGTGGCGCCCGAGCGCGTTTACCGCGGCATCAATGGCCGAAATACACGCCAGCACCAGCAAACACAGGGTGATGCCGATGATCATAATACCAGGTTCGGGTTCCTCCAAGGAATCACTCCCTTACTAAGACCAGTTCAAAACCATTAACGGACGGCTGGAGGAGAACGGGGAAACCAGAGTTCCCTACGCCCCCGCCCGAGCCGAGGGTTGGGAGGGCGCAAACCTCCCAGACGCTCTATCGGGTAGGGGCCGAGGCAGTTATGAGAACAGGGCGCTCAGGGAAAGATCTTTGTGGATGCGCATGATCGCCTCTGCGAACAGTGGCGCCACGCTGATGGTGCGTACACGAGCCGTCGCCGCAGCCGCGCTCTGGGGAATGGTATTGGTGACAATGGTCTCGATCAAGTCCGAGCGGGCAATCAGTTCGAGCGCATCGGCCGCGAAGATGCCATGCGTGGCGCAGGCGTACACTTTTCTGGCGCCGCGTTCAACCAGAGCTTGCGCCGCTTCGATCAGGGTGCCGCCGGTGGAGATCATGTCGTCCACGATAATCGCCGTCTTGCCCTCGACCTCGCCGACCATCTCGATCACCTCGGCGGTATCCGGCTCGGGGCGCTGTTTGGCGATGATGGCCAGTCCGGCGCCGATCCGCTCGCGAAAGCGATTGGCGCGCCCCACCCCGCCCGCGTCCGGCGAGACGACCACCGGGTTTTGCAGGTTCAGACCGTGGATGTAGTCCGATAGCAGCGGAGCGGCCTGCAGATGGTCCACGGGGATATCAAAAAAGCCCTCGATCGCTGGCGCGTGGAGATCCATCGTCAGCACCCGGTCGGCGCCGGCGGTGCAGATGAGATTGGCCACCAGCTTCGCCGAGATCGGCTCGCGCCCGGCAGTCTTTTTCTCCTGCTTGGCGTAGCCGTAGTAGGGGATCACCGCCGTAACCCGGCGGGCCGAGGCCCGTCGCACGGCGTCGATCATCAGCAGCAGTTCCATCAAGTTGTGGTCAACCGGGGTGCAGGTCGGCTGAATGATGAAGATGTCGCAACCACGCACGTTGTCGTAGATCTTGATCCGCGTCTCGCCATTTTTGAATTCACCGACCATGGCACGACCCAGGGTCATGCGCAGGTTTGCCGCGATCTCTCTGGCCAGGGCAGGGTTGGCGTTGCCGCTAAAAATGAGCAAACGACCATCCATAGTGCGGTTCCAGGCGACCTGTTCGGGCTTCAGCGCGATGTCGCTCGTCTCGCGATGCGCCACGCCCAATCTGAAATCAACAACCGGCACTTCCCGATCGCCGGCAGGCCCTATTACTGGCAGCGAAAACGGCAGTGAAGCCACGCCCCACTGCCGCTCGGTTCACCAGCGGTACGGCAAACAGGCAGTTTCTCCCCTGTTCCTTGCCTCGTACACGTCGTATGGTGTTCATCTATGATCGTGGCTGCCGGGCCAGGACTCGAACCTGGACAGACGGATCCAAAGTCCGTAGTGCTACCATTACACAACCCGGCACTGCCATATCATTATACCACATCTGACTCGTGCTTTGCGCGTGCTATAATCCGCACGCGGTTGTCTACGAGAGGAGGAGGTCTGTCGTGCCCTTTCGGAACGATCTGGGGGTTGCCTTCCAAACGTTGCGCGAAATCGACGTCTCGGCCATTCGCGCTGAGAGCGAGCGACCGGTTGCCATTGCCTGTTTCGGCGCCCACGCGCTCTGGACGCGCGCCAGCGCCTTGCTGCGCGAGCAGGGCGCTCTGTATGCTGGTGCTGTCACGCCCAATCCGCTCCTCTATCGGCCCCTGGGCGCCGCCGCGTTTGAGGACTGGCGCTTTCCCGCCGATATGGCGCTGGTGGTTCTCGATGCCCGCGTACCCCTCACCACCGCAGAGTCGCTCGCGCTCACCCGGCTGGCCGAACTGGCCCTCCCCACCACCCTTGTGATCGTGGGTGTTGCCCGCAGCGCCGAACACCTGCCGTCCCTTCCCCACCTCGCCCGCACGCACGTGATCACGCTCCCGGATCTTGACGCGCCGTCCGCGCCTGACGCTCTGGCTGCGGCAATCTTCGAAAGCCTTCCCGCCGATAAGCGCCTGGCCGCGGCGCGCGCCCTGCCAGGGTTGCGGGATGTCTATTCCCGCGAACTGGTCGGTTCCGTCTCGTTTGCCAACGCTTCGTACGCGCTCGTATCGGCCATCCCCGAACAGATACCTTTGCTTGCCGCGCCCTTTGCCATAGCCGATATCGTCATTCTCACGAAGAACCAGGCCCTGATGGTCTACCGTCTGGCACTGGCCCACGGCGCCGCACCCGAGGACTACGCCCGCCTTGGTGAAATCATCCCCGTGATCGGCGGCGGATTCATCTGGCGACAGATTGCCCGTACACTGGTCTCCCTGGTCCCACTCTGGGGCATTCTTCCAAAGGTAGCTGTCTCCTATGCCGGTACGTATGCCACCGGTGTCATCGCCTGGCGCTGGTTCGCAACCCGTGAGCAGCTTTCGCCCGAGCGGCTTCGCGAGTTGAGCGCCGAGGCCCAGCGTCTTGGGCGCCAGCAGGCGCAGGCAATCGTGGAGTCTTTCAACCAGCGCAAGACGATGCCGGCCCCTCCTCGGGCGAACCGCGGCGAGTCAAGGCGTTCGTGATCCAATCAAGGTCGGGGTTTGCGCCGTAGCCGTAGAGCCGGGCCGCCGGGCCGGCTCGCTGCCCGCCGGGCCGGTTTTACATCCCCCCCGGTTCGAGGGGTTCGATCAGACCAGGGCCTTCGTTACGCGCGGCGTTGACCGCTTTGCCGACGGGGTAGACGCGCATGCGTCCGGCAGGATAGGGGCCGAGCAGCGCCTGGAGTGGCCCCGGATCACGGATGGTCGGGTCGAGCCAGAGGGAGTAGTGTTCCGGCGCCAGGATCGCCGGCATACGATCATGCAGCGGCAGCAGGACCTCGTTCGCCGTGGTGGTGATGATGGTACAACTCTGGATCCATGCGCCGTCGGGCGCCTGCCAGCGTTCCCACAGCCCGGCCATGGCGAATGGTTCGCCCGTTGCCAGGCGCGCGTAGTACGGTTGTTTGCCCCCGGCGCTCGCCTGCCATTCGTAGAATCCGTCGGCGGGGATCAGGCAGCGCCGCTGCCGGAACGCGGCCCGAAAGGCGGGTTTCTCTCCCACCGTTTCGGCGCGGGCGTTGATCATCCGCGCCCCGGCGCTGGCGTCCTTCGACCACGCTGGTATCAGCCCCCAACGGGCCATTTCCACGACGCGCCGCCCGTCGTCCTGCCGGATCATGACCACGGGTTGGGTCGGCGCGATGTTGTACCGCGCCTCCAGGATCGGCGCCTCGTCCAGGTTGAAGTGCAACGCCAGTTGTTCGCCAGTGACTGCCAGCGTAAAACGTCCGCACATATACGCTCTGGAGCTATAACGGGGAGGGGCCGGGAGGGCTTTGCCCTCCCAAAAAACCCTTCCCCGCAAGGTTCCGCGCCAGGATGCGCGGCAACATTCAGTTACTTCTCGTCCGGATCCAGCCGCGTGGTCTCGCCGGTTGCGGCGGACTCATCGGGAGGAGGTGGGGCTTCTTCGCTCGCGCGCATACGGTTGACAAAGCCGGCCAACTGTTCGTTGAGCATGGCCACGCCACGGGCCAGGGTCTCCTGGAAATCATGCGCAACCTTGCTCTGCTGGGCCTGGCTCACCGCCTGCTCGCCGCGCTGGATCAGTTCCTTCACCTGCGGGTTTTCCTGGATCGCCTTCATCGCGTTCTGGAGCTGGGCCCCGATTTCCCGCAGGCCCGAAGAGATGTCGGACTGGAGTTGCCGGGCGCGATCACTCTCCAGGGCGCTGCGAATGGTCTGCTCGATCTGGTGGCCCAATTCGCGCAGTTCTTCGGCCAGGTCGCTCTGGGGTGGCTGGGACGGCTTCTGCTGATCGTCGGGTTGACTCATGGCGGTGTTCCTTTCCTTATGCAGATTTCCGGGCGGTTTCGCCGCACGTCACGAGGAGACGCACCGAGTTGTTCCTGGGACGACCATGCCCTCCCGGACCCTCTCCTCGATCGCTTCAGGGGTGGACAGAACATACGCACCTAGCGCCGTGCTGCGCCGGCGCAGCGCCGGCGCAGCATCCACAGGCCGCCGGCGAGGAGCAGCAGCGCGCCGGCCTCCAGGGCGCCGCGCGGGCGCGCGGCAGAGGCGCCGGCGACCGGGACCTCGGCGATCGCCAGGCCGCGTTGCAGCGCCGCAGCGTACACATCCGCCGGCGCCTGCGCGTCGGGGCCATCGAGCGGCAGCAGGTCCCGCAGGTCGGCGCGGATCATAAACGTGCGCAGGAGGGGATCCCGCGGCGAAGGCTTTCCACGGGCGCGTAGCGCCACCGTGCGCAGCCAGGTGAACGGGTCGCGCGGCGGATCGGTGCGGTAGCCAAAGACGGCGTCATAGTCCTGGGCGATGGCCAGCAGTCGCGCCACTTCGGCGCCGCTCGCCAGGCGCTCCGGGTCGAAGGTAAGGATATAATCGCCGCGAGCGACGCTCCATCCCTGTTGCAGGGCGGCGCGGAACCCCGGCGGTCGCGTGAAGGGTAGCGCCGAAACCCGCCAGTGGGTCGCGGCCAGGCGTGAGACCGTCGCGCCAATGTCAGTGTTGCGTGCCGCGGTGAGTATCAGTTCGTAGTCGTCAACGTAGCGCGCGGCCACCGCAAGGCATTCCGCTACCAGGCCATCAAGCCCGTCGCTGCGATGCACCGGCAACACGATTGAGAGACTGTACCGACCCACGCTCTTGCCCCCTGTTCCGGTGAGATTTTCTTCAACAGTATAGCACAGTCGTCGCGGAACTCGCGGGGGTCGCGCGGCGTCGTATACCCAGTTATGGACATCTGCTGCGGACGGGAGGGGTCTCTGCGGGCGCAGCCCTCCCCGACCTTCCACTCAGGGAGGGGTGTGGGCAAACCCGGTTTTCCTGCACCCCTCCGCAAGGAGGCCCTATGCGGCTTGCACCTATCATATCGCGCTGGAAGCGCTGGATCCTCCTGCTAGCGGGCATGGCCGTGCTGCCGCTGATCGGCGCCTGTGGCGCGCAACCAACCCTGCCCGCTACCGCAACGCCCCTGGCCCCGACTGCCACGCCCGTGCCAGGTGGAGCGCCCACGGCCTACCCCGTCCCGGGCGGCGCGCCCACGGCCTACCCCGCGCCCGTGGCAAGCCCAACTCCCACAGCTCAAACTACCCCCGCCGCCCCGACGGCTACGGTCGTCCAGGCCCGACCCACATTGGCGCCGATCACGCCGACGGGCGCCCTGCCGCCCCTGACGGGCCTGGGCGAGGTCCCCGCTGATAAGGCGGCCGCCGCTATCGCCGATCTTGCCCGGCGCACCGGCGCCGATCCCACGACGATCACCATTGTCTCGGCTGAAGCGGTTACCTGGAGCGATGGCGCCCTGGGCTGCCCCCGACCAGGTATGGCTTACACCCAGGCCCTGGTTGATGGTTACCGCCTGATCCTGAGCCTGAACGGCGTGAGCTATGCCTACCACGCCGCCGTGAACGGCGACTTTTTCTACTGTGAACGCCCGGTGTCCTAGTGCTGGAACTTCGTGAGCCGCAATTCTCCGGGGAGCGCCTCACAGAACCCCGCCTTTTACGGCCAGCGGTAACGCATCCCCGGCGGCAGGCGCAGCGTCTCGTCGCCAAGCCGGCCAAGGGCCGGATCACCGCCCCCCGGCGGGCGCTCCAGGCGCGCTTCCTCGGTCCACTGCACGATCCAGCCGTTGCGCGCGAGTTCGCCGCTGAGGGCCGGGCCGAGTTCTGCGAATCGCTCGGTGGCCGGGGCGAACCCGGCGCAGACGGCGCCGGAGGCCGGCCGCCCATCCAGGCAGCGATCGCCGCGCAGGGTCTCGGCCAGGTACAGGCGTGCCCCCAGGGGCCGCGTCCGCACCGTTCCTTCCCGCAGTTCCAGACAGACGCGTTCGAAGCACTGGAGATGCCCCCAGTCGAAGGGCACCGCCGGGGTCAGCGGGAACCCCGCCCGTTCCACGGCCCCCAGTTCGGCCCAGGCCCGGCGCAGGGCTCCCGGCACGAACTGCCCGGTCTCGCGCATGTAGGCGCCCCCGGCGCTGGCGACCGCCAGGCGGGTGAGCGTCTGCATGGCTGGGGTCGCAGGGTCACTCGACCGCAGCCCCACCGCCAGCAGGTAATCGCCCTGCGCCAGTTCGGACGGCAGGGCCAGGGGTTGCAGGTGCTGCACCGGCGCCCCCGCCGGCCACTCTGCCGGCGGGAACACGCCGTAGAGCAACGGGCGTTCGGACTCGAGGGTCACCGCCCCATCAGGAGCGAGGAGGCGGATTACGACCGTCAGCGGGGCCGACGGCGCGCCGTCGGCGACCATCCACACCAGACCGAGGGCCAGCACGGCGCCTGGCTCGTGGGCCGCGCCGGGGGGCGGCGCCAGACCGTAGGCGGCCAGACGCAACCTGCCGCCGGGCACGGTGAAGAGCAGATTGGTTTCCTGCGGCGATCCCAGATCCACGGGCCGGTAAAGATCGAAGGTTCCCAGCGAGCCGTCCTGGGCGTAGCGCCGGGTCAGGATCTCGACGACGCCCGGGGTGAGCCAGTTGCCCAGGTAGTCGAGCGCCGCCAGGGGGATCTCGCCGTTGGCCAGTTCGCGCAGCAGGGGGCGCTCATCGCTCAGGCCCTGGTCGAAGAGCTGACGCGCCTCGAACACCTGCAAGCGTGAGCCGACCCCGGCGGCGGCGGCCACCCCCGGCATATCGGTGAAAATCAGCGGCCCCGCCGCGCGAACCTCGGGCAGCAGCGCGTCGCCGACGCGGGTCAACGCGGCCAGGACCTGCCGTTCGCGCGCGGCGTCGGCCCAGAGCCCGTAGCGCCCGAAGGCCAGCCGGGGCGGAGAGGGTTCGATCAACCCCGCCGGGCGCAGCCGATCGGCGTCCCACAGGGGCGGGTAGTAGAGCAGCGCGGCGGCCAGCAAGGCGTAGAAGGCGCCCCGCGCGACCGTGGTCGCGCGGCCCGGCGCCGGCGCTTCTCCGGCGTGGACCACCGGCAGCCGCGCGCCCGCCCGGGCCGCCAGCCAGACCAGCCCGGCGTACAGTTCGAGGAAGTAGTTGCTGTACGCGCCCACTTTCCCCACCCCGATCGCCGTAACCACGCCACCCGCGGTATACAGCAGCGCGAGCATGGCCGGGTCCTCCACCGGCGCCCGCCGCCTCCGGTTTTCCACCGTTATCCACAAGGTTCCCACAAGGCCCGCGACGGCCAGGGGCCAGCGCAGGGCAAGTTGCTGCTGCCAGAATTCGCGCGCGAGGGTTGCTTCCCAGCGGTTGGCGTTGGCGGCGACCACGTGGAACCAGAACCAGCCCTCGGTGGCGATCTGCAGCAGCGCGAACACCATGCCGCCACCGGCGCCGACGACGCCGGTGAGCGTCAGGGCAGCCCGCAGCCAGGCGCGGCGCTCGGCGGGCGGCCCTCGCCAGGCCTGCCAGAGGAGCCACCCGCCGGCCGCAAGGGGCGCGGCGATCAGCGAGGGTTTGGTGTACAGGCAGGCCAGCAGTAGCAGGCCGGCCCCGGCGGCCCTCAACCGCGCCGGCGGTCCCCTGTCGGCGTTGAGGATCACCAGCCCCCACAGCCCCAGGGCGATGCCGAGCATATCCACGCGCAACAGCGCCGCCCATTCGCGGGTGATCGGCACGCTCAGAAAGAGCAGCGCCACCAGCGATGCGCAGGGCAGGCCGAATGGGGCCTGGCGCGGGCGCGCCAGCAGCCCGATGGCCCCCACGATGGCCAGGGCCGAGAGGAGCGAGAGCAGCCGCCCCGCGCTCAACACCGACCCGGTGAGCGGCGCGATCAGCGCGGCGCCGAGCGGGTAGACGGGCGGATAGTTGACGATCAGGAAGGGCGGCCTGGCGGGATCGGCGTACAGGCGCCAGATCGGCGTTCCCTCGCGCAGACGCTCGATCTGGGCCAGCAACGGCCCCTCGCCGTAGTCGAGCGGGTAGGCAAAGCCGAGGAGTTGCAACCCGTGGTCGGTGAAGTAGATCAGGTAGGCCGTGGTGAGCACGGCAAGGGCCGTCTGGATGGCCCGGAGCGGGACGCGGTACGCCATGCACCCTATTATAGCAGGGAGAATCCGCGCTACCGCTGCGGTGGGGCCATCCTCGTACGGCCCTATGCGGCTGCGCCCCGCGACACTAAAAGGGCTGTTCCTGGGAGGGCAAAGCCCTCCCAATACCTCCCGTGGACAGGGGGATGGGGAAAGCTGCGTTCCCCGCCCGCACCTCAGTCGCCCGCCTCGTCAATCGTCGTCATCATCGTCGTCATCGTCGTCGTCATCATCATCATCGTCGTCTTCGTTATCATCATCGTCATCGTCTTCATCATCATCATCGTCATCGTCGTCGATTTCCTCATCGGCGGACTCAGCCAGTTCTTCCTCGAGGGAAGGGGCCTGTTCGTCGGCGGGTTCGGCTGGCTCTTCCTCGAGGGAAGGGGCCTGTTCGTCGGCAGCCATGGGACCATCCTCGTATTCAGGGCTTCGAAACCTTGAGACGAGTCTAGCATGTCCGGATTAACCCATTGTTAACCAATGATAAACAATAGCGTAGGGACGCAGCGCGCTGCGTCCCTACGCTACGCTGGGCAGGGTCGGTGCGTCCCGACGCTAGGCAGGGTCGGTGCGTCCCGACGGGTGCGTCTGATACTCCGGGCTTCACAACCTGAAGAGGACTGCCATACCAGACAATTGAAAAAAGATCGCATGTGCGACCTGACAGGTAGGCGCCAGAACTCCACAGCGTGAACAGGGATGGCCCGTGCACCTACCTGTCAGGTCTTTGCGAAATCTGCACTATCGGTTGGTAAAAGACTGAAACACAAGCCTGGTCCTTCTGAAATGCGGAAATGAACAGGCGTGGGAGCGCCTCGCCCTCCCACGCCTGTTCATCTTCGCGCCCTGGTGCTGGAGGTTAACCTCAGGAGTGCGGCGCGTTCTTGGGCGTCGGGTAGACACCCTCGTGGCGGTGGATGCGGTAACCCACCTGCTTGAGCAACTCGGTGGCAATAACCGACTTCTGGATCTCGTTGGTGCCCTCGAAGATGCGCGTGACACGGGCGTCACGGTACATACGCTCGAGGGGCAGTTCCCGTGAGAAGCCCATACCGCCGTGGATCTGGATGGCCTCGTCGATCACTTCGCTGGCCATTTCGGAGCAATAGAGCTTGACGATGCTGCTCTCCAGGGTGGCGTTCTTGCCGGCGTCTACCTTTCTGGCAGTATCGTAGACGATCTGCTCCATGGTATAGATTTTGACCGCCATTTCGGCCAATTTGAACTGAATGGCCTGGAACTCGGCGATGGGCCGCCCGAACTGGTGGCGGGTGATGGCGTACTGACGGCTGAGTTCAAAGGCCTCCTTGGCCCCGCCAACGGCACCGCCGCCAAGGCCGCAACGCCCGATATCGAGGGTCTTCATCGCCAGGGGGAAGCCGTGGCCCACGCCGGCAAGGACATTCTCGGCGGGCACGCGCATGTCCTCGAAGTAGAGACTGGCGGTGTGCGAGGCGCGCAGGCCCATCTTGTCTTCGATCTTGCCGACGTTGAAGCCCGGGAAATCCTTCTCGACGATGAACGCGGTAATGCCGCCGCGGGCGCCCTTGGTCTTGTCAGTCACCGCGTGGACGACGATCACATCGGCGAAGCTGCCGTTGGTGATCCACATCTTCTGCCCGTTGATCACCCACTCATCGCCGTGCAGTTCGGCGGTGGTGCTGATATGCGCGGCGTCGCTGCCGGCGTTCGGTTCGGTGAGCGCCCAGGCGCCGATCAGGCGGCCCTGGTTCAGGCCCCGCAGGTACTTGTCCTTCTGGGCCTCACTGCCGCCGAGGTTGATGCTCATCGCGCACAACTGCGTGTGCGCGCCGATAATCGTGGCGATGCTGGCATCACCCCGCTGCAACTCCTCCATCAGCACACAATAGCCGGTGATCCCCAGATCGAGACCGCCATACTTCTCCGGGAAAGGCACGGCGAGAAGGCCAAGCTCCCCGGCCTTCTTGATCACCTCCAGGGGCACCCGCTCTTCTTCGTCCATCTCGCGCGCGATGGGGCGGATCTCCTTGTTGACGAACTCGCGGACGGTCTGGCGCAGCATCTTGATTTCGTCGCTGTGCTCGTACTCGATCATTGGGTCCTCCCATGTGCGGCGGCGCCTGGCCGCCCTATGCCTCTCCGTCACCTTCCATCGCCCGGCGGGTCGTGGCCGAAACGACAGGAAGCACCAGTGCCGAGGGGTGATCCACGTCGTGGTAGATCGTTTGTTCGGCCGCCGGGCCCGGCACAGCGCCGGCGTCGCGGAAACGGCGCCCGTCGCCAGGGTTGGCGCCCCAGCGCGGATGCGCCGCGCTGCACACATGCACACGGATCCGATGGCCGCGCCTGAAGCGCTGCGCAGTCGCGCCCAGATCGAGATCCAGTCGCAGACTGCCATCGGATTGCGGCTCGCCCACCCCGGGTGTGACCCGGCACAGCCCTTCACACACGTTGATCGAGCGCCCGTCGGGATACACGTCGCACACCCGACCGATGAAGTCGGTGTAGGGGAGACTCGAGCGCGCGTACAGTTCCAGACGCACGTAGCCGATCACGTCCACCTCGGCGTGGAGGGGCGGGGTGGTATAGCAGAGGAGATCAGCGCGTCCCTCGATAGGGCGCTGATCGCGGGGACCGCCGTGCGCGCCAGGCACCGGACCGCCGATGGACGGCGTTGGATTGCGGGGATCGTAGCAGTAGCTATCCGGCGCACTGCTCGCGGCGGGCGGATGGGTCGAGAGCATACCCTCGGCGTGGAGGTAGTACCGCGTCATGGCGGCGGGCGGTGGCCAGTAGTCCATCTCGTGCCATTCGTGACTGCCCATCAGGGCCAGCCGCACGGGCCGGCGCCGGAGGCGTTCCCGGCGCCCTTTGAGCTGAACGTCGAACCACCAGAGCCCCTCGCGCACCGCGTCCACGGCGAGCGCGGGGTCGTTATGCTGGCGGGGCAGCACAGTCAGATACGGGGTGCGCCCCGCGGCGAGAAGTGCGGTATAGTCGGCAAGTTGATCGCGCAGGAAGAGGTCATGCCAGCCGGCCACCAGATGGACCGGCACGTTGATCCGGCTCAGGTTGCGATGCTGGTCAACCTGTCGCCAGTAGGCCCCCTCGGGATCAGGATCATCGAGCCAGTGCTGGTAAAAGTCCACTGGCTCGCCGATTGCCGCCTTGTCGGCCTCGCCCATTGGCTGGGTGGCCATAGCGGTGGTGAGAGTCGCCTCACGGCGCGACGAAAGCAGGGAGATGGTCGTGGCGAGATCGAGATCGGCACCGGGCCGGTGGGTGGTGCGGAGCAGGCTGGCCCAGCGCAGGCTGGACTCAAAGGCGAAGGCTCCATACGGATACACGGCCCGCGAAAAGCGCGCCGTGATGGCCACCGGCGTCAGGGCCTTGAGCTGCGGCGGTGCGTCGAAGGCCACCGCCCACTGCGTGTAACCAGGGTAGCTCACTCCCCACATGCCCAGGTTGCCGTCGAACCAGGACTGCCCGGCAACCCAGTCCAGCGTCGCCCGTCCGTCGGCAGTTTCATGCACGAACGGCGCGAACGATCCCTCGGAGCGGTAACGCCCACGCACGCCCTGCACTACCACGTTGTAGCCCTGCTCGGCGAAGAGCCTGGCGATGAAGCCGGCGAACGGGCCAAGCGCCCGTAGTTCCGAAGGGCGTCCGTAAGGCGTGCGCACCAGGATGGTCGGGAAACGTCCGGAGGCGCGCGGCAGGTAGCGGTCGGCGTAGAGCTTCACCCCATCCGGCATCGGCACGGGGAGGTCGCGCTCAACGGCGACCGCGTGTCGCGCCGGAGGCAGACCGAAGGCCCGCGCCACCAGGGTGCGCCGGGCCAGGTACGCCCCCATTCCGGCGAGGCCGATCCCGGCGAGACTCAGGACGGTCGAGCGCCTCATCAGCGCCCCTCCTGCTGACAGGTCCGAATAACGCGATCCAGATTGGTCAGCAGGTCCGCCATCGGAACGATCTCACTTTCATAGGTTCAAAGAGAATCGTCAATCAGGCCCGGAGACGGCTGCCGTCTTGCTCATCCGCGATTGATGCGCTCCACGTACCCGTTCGTCCGTGCCTTACCCCCGCGGCGGGGCGGGGAGAAACCCGGTTTCCCCGCCTTTCTCACAACAGCGGTCAAGAGTTCTGTTCTGGAGGACCTGATCCTCCCAAACCTTCCCCTCTGGCAGGGGTGTGCGGGAATTCCGAGACTCTCCCTGTAGCAGGGGCGTTGGGGAAACCCGGGTTTCCTCCCTTATCTCCTAACTGGCGGTCAATCGTTTTGGGGTTGTCGCTTAGTGGTGATCCGGCAAGTTCTCCGACGGGAAGGGCTGGGAGAGCAAAACCCTTCCAGGAGCCCTCCTCTAACGGGACTTGCCGAATGCATCACCAAGTGGATTACACAGTGCGTTATAAAAATCATAACATGCAAGCTGATACGCTGTCAAGATGACGCCGTGCGTCAGGTGGGGCTTGCTCCAGGGGCCAGTTCTGGCGCGTCAGGGCCTGCGCTTCACGTATAATTCGGAGCGTCACGGCGCCGAAGGGCGGCGGGCCGAGGAATTGGGGAAACCCGGTTGCCCCGGGAACACGCGGAGCATACCCTTGATGATCGCCTCACTGCGCGGCACACTACAGCACATTGGCGCCGACCACCTGGTGGTGGAAACCGGCGGGGTCGGGTTCCTGGTATTCGCGCCGCGACCCGTGCTGGGCGCCGCGGGCATGCCTGGCGACCCGATCTTCCTCCACACCCTGCTCATCGTGCGTGAAGACGCTCTCAGTCTCTACGGCTTCGCCACCCTCGAACAGCGCGCGCTGTTCGAGAGTTTGCTGGCCGTCACCGGCGTAGGACCGCGGGTGGCCCTCAGCCTGCTCTCCTCCGGCGACCTCGACGAGATCCGCGCGGCGATTGCCCACGGCGACACCGCGCGACTGGCCCGTGTGCCCGGCATCGGCAAGAAGACCGCCGAGCGGATCGTGCTGGAGTTGAAAGGCAAGCTCGACCTGGCGGGGTTGCCCGCGCCCGTCTCCGGAGCCACGGTGGCCGCAAGCGCGATCAACCGCGACCTGGCCGATCTGCTGGTCAACCTAGGCTACTCCCAGGCCGAAGCCGCCGCAGCCATCGCCGCCCTGCCCCCCGACGCCCCCGCTGACCTCGAAGAACGCCTGCGCCTGGCGTTGCGCTATTTCGGCGGCGGCTGACGTTGCAGCGGCCCCTTCTACGAATCACTTGCGTAATACCTCTGTGTTATGATGGAACATCATACGAGCGTTTTGCATGATCGGCCTTCGCGCCACGGATATGGATGTCGAAAGGAACTTTCGCTATGGCCGCTGAAACCGCCGTCACCACGGCAGGCGAGCGCCCCCGCCGGCGCTATGCCCGCATCGCGCCGCTCTACAAGGCGCTGATCTGGACCTCGTTCCTGATCAATGCCGTCTTGATCGTCATTGTTGGCGTCCTGGCCGGCATTGTGATCAATCACCGCAATCAGGTCGCGGGCGTGGCGGCCAACGCGCAGGTCTTCGCCGCAAATAACCTCGCCGAGTTGCAAGATGTGGTGGGTGATCTCCAGAGTTCTACCATCGTCTACACCGTGCCCCTCGACACACGCCTGCCGATCGAACTCGATGTGCCGATCAACGCCGCGACGATCATGACTCCGCGCAACGTGGTGCGGCTGACCGAGGCGGTGCCGCTGACGGCCCCCGCAGCGATCACCTTCCCCGGCGGCGGCGGCAACCTCAACGCCACGGTGAACATTGTCCTCCCCGCCGGCCTGGAACTGCCTGTGGATCTCAACATGGACGTCAAGCTGATCACCTCGATCCCGGTGCAACTCGACGTGCCGGTGAACATCCCCCTGGCCGAAACCGAACTCGGGCCGCAGTTCCAGCGCCTGGGGGCGATCGTGGACCGCCTGGTGGACCCCATCGCGCCTCTCCTGCCCATGCCCGAAACCCCGCCGGATAGCAGCAAGGTGGGGAACGCGCCCGGCCGCTAAGGGAGCGCCGGGCCTGACCTGGCGGGAACGATCGGGGCGAAACAGCTTTCCGCTCCAATCGAAAAGGGGTTTGCGAGGAGCGTTCCCTCCCAAACCCCTCCCGTCTTCGAGGTACAGGTTCACCTCAAAGCACCACAATCGCTGCTGCCAGGGTAAAACAATACCAGTAGTTGTACAGCATATACGTCTTGTGGTCGGCAGCCGGGTAGCGCAGCCAGAGGATGCGCCCGGCAATGACCAGGCACAATGCTGCCAGCAGTAGATCCAGCGCCGCCACATCGGGGCGCGGACCCAGCGGCGCCAGCAACACGAAATGGGTCGCCAGGGGGAGCAAGGTAAACGCGCCCACGAAAAAGAGGCGACTCGGCCCTTCCCCGAAAACAATCGGGAGCGTGCGCCGCCCCGCGGCCCGGTCGCCAGCCACATCGCGCAAATCTTGCAGCGACACGTGCGTCAGTAAGGGAAGCGATAGCACGAGAATCCAGTCCCACGCTTGCGGCGTAATTGGACGCACCATCTGCCAGGCGGCGGCCAGTTGCGCCACCGCACCGAGCACCATCGCCAGGTTCTTCGTCGCATAGTGTCGCGACCAGCCTCCCTGATTGTGCAGGATCAGCACCACTTGCCAGAGCAGGGTCCACTCCGGCACCCCCAGGCGCCAGCCCAGGAGCGCAAACAGTCCCATCACCACGAACCAGCGCCCCCGGGCGCCGAGCCGGGTCACCAATCCGGCGGGCAGCGGCCGGTCCGGCTTATTGATGCGATCCTCTTCCTCGCCGGCCAACTGGTTCGAGATGCAGAACACCGAGCAGTACAGCCAGAAGTAGAGCGAACCCCAGAGCAGCCAGCCCGGCAACGCGCTCCAGTCTGGCTGATGACTGTGCCAGGCAGTCAGAACAAACAGCAGACCCGGAATGAATGTAGCCGCGATGTCGTACCGATTGAACTTCCAGTGCAGGATGGCCTCGGAGCGGATGGCTTCAAGCCAGCGGAGACGAACGAATGCGTGTAACAGGGCCGTAGCGTTCATTGCGACCTCCTGGAACGTTGGACGATGTCTTCACTACACGCGATCGTCAGTGTAAGGTCCACTTGTGCATCGCTCAAGTGCTCATGAGTACCGGTTTGTGGTACGGTTGCGGTAAGGGATAGGGGTATAGTGAACAACGTGGGCATCAGATCATCGGGATGTTCCGAACCAGTGAGGCCTCTCAGGTGTAGGGTTTCTTGGCGGAGCGCGTCTTAAAAACGAACCTCCCAGCCACGAGGAGCCGGTATGACGTCATCGCGTGCCTATCTCGAACAACTTCAGCGGCGGATTATCATAAGTGTCGCACTCTGGACAGGGGGGAGCTGTGTTTTATTATTCCTGCTGGTTCTGTCGTTCTATGTGTTCAATCCCAGCTTCTTCGCGCCTGTCGTCCTGGGTATTACCTTTACCGGTATTGTCGGCAGTGGTCTGACCGCACTGTTGCGGGAGCGCCCGATCTGGCAAATGGTGCTGCCATTCACGCTGAGCATCGTCGTCAACGAGATCATCGTCGCGATCTGGCTGCCAGAACTCCGTCTCACCGTGGCGCCCTTTCTGGTGGTGGTGGTCATGCTCGTGAGTCTGAGCAACCAGCGCCTGTTCACCATTGCTACCGCCGTCTTTTGCGTCGTCCTGGGGTGCCTGATCGTTATCCTTGGACCGTTAGAAACCATATCGCAAATCCCATCCGTTTTTCTACGCTACTTCCACGCAAGTAACATCGCTGTCCTGATCATCGCGGTATGGGTCGTCGCCGATCGGATAGGGATCGCGCAACTCATCGCGCTGGGCATCGCCGACCAGCGCGCCAGTGAGGCCGAGGCGGCGCGCGAGGCTTCCGAGGCAGCGCGCCAGGAGATCGAGCAGCGCGCTTCCGAACAGCAGCGCCTGCTCGAACTGGTGAAGACCCTGGAACTGCCGGTGCTGGTGGTGGACGATCAGGTGTTGCTGGCGCCGCTGGTGGGCAATCTCGATAGCTGGCGGGCCGGGGCGTTGCGCCGGCGCATTCTCGAGATGGTCACCGATCACCGGACGCAGGTGGTGATCCTCGACATGACCGGAATTACCATGATCGATACGGAGGTTGCGAAGGCGTTGATCGATACCGCGGTGGCAATCCGGTTGCTCGGCGCGCGCACGGTGGTCAGCGGCATTCGTGCCGCTGTCGCCCAGACCCTGGTTGGCCTCAACACCAGCCTCGGCGAGATTATCACCGTGGCCGACCTTGGCGCGGCCCTGGCCTATGCGCGGAGCGAGGTGGCTGCGGACTCGCGCGCGTAGCGCAGCGGCAGCCAGACCCGCACCTCGGCGCCCTGGCCGGGCCGTGAGAGAATGGTCAATCGCCCGTCGAGGGTGGCGGCCCGTTCGCGCATCTGCCGCAGGCCCAGACGGGCGCCGGGCAGTTCGCCCTGCGCCCCGGGGTCGAAGCCTACGCCGTCGTCGCGCACGACGATCTGCAGCCCGCCGTCCACCACGCGGAGGGCCACCACCACGTGGCGGGCATTGGCGTGTTTGGCGGCATTGTTGAGGGCCTCTTGCACGAAGCGAAAGGCCGCCAGTTCAAGGGCATAGGGCAGATCGGGCGGCAGATCGCTCAACTCCAGTTCCAGATCCCAGTCCTGCTGATCGGCAAACTCGCTCACGAAGCGGCGCAGCGCCCCGGCGAAGCCAAGCTGGCTGAGTTCGATGGGTCGCAGGGCGAAAATGGCCCGGCGCAGTTCTTCGATCTGGCGGCGGAGATTGGCCTTGAGCGCCTCGAACTCCTCGCGCAGGCGTTCCGGCTCCTGCTCCAGCCAGTCCTCCCACAGGGCCACCCGCATGCGCAGGAAGGCCAGGCTCTGGGCGACGCCATCGTGCAGATCGCGGGCGATGCGTGTGCGTTCGGCAGTGATGGCCTGTTCGAGGGCCACCAGGCTGGCGATCTCGCGGGCGCGGCGGCGGCTGCCCTGCACCGCCTCGGCGATCTCCCCGCAGACGGTTATCAGGAGCGAGGTCAATTCGGGTGCCAGGGCGCCGGAGGCCTCGCTGGCCAGGTCGCGAAGATCGCTCAGGTAGCACTCGATCCAGCCGACCGGCGCATCGTCGCCTTCGGCAAGCGGCAGGATCAGGCATCCACGCAGATCGGCGGGCATCGGTCCGCGGGGCGTGGGCGTCTCGGGCTTCCGGGGAGGCGGCTGGTCGAGCTGCAGGCCCACGGCGGAGCGGGCCGCGGCCAGTTGCTCTTCCGTCAACCCGCTGCTGCGGGCAATGAAGGCCCTGCCCTGCTCATCGTAGAGGATCACCGCCGCGGCGCGCGCCCCGACGAGTTCGCCCGGCAGGGTGACGGCGTAATCCAGCACTTCGTCGAGGGTGGCGCTGCTGGCGATGCGCTGGTTGAGTTCGTAGAGCACCTGGAGGCGCTGGTGGGCCAGTTGCAGCTCATCGAGCATGCGGCGCTCGGCGGTGCGGTAACGCCGCTCCTGCCCGGCGGCCCAACTCAGCACGCCCCACACCGCGACCGCCGCCAGCACGCCCCAGAAGAGCGGGTCAAGGGCGCTGATGAGCGGCGTCGTGGGGCGCAGGCCGACCAGCGCCGTCTCCCCCAGCCGCGTGAGGGCGAAGATCAGCCCGATGATCGCCGCCAGGGGCCAGCGCACGCTGCGCAGCGCGGCGGCGATGTCGGGCGGATTGGGGGTTTTATCCACAGGCATAGGCGTTGTTCAGGACATTTCCAGACACCCTGGCTCCCCACCTCCCCACTTCCCCACCGGCCACCCTGACGCCTACATCGCCCGCGCCAGGGCCTGCCAGTGGAGCGGCAGGGTCTGCTCGATGTGCCGGTCGGCGGCGCGCCAGGTATGCTCGCCATCGGGCAGGGCCGCGACGGGGGCGGCGTTTTCGATGCCCAGGCTCCGCAGGACCCGCACCAGGTATTCACCGCGGTAAAAGTTGGATCCCCAGGGTTCCAGTTGTTCAGGGCCGTACTGGACGATCCAGGTGATGCGGCGCAGGGCGGCGCGATCGGCCCGCGACAGGAGGCAGACCGGATTGTTGGCGCTGAGGTGCTCCGGGTCGCGGGGCAGGCCGAGGGCCGGGTCGAACATCGGTTGGGTGAAGAGCGTATCGCTGAAGCGGGCGCTGGCCCCGGCGTCGCTGGCGTAGGGAAAGGAGCCGTCGAAGGCCCCGACGCTGACGAACAACTCGGGGCGCAGCGCGGCGGCTTTGACCGCCATGTAGCCGCCGAGGGAAAAGCCGGCGATGGCGCGGGCGCCGGGCAGGGTGCGCAGGCGCGCGTCAATCGCCGGCAGCAGTTCCTCGAAGAAGAACCGCTGAAACAGGCCACTGCCGAGGCCCGCCGCGCGTGGCGGGGCGCAGCCGGGGCAGCGAAAGTCGGTGAGCAGACCGGGGATGCGGTTGTCGTCGCTGGCCAGGCCGGGCATGACCAGGATCAGCGGCCCCACCGCCCCGCTGGCGCGCAGCCGCTCATAAACATCGATCGCCGTCGTCCCGCCGCGGCTCTGGTCCTCGTGCGGATTGATCCACTCACGCTCGTGACCGCGGAGCAAAAAGAGCGCCGGAAAGCGGCGCCGGCGCTCCACGGCGTACTCCGGCGGCAGGTAGACATAGAAGCGCTTCGTCACCCCCAGCAGGCGACTGCGGAGGCGCACGAGCCGCGCGCGAGGATCCAGGATGTGCGTGTCCGCCATTGCATTGAGCGAGAGGTATAATAATCTGTGAACTGCGTTTCCTTGCATTTCTGCCCCCCTCCCAGCCTCCCCCCGTTGGGGGGAGGAGCAGGGCGCTCTCCCCCAGCGGGGGAGGGTTGGGGAGCTGAACGAACCGGCGCCGGGGCGCGAGCCGCGCCAGCGGGCAGGGGTATGGGGAAACCCAGTTTCCCCGCCTTGCACCCGGCGCCGGGGGCGCGAGCCGCGCCAGCGTGCGGGGGCGCGGGGCGCCCCGAGCGCCCCACTTTTCATAAGTCTAACACAACTCCATCAAACGTCGCATTGACGCCGACCGGCGAAGCGATATAATAAGGATAACGCATGGGGATGCTCTGGTATCGACAGGGAGTGAAGGCCGTAGATTGCAGGCCGTGCCGCCCAGTCACGTTAAAGGGGCAAGGCAACAACTGCCAACACCAACAAGTGGGCTAAGGCTCCGGCCTACGC
>DAOUDA010000023.1:0-12678 GCA_034431835.1 Chloroflexaceae bacterium | reverse complement strand
GCCGCGGCGGGCGGAACGTTTTTTGCGGGGAGGCGGCCCCTCCCCGCGCCCCTCCCCACAGGAATGGAGGCGCGATCGCCGTATCGGTTCTCACCTCCCTGCAACAGCGTAGGCCCGCTCCGCCACGTTCGCCAGGTTCTCCCAGGCATAGCGCGCCGCTGCCTGGCGCCCCCCGGCGGCGAGGCGCGCGCGCAGGGCCGGGTCGTCGAGCAGGCGCAGGGCGGCGGCGGCAAGGGCGCCCGGGTTGCCCGGGGGTACGAGCAGGCCGCTGCGTTCGTGCTCGATGAACCCGCGCGCCTCGCCCACGTCGCTCGCCACCACTGCCAGCCCGGCGCCGAGCAGTTCGAGCAGCTTGGCCGAGCAACGGGCGCGGTTGATCAGGGTGTCGCGGGCGGGCGCCAGGGCGATCTCGGCCTCGGCCAGGGCCGCCGGGATCTGTGCCGGGTCGAGCCACCCCCGCTCGTCGAGCATTGCGGCGAAACCGGCGCGTTCGGCGCGGGCGCGCAGTTCCCGCTCCTCGCCCCGTTCGCCCCTGCCGACCACGATCAGCCGGGCGTCGGGGCGCTGCAGGTGCATGGCCGCCAGCGCCGCGGCCAGTTCCGCCATGTCCACCTCCCAGAAGCGGGTGTAGAGGACCAGGGCCGGCGACGCCGCGCCGTCCACATCGCGCGCGAGCGGCGCCAGGGGTGTGGCCGGACCGTTGGGCAGGTAGAAGACCCGCGCCGGCGCGACGCCCATGGCCCAGACCAGGCTCTCGAGGGTGCGGCTGGCGACCGTCACCGCGGCGGCGCGGCGGGGCAGGTCGCGTTCCTGCCAGGCGAAGAGGCGTTTGGCGTAGGCCGGGTAGGGCAGCAGGTCGTTCCAGCCACCCCACCCCTCCCAATCATCGGCGTCCACGACGAGGGGCAGGGCGGGCCGCAGCGCGCGGGCGAAGAGCGCCGCCAGGCCGCCAAAGCCCCGCGGCTTGAAGAGGTGCAGCAGGTCGGGCCGCTCGGCCAGGGCCTGGCGCAGCATGGCGCCGGTCTGCCGCAGCGCCCCGGCGAGCCCGGGGGCGAGGGGCGGCGTGTGGACAACCGGCACGCCGTCGTGCGCCACGCGCGTACCGGCATCCTCCGGGTTGTGCACCGGGGGCGCCACGATGCTTACCGCGTAACCGCGACGGGTGAGGGCGCGGGCCAGCGGCAACATACGCGCCAGCAGCGTCCCCTTGGGACGAATGCCGAACGGCGCCAGCATGACGATACGCATCGTGGGGATGAAGGGAGCGGGGAGACCTCATGGCTCTTTAAGATCGTGTTCACATCTACCGAACACGTTCACACCGCAGAGGGTGCAGAGAGGCGCAAAGGGCTTCAAAAAGCTCATCCTCTCCGTTCCTCTGCGTGCTCTGCGGTAAATCTGAACATGGACGTCTTACAGAACCACGAGGTCTCGCCCGCTTATTTCTGCCGCCCGGCGTGAATAATGTCCATCATCTCGTCCACCCGCGTGACCTTCACGCGCGGGCGACCCTGGGCCGCGCCCTGGCTGGTCTCGTGGGTATCGAGCGTCTTCCAGTCGGCGTAGCTCACAAAATCCACGCCGCGCTCGCGCAGCAGGGTCTCGATGTCGCCATCGCCGGGCGCCGGGGTCAAGTGCGGCGCATCTTCCAGCATCAGGGCAACCGTAGCGGCGGCATCGGGCTTGTTGGTGCCGATCACCCCCGAGGGGCCGCGCTTGGCCCAGCCGACCACGTACTCGCCGGGCGCCGGTTCACCGGTGGCGGGATCGATCACCCGCCCGCCGCGATTGGGGATGGTGCCGGTGGCCTGATCGTAGGGCACGCCGGGCAGCGGCACGCCCTTGTAGCCTACTGAGCGAAGGATCATGCCGCACTCGATCGTCTCGTACACGCCGGTGCCTCTGGGACGCAGGCTCCCATCGGGCGCCTGGAACAACTGGTTGCGCTCGATGCGCACCGCGGCGACCCGACCGTCCTTACCGATCACCTCTACCGGCGAAACCAGGAAGCGCATCACGATGCGCCGCGGCGCGCCGGTGCTCCCCCGGGCGGCGTAGGCCCGTAGCATTTCGACATTCTTCGCCGCGGTCTTATCTTCGGCCAGGCTGGCCTCGCTCAACGGGTCAAGCTCAAGATCGGCGGGATCAACAATCACATCCACGCCGGGCAGTTCGCCGAACTCTTTCAACTCGGGATTGGTAAAGGCTGCCTGCGCCGGCCCGCGGCGACCCAGCATCACCACCTCGCGCACCTTGCTCGCCCGCAGCACCTCCAGGGCGTGATCGGCAATGTCGGTTTTGGCCAGTTCTTCAGGGTCGCTCACCAGAATGCGCGTCACATCCATCGCCACATTGCCATTGCCCACCACCAGCACCCGCTCACAGGAGAGATCGATCGGCAGGTCGCGGTAATCGGGATGACCGTTGTACCAGCCGACGAAGATCGTGGCCGGCATGCTCCCCTGCAGATCCTCGCCGGGAATGCCCATCTTGCGATCCGACTGGGCGCCCACGGCGTAGATGATCTGGTCGTAGTGCCGGCGGAGATCCTCGTGCAGTACATCCCTGCCAAAGGTCACGTTCCCGAAGTAACGCACGTTGGACGCGGCGGCGAGTTTATCGTACACCCGCGTCACCGACTTGATCGACTGGTGATCGGGCGCAACGCCCTCGCGCACCAGCCCGTACGGAGTAGGCAGCCGGTTGAAGAAGTCTATCCGACAAGCGAGATCTTTCTGCTTGAGCAGGGCCTCAGCGGCATAAAACCCGGCGGGGCCCGCGCCGACAATTGCAACCCGCAACGGACGCTCAGGGGTTCCCAATCGCTCGCTCACGGCTCTCTCCTTCGCGTGCTGTGCATCTCGTCCTGCTTACCCTGACCCACCAACCTATGCCGGTTGACCCCGCGCCTGGCTGCGCGGACCGGCGCCTGCACTGTGTGAGAAATATCGCAGATACGCGCGACTCTAACACGGCCCTGGGAGGGTGTCAAACCGCCGGCATTGGGAACGTGTTCAGATCTACCGCACAGCACGCAGAGGATGAGCATTTTGAAGCCCTTTGCGACCCTCCGCGCCCTCCGCGGTGTGAACATGTTCGGTAGATGTGAACACGTCCGGCATTGGGGCGCGCGGCGCCGACGCCGCCGTAGGGCCGAAGGCGCCAAACAATGGAAAAGAGACTGTATGTGCGACCTGACCGGTAGGCGCCCGTACTCCGCGACGGGCACAGGGATGGCCCGTGCGCCTACCGGTCAGGTCTTTGCATCATCTCCACTATCGCCTGGTAGCATCAGCGCAGCCGATGCTTCGGCCCTACGGCGGCGTCGGCGTCACCTCCGGGGTGGCGCCCGGCTCCGGGGTGACGCCCGGCGCGGGCGTGGCGCCTGGCTCCGGGGTGGGCGTCGCTTCGAGGCCGCCAGGCTCGGGCGTGGTCGTGGGCGCAAGCGGGAACCGTAGCGTGACCTGGACCTCCGGCGGCGTCTCGCTCAAACTGACGCCTGGCGGCAAATCTACGCGGACCGGCAACCGGTAGCCGCCGGGGCCAAGACCGCTCACATCAACGACCGCCCGCAGCGGCGACTGGCTCAACGTGGCCAGCGCCTGGCTCGTGCCTGCCAGGGTCAACTCAAGCGCTGGCGGATTCACACTGGCCTGCAACCCTGGCGCAAGGCCGGCCAGCGTCACCGGGGCCGGCAACTGGATCTGCAGGGGCAGGCTCACTGGCGCCACTTGCACCGTGACCCGAACCTGATCCGGTTCGCCTTCGCGAGGCGAGGTGCCCTCGGGGAAGATGATCGGCGCCGTTTGCTCCACCAATGCGCGGGCGCCGCTGACATTGATCGGCTCGGTGCGGAGCACGTCCACCAGATCGAGCGGCCCGGAACTGCCGGCTACGGCGATCAGCGGCGGGTTGACGGTTACGCCGACAATCACATAGCCAGGCGCTGGTAGACCAACCACGGTGGGTTGTACCGGCACGAGTTTTAGCCCCACGACGGGTTTAATCGGGATCTCCACGGTTACCGTCGCGGGGGCGAGTTGCACCCCCTCCACGGGTTGCCCGCGCACGTCCATTGCCGTAAGGCCCAGGGGCGCCAGATACGTGGCCCGCAACTGCTCGATATTCGCCGTGGCCACCGCGGCGATCACCCGCTCCACCCGGCTCAACGGCCCCCGTACCTCCACCAGTTCGATCGGCTGTCCGGCGTAGGTGATCTTCGGCTCACCGCGCTCGAAGCTGAAGGGCAGGTTGCCTTGCACCTGGAGATTAATCGGCGCCTGGCGAACGCTGAGTTGTTCCAGACGGATGGGCACCGACGACGGATCGACGAGGCGAGGAGTAAAGGAGATATTGTTGCGAGTTGGTCGCACATTTACCGGCACGATATGATCGCCCGGCCCCAGATCGCTAAGATCGATCACCGCGCGCACGTCCACCGGCCGCAACTGCGCCAGTTGGCGACGGTCGGTCACCAGCGCCACGTCTACCTGTGGTAACGCCTGGGTTGGCACGCCATTGGTGTCAACAATAACCAGACCTTCTTCCAGGCCGGTGGCCTCCAGTGGCAAATCAGGAAAGGTCACACTCTCTTCGGGGTTCTGGCTGAACGAGACGAAGGCCCAGAGGGAAAAACTGAGGCCGACCGACAGCGTGACCCGCAAGAGCGTGGCGCGAAAGCTAGACATCCCGCCTCACACCCATGATGAACAGGTTTCGATGTTACTCTCGCTCGGCCGGGCTTTTGGAGGGGCGCAGGCCCGTCGAGCCTCGCCTGCCTCATTAGCGCGCCACGCGCGCACTTCCAGAACGTTCGGCGGGGGTGCGCGCCCTTCCGAGCCTCCGCTATAAAAGTTACTTCCCCTCGGCTTCGAGCGGCACGCTCAGCAATCCGGCGAGCATGGTGCGGAGCCGCGCTTCGGTCAGATAACTGGCCATGCGCCCGTCCTGCACCAGCGAGATCGCCCCGGTCTCCTCCGAGACCACCACGGCCAGCGCATCGGTCTGCTCACTGATCCCCTTGGCGGCCCGGTGGCGCGTTCCGTAGCGTCGCGGACCGATCACATCTTCACTGAGCGGCAGCACCACATTCGCGGCGAGAATGCGATTGCCGCGCACAATCACCGCCATATCGTGCAAAGGCGCATTGGGGTAGAAAATGTTCAACAACAGGGCGGTCGAGATCCGCGAGTCAAGGATGACCCCCCGTTCGGCGTACTCCTGCAACCGTGAACTGCGCTCGATCACGATCAACGCGCCGACCCCTTGCTGCGAGAGTTGGATGGCCGCCCGGCTGATGCTGTTGATGGTTTCGAGCAGTTCGGAACGGTTGGCCCCGGAGAGGGGCCGGCTGAGCAGTTCGCTGGAGCGCCCCAGCGACTCCAGGGCGCGCCGCAGTTCCGGCTGAAACAGCACCGGCACACCGACGATCAAGGCCGGCGTGACAATCGTGCTGAGCAGCCAGGAGAGCGTCTGAAGTTGATCGCGCGCAACCGTGCCCACGAAGATGGTCAATGCCAGCACAATGCCGATTCCGCGCAGCAGTTGCACCGCCCGGGTGCCGCGCACGATGCCCAGCAGCCAGTAGACGAGCAGCGCAACCACCAGAATGTCGATCAACGCAAAGGGCGAGGTCAGGGGATTGAGCCGCGCCCAGAGACGTGAAAGATCCATAATCAGCCAGGGTCCAGCATAGCCCGTTCAACCTGCGCGCAGGGGCAAATACTCGCGTGCCCCTACAGGGTAGCGTTGGGCGGTGGCTCTGTCAACTTTTCTCACCGAATTGAAAGGTTGGGAACAGGTTCTGAGACGGGGGAGGGCGCGCCGGGTTTCGCTGTGCGGGCCGTTGCGTACCCGCTCGTGGGGCTGGGGGCGGCTACGCCGCCCGATGAGGTGTTTTGTTCGCTGGTTCTGGCGTCCTGGACGCCAGAACCAGCGAACACCGGAGGCAGGGGCGCGCCCAAAGATGCGGTGAGACCGTGCGATCTACCCCTCAATTTCCTTACGTAGCCGTCCCAGCCCGGTGTCAATTTCGGCGAACTTCTGTTGCAACTCGCTCAGTTGGCCCTGCTGGGCGCGCACGAACCGCGTGAAGGGGGCGTTGCGCTCGCGGATCTGGCCGACCGAGCGGTCCACCTCGCGCTCGAACTGTCGCTCCACACTTGCGCGCAACTGCCCGCGCATGCTCTCGACGCGCTCGCGCAGGGACCTTTTGGCCTGCCGCTTCTTGGCCGGCAAGAGCGCGAAGCCCCCCAGGGCCACCGCCGTCGCGGCCAGAATGCCGGTAAAATCGAGCCAGACGGCGTGGGCCAGGGCCACGACAATCGCGCCCAGGCCCACGGCGCCCACCTCGGTGATCGCCGTCGCGGCAATCGAAGAGCGCACCTCGTCGGCCAGTTCGGCCGAGGCGGCCTGCTTGTCGTAGCTCGCGACCACCTCGGTGGCTGCCCGGCCCACGGTATCCAGCAACGCGCGCCGGTTGTACTCGAAGCTGCCGCCCACGCTGCCGATCAGCTTCTCGCTGTGCTGGCCGGCCCGGCGCTTGATGTACTCGTCCACGCTCTGTTGCAGGCGCAGGTTCTTCTCGACCATCCAGTCCACAATGGTGTTGACTTTCTGGTCAATCTGCTGGTCGAGGTCGCCGAGCACCTCTTGCTCGAACATGGCCCGCAGGCGCTCGCCGTTCATCAGCACGGGCAACTGGCTCAGGCGGATATGCTCGTCGAAGAAGGCCTCGCCGCGCTGGACGAGATCCTCGAAAATCTGGTCGATCTCGCCGAGGTAGTACTTCAGGTCGTGCCGCAGATCGTCCTTGAACAGCCCGAGTTGCTGTTCGACATTATCGAGGGTGGCCAGGTCCTCGCGGAGAGTGGCCAGGCGGTTCTCGGTGAGGCCCAGGTAGGCCCCGGTCAGCTTCTGGGCCACGCCGAGGGGCGAGAGCAGCTTGAGGCGGACGCGGGTCTCTTCATCGAGGGTGTTGATGATGTAATGCTCGACCTCGCCGAAGCGGCTGGCGGCCCACAGACGCTCGCGTTCCTCGCCATCCTGCTGGCGCGCGCGCATGGCCTGGCGCGCCGAGACGGGAAAGATCTCCGGCGTCAGACCGAGGAGCGCGCGGCTGTTCGTACTGATGAAGCCAAGCACCTGCTCGAGTTCCTCGGGGCTGAGGATGTCGATCTTGTTCAGCACAATGACAATTTTCTTGCCCCACTCCTTGATCAACTCCAGGAAGCCGCGCTCACTCTCGGTGAACGGGCGGTCGGCCGAGGTGGTAAACAGGACCAGATCGGCCCGGGGAATGAACTGGCGCGTCAACTGTTCATGGTGGCGGATGACCGCATTGGTTCCTGGCGTATCCACAATGCTGAGCTGGCGCAGCACCTCAGCAGGGTAGGTGGTGACGCGCAGGCCGCCGGACCGCAGCACGCTGCTCACCTCTTCGCCGTACTGGAGCAGCGTGATCGTATCGGTCGTCGGCGTCACCCCTTCGGGGAGGATCTGCTCGCCAAGGAGGGCATTGAGAAAACTCGACTTGCCGGAGTTGAACTCCCCGGCGATCACGATCAGAAAGAGCTCCTCCAGGTGATCGATCGTCTCGCGCAGGGCCCGCCGGTCACCGGGGTCAACATCGGCGCCGAAGCGCGCAAAGGCCGCGTCGAGACTATCGAGCAGGCCGCGCAGTTCGGCCAGGAGTTCGTCCTGGCGCGCGGTGGTCAACCGCCTGCGCTGGAGCAGGCCGTCCATGAAGGGCATTTGATTAAGCCTCGTTGCAAAAGATTAAGCCAGGGTTATGGAATTTGTAATCTGGAACACACCACGGCGTAACAAAAGGTGGTATACTCTGCATATCTCCTTCTCCTCTCTCCACAGGGGTGGCGCCGCGAGGCGTCACCCCTGTGGATTCGTGGTCGGTGTGCTTGCCCCCATCTCCAGGACCCTGCATGGCGGGAGGGCTACGTCCTTGCAGGAAGCGGTTCATGCAACAGGTAGGGAGGACCGGGTTTCCCCGCTCCCCTGCCGGGAGGTCGGGGTAGGGGCGGTTCGCGAACCGCCCCTACCCGGGTTTCCCCGCGCCACTGCCTGAAGGGAGAGGCAGTGGCGCAGGGCTCTTCCGGACCTGATCCGGCATTACAGCGCCCGCGCCGCCACCGCGAGCGCGGCGAGGACAAGGACCAGCCCCCCGATGCCATAGATCAGGATCGGCGCAATCGCGCTCCAGGTCTCCGGGCGAACGCGGCGGGGAGGTCCGTGCATTTCAATGCGCTGGCCCCGCCAGTAGGTGACGCGGCGGCCGTTGTCGCCACCCCGGCCACCGGCGCCCTCCCAGGCGCGCCATGCCAGCATAAGCAGATAACCGCCGGGCACACCCAGGGCCAGGGCGGTGACGAACCAGGGAAGGGATCGGGCATTCGCCAGGATGGCGATCAGGCCGATGAGCGCCAGCCAGCGCCAGTCAAAACGGAATCCACGCATAGTAGCCTCTTCGATGCCCTGCACCCATCATACCACAGAGCGATGCGTATGGGCGCGAAGCGGCTACGTTCCCGGGGCTTGCGCGGATCGAAACCTGTCAGGTCTGGCAATGCGGCTGGCCGGTTAGCAGGCGCTGGCCCGAAAGGCCCCACCTGACAGGTTTGTGCGACCTTGCGTGAGCCCGGATTATTTTCCGTGGACGAGACCGGCGCTGATGGTGGCGAGGGAGGGGCCGGGGGAAAGGCGAGGCGGGAGCGATGCCAGGGCGCTGGTCACCACCGGCAAGAGGTCGTGCAGATCGATCGGTTTTGCGACATACTTATCCACGCCGAGGTCGCGCATTTTGGCGCGCAGCCCGGGCGTATCGTAGGCCGTGAGCACCAGCACGGGAATGGACGGGCGAAAGGTCCGTACCGCCCGTACCAGCGAGATGACCCCGCTCAGATAGGGGCTTGGGTCGACGATCAAAAGATCCACCCGACCATCGGCACAGGCCAGCCAGGCCGCATTTGGGGAGGGAGCCACCGTGATGGTGAATTGCTCACCCAGCAACGTTTGCAGCCCGCGCTGGGTGATCAGCGCGGCAATGGGATCGTCATCAACAATGTAGATCTGCCTCGGTGGCATGGTGCGATCACTCCTCCGGCGCACAGGATCAGGGCTACAACTCTCGCCGGTCGATCGCTCCTATCGTAGCAGTCTCACCGCTGCCTGTGATGGGACGAGGTGACAACTACTAGTGGCGAAGCAACAACTTGTGAAACATTACGCGAGAATTGGTCTCTACAGCGCCCAGATGCGAAATAACGGCGCCTGTCAACTACCATGAACGTGGGGAAATCCAGTTTCTTCGGGCCCTGCCGCCTCTGCGCGCCGGGCGCGCGCAGGCCAAAAACGCCCGCCCGGGGCGTCCATACGGAGCGCCCCGCCGTGCCCTGGCCCGAACCACCATCGCCATCAGGCCGCGGGTGGTTCCTGGGGATCGCTGTTGACGGGGAGGAGAATGGTGAAGGTGGTGCCTTTGCCCACTTCGCTTTCGACGGTGATGCGCCCGCCGTGCTGGGTGACGATGTGGGCGCTGATGGCCAGCCCGAGGCCGGTGCCCTGAGGCTTGGTGGTGTAGAACGGCTCGAAGAGGTGCGGGCGATGCTCGGGAGCGATGCCAACGCCGGTGTCGCTGATGATCACCCCGATCGTATCGGGCGCCTCCTGGCGCGCCTTGATCAACTGGGTGGTCACCCGCAGTTCGCCGCCGCGGGGCATGGCATCACAGGCGTTGAGGATAATGTTAAGAAACACCTGTCGCAGTTGATCGGCATGGGCTACGGTCAGGGGGAGATCGGGGTCGAAGTTGGTGGTAGTGGTGATGCGGCCGTGGCGCAGGTGCGTCTGCACCAGTTCGAGCGTTTCGCGGAGGATGCTGTTGATGTTGGTGCTGGCAAGTTCGGAGCGCGAGGGCCGGTAGAAATCGCGCATGCGGGTAATAATGCGGGCAATGCGCCCGAGTTCTTGCTGGGCGATCGAAAGGTAGCCGCGTTGTGGCGCATCGGGCGGCAGATCCTGCTCGATCAGGTAGAGGCTGTTACGAGCGGCGTAGAGCGGGTTGTTGATCTCGTGGGCGACGGAGGCGGAGAGTTCGCCGACCGCGGCCAGCTTGGCGCTCTGGAGCAACTGGGCCTGCGCGGTGTTGAGGCGCGCCTGCGCCTCGGCATGGAGCGATTGCGTGATGGCCAGGTCACGCTGGAGCGCGGCGGCCCGCGCGCGCTGCGTGACTTCGTCGATCGCGATGGCGGTCAGGTCGCCGAGGGCCTGCACGAAGGGCAGGTCGCGCGGATGGTACAGGTGAGCATTGACGCCGCCGTAGAGCACCAGGGCCCCCAGACGCTGAGTTTCCAGCCGCAGGGGCGTGATCAGGGCGCTCGAGGGCGGCCAGTGCGGCAGCAGCCCCCGCAGCGCCTCACGGTCGGCGTCGCTCAACTGATCGAAGGCGAGCTCCAGTTCCGGACCGACCAGTAACATCGCGCGGGGCGAGAGCACCGCCAGACTGGCCAGGCCAACCATCTGGCCGCAGGTATGCGCGTTGCCGCCGGCGCACAGCGTCAGGCTTTCGCTGTCGCCGTCCATCAGGTAGAGGTGGGCCGCGCTGGTGCCCGGAAACAGATGTACCGCCTCGTTGACCACCAGTTGTACTATCGCGTCAACATCGCGGCTCAGCAGCAACGCCGCAGAGATCGAGAGGATGGCGCTCAGCCGCGTCTGCAGGTGAACGGCCCGATTGTGCTGTAACTCGACCTCGCACGCCAGTTGTTCGGCACGGGACTCGGCTTCCCGCAACCGTGCCTGCAACTCCGCCACCCGGGCCCGAAGGGTCTCCAACTCGCCCATACCATTATCTCCGCATCGGTCAGGAGGAGCGGACGGCGCTGGAACGCCGGATGCGCCTCACGTTGACACCCTGAAGATCGGCGCGCTATAATGCCTGCAATGCCAGATGTCCCAACTATAGTGCTTTTCGGCACGGAGCGCAAACAGCATGAGTCAGCCTGCCCAGGTCCTTGTCGTTGATGACGAACAGAATATCCGCCTGACCTTGAGCGCCCTGTTGAGTCGCGCGGGCTACGTGGTAACCGCCGCGGCCACCGGCGAAGAGGCAGTCGCGCTGTTCGACCGCCAGCGCTTCGATCTCATGCTGGTTGATTTGCAGATGCCCGGGATCAACGGTATTCAGGTGGTCGAGGCCCTCCGCCAGCGTAACCTGGATACGATGGTGATCGTGCTGACCGGGCATGGTTCGCTCGAGACGGCGATCGAAGGGATGCACCAGGGCATCTTCGACTACATGTTGAAGACCAGTGATCCGGAACAGATCCTCGAGCGGGTCGCGGCAGGTCTGGCCGAGCGGGCCAGGCGTTTGCGCCAGTCCGCGCTGATCTCGGCGATCAGCGCGGCGGCCCAGGCGCTCACCGGCGGCGGCCCGGTGCCAGAGCCGCTCGATCAACTGATCGGTGGCGCCCAGCCCGGTCCCGCGCCGGCAACCCCGCCGGCCACGGCTACCAGCACCCCGAATAGCGAGCGCCAGTTGACCATTGGCCAGTTGCAACTCGACACCTGGCACCAGACGGCCACCCTCGGCGGTCGCTCGCTCAACCTTACCCCGACGGAGTTCCGCCTCCTGCTGTGTCTGGCCGAGCACGCCGGGCAGATGCTCTCGTACACCCAACTGGTGCGCTGCGCCCAGGGTTACGAGGCCAGCGATATGGAAGCAGGCGAGTTGATCAAACCCCATATCCACCACCTGCGCCAGAAGATCGAGCCGGACCCGAGCACGCCCCGCTATCTGCTCAACGTGCGCGGCAAGGGCTACATTCTGCAGATTGATTGAGCCATGACCGAGACCAGCGCCATCCCGCCGCGCCTCCAGGCGATTATCGAGGAGTTCAAGGGCTGCGACCGGAACGAGAAGCTCGAGTTGATGCTCGAGTACGCCGACCGGCTGCCCCCGCTGCCCGAGCACTTACGCGGGCGGGCAGGCATGGAACAGGTCGATGAGTGCGCCAGTCCCGTGTTCCTGCACACCGAACGCCAGGGTGAAGGGCTGGTGTTTCACTTCGATGTGCCCCCCGAGGCCCCCACGACCCGCGGCTATGCCTCGCTGCTCGCCGAAGGGCTGCGCGGCGCCACCCCCGCCGAGGTGCTGGCCGTGCCGGCGAATTTTTTCGTCGAGATGGGCCTGCACCAGATCCTCAGCCCCCAGCGACTCAACGGCATCGGCGCCATCCTGGCCTACATGAAGCGCCAGGCCCTGGGGTTGATGTAGGAACGTCGGGGCGGGTTGGAAAGGGCCTTCCCTGACCCTGCTTTCCCTCGCGCATGCTCGCCGCGTCCTCCGGCCGAGCTTTGTTGCCGGGTTGCGCTCGGTGTTGGGCCGAGGCTTTGGCGCGGCCAGCGCTTCGGCCCTACCTGGCGAGCGCCGTCCCCATCACATGCGCCCGGATTGGTTGTGTGGCTCTGTAGCCGTTCCTTACCGCGGCGTTGCGGGTTGTTTTCTCGCCGCAACCCCGTCGCCTGCTACAAAGAGATGGGTCTTGCGCGCCGCGCGCCCTTAGAGCTTATCCGGATAACCTGGTTGTCCGATTCCTTTTCTGGGAGGGCTACGCCCTCCCAGCCCCTCCTGAGGGGAGGGGCGTGGGGAAACCCGGTTTCCCC
>DAOUDA010000022.1:0-9919 GCA_034431835.1 Chloroflexaceae bacterium | reverse complement strand
TGGCTTGAGCAACCTTGCCGCCTTTCAGCGGTCGATGGCCGCTGCCAGTGATCGGCTCCTCTTCCGGAACTGACTTTGCATCAGCCCTGCGATGATTCTTGCGCCGCCATCGTCCGCTGCGGGCGATGGCGTCCGGATGTAATGCTTCAAGATCACCACATCAGGCGTGAACCTGCACCTCCCAGGGCGCCGTAATCGGCTTCGATCTGCGAACGTCCTGAGGGCGCCGTCACCAGGGCGTAGCGCCGTCCGGCCAGGCGCCGTTCGATCTGGCGTGAAGCCCTGCCATTGACGCGCACCTCGCGCAGGGTCGCCCTGCCGTGGCGCAGTGGAAGCAGCACCGCGGCCGTGCCGCCCGGATTGGCCGGGAAGCCAAGCTCGAAGGCGAGTTGACCGGTGTTCGCCTCCCAGGTCAGGCGCAGAACGCGCGCGGCGGTCCTGGCCTCGGTGAAGGCCAGCCAGCGTTCCGCGGAGAGGACCGGCATCCCGTGAGCGACGGCGTAGTCCAGACTCTCATTGAGCCAGTGTCCAACGTTGGCCGCCTTCTCGCCGCCGAACAGAAACGGGTCAACGTGGCACTGCAGGCCCAGGGCCGCCGGGTAGCGGCGCACGCACTCGGCGATCTGGGCGATGGTGACCGTGGCCGCGGTCGCGCCATCGAATCCGGCTTCGTGACCGGTATCAAAGACGCTCATCAGGTGCTCGTCAACCAGGTGCGTGGGTTGCTGGTAGACGCTGAGTAACGCCCCGCGTTCGTCGACGAAACGCATGGGCAGGCCGGCGCCGCTGAGGTAACCGGCGGCCCATGTGCCATCGGCCCGGCGCACGACACTGCCGGCGTGGTAATGATCGAGGTTCATGCGCACTCCGTAGCGCGCCTGAACGGAGGCGTTGTCCACCCAGCCGTACCAGAGAATGCGGTGGGTACGCACGGTGGGCGACAGCGGCCCGTAGCCATACTTGATGAATTCGCTCCAGTACAGGTTGTAGCCGGTTTCGAGACCGTCCTCAACGTAGGGGTGCATCCCGAACTCGTGGCCGCGTTCGCGCCACTTTGCCAGAATCGCCGGCGAGGGGATGGGATCGTCGTCTTTGAACAGCCCGCTCAGCACAGGGATCTCCTCAACGCTCCAGCGGGCCTTGCGGACCAGCCGGCGGAGCGTGCTGGTGCGGGGCGGCGTGTAGTAGACCGAAACCGTGCCCCCGCGCTGCTCGACCGGGTGAATCAGTTGTTCAATGTGGCTGACGCGGCTACCATGGGCATCGCCCGTAGCGACGATCAGCGCCGGCGCGCCGCCGGGGAAGTACCACAGCCGGGGCAGCGGCGGTCCAGCCGCCGCGAGTTCTTCGATCATGCGGGCAAGCAGACGCTGGTGCTCATCGGCCTGGGGTATGCTGATGCGATCGAGGTCGATCCAGTCCACGAAGAGGTCAGTGGCGCGGAGACCTTCCAGGTCGTCACGTTCCTGGCCCGCGGCGGCCGGGTTGCCCTGCCGGATGAGGGCCACGCAGCGCGCCAGGTCGAAGGCCCACAGGGCGGTCATGCCTTCGCCGAAGCGGTGCAGGGTCACCAGCGGATCGCCGGCGCCGCTGTGGGCGACGATACGTGCGCCGTCGGGGGCCAGCCGGTCGTAGGGGCCGTGGAGTTGCAGAATGGTTTCATCCAGACCATCGAGTTCCGCCAGGCTGGCGAGGATGTGAAGATAATCGCCGGGCGCGGCGGCCCCCAGCGGGCGCACCCCGAACAGACCGGCGAGCTTCGCATCGGGACGGATGCCGACGAGTGCTCCGCCCCGCGCCACGTAGTCGCGCAGCAGGGCGACCTGATCATGACGTACCGGCCCTGGTGCGAGGACCACGACGGAGAATCCGGCCAGTTCCGCCGCCCCGACCTGCTCGAGGGGCGCGCTTTGTAGCGTTGCCATGCCTTCGGTACGCAGGATCTCGATCAGGTAGGCGCCGAAGTCGGGATCGGCGGCCGGATTGGTGAGCACCAGCAGCGGGGCCTCAGGGACAGGAACGGCCGAAGATAAGGGGGGCGCCATGCCAGTGGCCCCGGCAAGCGGGGCCGCAAGAGGACGCTCTTCCAGCCCGTAGGTGAGCGCAGCGCCGCCAAGCGTAGCACTTGCTACAGCGGCGGTAGCAGCGCCGAGCAACTGGCGGCGGGACAGGCGGCGGGTTGCAAGTGACCGGGTCATGCGACATCCCTGCGGGCAACGGTCCAACGTCCTGCAGGAGAGCATACCAGAAGCGTGTAATCAAAATATAAATTTGCCCGCCTCTTTGACTGACACGATTCTTATCTGCCCGAGCGTTATCGATTGCGAAGGAACCACCACGCGACTACGGCGATGATCAGCAGCACCGGCGCCAGGGCCATGAACAGGCTCTCGAGACTTTCAGCTTCCCAGCGGGGCGGACCTTCGATCACCGGCTGGCTCCGGCTTTCGTCCGGTAGCGGGGTTGGTGTGGGCACGGGGGTTGGTATGGGGGTGGGGGTAGGGAGTAGCCGAGGGATGGGGGTAAAGGTCGGCGGGGGCGCCCATTCAGGGGCCGCTACAGGCGCGCTGCTGTACCAGATCGTCTGGCGTGCGCCCTGGTCCCCATCGGTTTCGGTGGTCATCCAGACGGCGTGGAGGCGATTGCCCCGTTCCACTACCAGGCTCGGGCTCCGGGGCGCCGCGCCCGGGCCGGTCAGCGCCTCGGGCGCCGACCAGGTCAGGCCGTCCCAGGTGAGGTGCCACAGCCGCTGTTCGTTGTCGCCGGTGGTGCTTACCACTCCGATCGCGAGCAGGTGCATGCGCCCGGCGCCATCAGCGGCCAGGCTAAAGCGTCGCTCGGAGGTGGCAGTAAGGGCAGGACTGGTCACTTCGGGTACCAGGCCAGGTGGCGACCAGGTGCGCCCGCCGTCGTTCGAACTCTGGAACAACACGCTGCCGGATGTGGCGCTGGCGTAGATCGCAAGCACCTGTCCGGCGCGTCCAATGCCGAGGGTAACTTGAGAGAGCAGGTCGTCGGGAAGGCCCAGCGGAACGGGCGCTTGCCAACTCTGCCCGCCATCAGGGGAACGACGGTAGATCGGAAAGGTTGCACCGCCAGGTGGCCCGGCGCCTTGATGTTCCCACAGCAGGTGGATCTGACCCAGATCATCGGCGCCGATCTGCGGAGTGAGATTTGCGCCATCGAGCAGCGAGAGATTCTCGGCGCGCGTCCAGGTAAGGCCCCCATCGGTGGAGCGGCGGTAGCGCACGTCCTGGCAGGCGGCGCAGGGCCTTGCGGAAGGCCCGGATCGGCGCGCAGGAGCGGCAAACGCAATGTGGAGGGTTCCGTCAGGGCTGCTGGCGATCGAAGCGGCGCCCCCTTCACCAAGACCGGCAGGGGGGAGCAGCAGGGCCATGCGCACCACGTCGTCCCAGGGGGTGTGAAGGTACTGCAGCTTGCCATCGGCGCCGGTGACGATGTGCAGCCTGGCATCAGGCGCGCTGACAAGTCTGCCGCGCACGGCGAAGAGCGGATTGTTCAGCGCGTTGTTGCTGGCCAGAGGGGAAGAGGTGTCACCCGAAGACCGACGCTCCCGCAGCATGATCGGCTCGACGGTGGACCACACTCCATCAAGACGCGCGCGGTACAGGAGGGCGTCAGCGACCCTGGTTCGTTCGTCATTACGGTTGAGTACGCTGCCCCAGATCACGTGGAGCCGGCCATCGCCATCTACGGTCAGATCAGGTGCAAAGGCGATGGGGCTCGTGGCAGGGTCAGAGAGTCGCGACGGCGGCTCCCAGGCGTACAACGGTCCGGCCCGTGCCGGTGACAGTGGAACGAGCGCCGCGAGACAGAGCAGGCACCATAGAAGTGTAACGCGCAGATGAACCATGGCCAGAGCGACCGGCGGTAAGGACCACAGTAATCTGTGAACCGGGTTTTCGGCAATCACCTGCCCCCTCCTCAACTCTACCCCGCCGGGAGAGGGCGCCCGACTCCTTCCCCGACGGGGGGAGTCTGGTAGGGGGGCGGACATAAAGACTTACTTAACAAACCAGTCAGCGGCTCCGGAGGCGGCGCCCGAGCATCAGCGTCAGAATGGCAATGATCAGACCGAGGACCGGAACAAGCGCCAGCCCGTAGATCAACAGCGGGTTCGTGCCGCTTACAACCGAAGGTGGTGGTGTCGTGCGAATCTCATCGGGCAGGGCGGATGGCACGGGCGCCTGGCGTGGGGTGGGAATGGCCTGGTCGTCTGGCGAAGCAGGCAGGGGTGAAGCGGGAGCGCCCGCCGCCGAGGGAGGTGCGCTGAAGGGCGTTGGTGGTAGAGCGGGTGCATCAACCGTCGTGCTGCTGTGCCACACGCGCCGCTCACCCCAACCGCTCGCGTCGGTGTAACTGAACCAGACGGCGTGGAGTTGATTGCCTCCAGCCACTGTCAGTCGTGGCCACATCGGCCGGTTCACTGTGGCTGCCACAATCTCTGGCGCCGACCAGGACCGACCGTTCCAGATGAGATGGAGCAGCATTGGAATCGGGGTGATGCTCCCTTCGAGGAAGCCGGGCATCAGGAGATGAACGCGCCCGGCGCTGTCGGTGGCCATTGCATAGCTGTCAAGGCCGCGTTCCTCGGGATCGCGCGCGCGCACCCCGGGAACGATCTGCGGCGGGTTCCAGGTATTACCGCCATCGGTTGAACTCTGGTAATACACTGTAGTTCCAGGGGCGCTGCGGTAGACCACAATAGGATTGTCGCCCGCCACTCCCAGGGTGGTTTGCACCACCGGTCCATCCGCAGTGCTGAAGAACAGCGGCTCGCGCCAGGTCTCGCCGCCATCGTCCGAACGGCGGTAGACGCCGAAAGCTGGCTGGTCCAGGCCGAGGTACCAATCACTGCCATGGTCCCAGACCACATGTACCCGATCACGTCCGTCAACCTTCACCTGCATTCGTTCATCGCCGCCGGGCAGTTGAGAGAGGTTGGCGCGCACCGTCCAGGTCTGGCCGCCATCGTTGGAGCGGCGATAGAAGATCTCGCTCAGCCAGCGGTTGCCTTCCTCGGAGCCGCTCAAATTCTCGTTGTAAAGGGCATGCAACCCGCCCTTACTATCAGAGGCAATCGCATTATAGTAACTATCGCCCAGGCGCAGTGGTCTGGTCCATGCGCTGGCGGACCAGGCCTCCTGCGCCGGAGCGCGGATCGCGCTTACGTTGGTGCAGCTTCGGAAGAGCGCGTGCAGATAGCCGTCGGGGGTGGTGGTGATACTGTTTCGAACCGTATAACCACCCACGCAGGTAAAGGCGATATCGTTCAGCGGCGACCATTGCCCGTCGCGCAACACACGGTAACGGAGCAGGTCGCGCGAGGACAGATTGGGGTCGTTGGGATCGAGGGAAGCGCCGAGCACGCCGCTACCCCAGATCACGTGGACAGCGCCCAGGGAGTCCGCGGCAACATCGGGGAACCAGCCAAAGCGGTCATCGGAGATGTCAAACGGGGTGCTCCAGCGGCTGGATGCGAATGCCGGCCGTCCGGACCCGGCCATTCCGAACAAGAGTATGCCAAGCAGGATGACCGACAGGATCGGCGGCAGCAAGCGTGGAGCTTTACGGGGCGCCGCATTACTCATGGCGAATATGATGAGGCGCCGGTTGGGCGGACCTGTCATGTGTCTGATGATGTACCTTGCTTGTCATCGGCCACCTCGTTGTCACCGGCAACCCTGTCATCCCGATTGACGGTGTGAGAAGGGGGGCGACGGTTAGGAATCCCCGCGCGGCGCCGGCGGAAGAGAGAACTGGCGCTTCGGTAGGAGTGGTCGGCGCCATGCATCGAGGCCGGTTCATCGGGTGGCGGGGTGATGATGACCTCCGGGCGTGGCGTCCAGGCGTTCTGGGTATCCGGCGCCGCGGTTGCGTGGCCGTGCTCAAGTTCAAGCAGATCCTCGAACGTGATGGTCTCTGGCGCCGGCTCGGGATCAAGGGCGCCATTGGCATAGCCGGTCTCAGGCGGTGTGTCGGCAACGGTCAGCAGCCGTGAAGCCGGGACAGGCGCCCGATTGGCGGACGAAGCCGATGCGGCTGACTGATCACCGACGGCAATCGTAATGCCGCTACGGTTAATGGAGACCCGAAAGCCGCCATCGTTCGCGCTCGCAGCGGAAGCGTCCTGAGGGACGCGGGAGGCCGGGGTGACGATCACGGCGCCAAGAAAGCGGGTTTCAGCCCCGCCGGTCAACCGTTTGCGCGCCTCGATCACCATCGAGCGGCTATCGGAACGGCTGCTGACCACGAGAACGACCCCATCCACCAGGGGGGCCAGCAACCCCGCGTCTGGTCCCGCGAGCGCCGCCGGACCGTCGAAGATCACCACATCGGTTGCCTTGCGGGGATGTTCGAGCATTTCCGGCCAGAAGACCATAGGAACCAGTTCGGAGAAGCGCGAGAAGCCGGCTTCACGCCCCGACAGCACCAGGAGATTAGGTGTGGCAGTCTGGCGGATATAGGCCCACAGGCTGCCGGGAACGCCAAACGGTTTGCCTTTGGCGTCGTTTCCATTGCGCCCGTTCGCGCGCTGATCAAACAGGTGCGGGATGTGGGTCGTATCACTCTCGGCGTCGACCAGCAGCACGCGGTGACCAGTGCGGACATACATTCTGGCAATCTCGATCGCGACGAAGCTGCGGGCCGCGCTGTTCTGCGGACTGCTGATCAGGAGCGTCCGCGGCAGTTTGCTGCGCGCCGCGTGAACGATATTGGAATACAGCCGGTTGAGTTGCTGCTGGCGTTTACTCTCGGCCCGCAAGTTCTCGGTCGCGTAGATAGGGAGCTCGGAAAGCTCGCCGAGGCTTCTGACGCCGGTACGGCTCTGCAATTCGCTGCTGGTGCGCCAGCGTTCATCGAGGCGGTCGAGGGCCAGAGCGGCGACGACGGCTATCAGCAACCCGCCGAGGCCGGCAGTGGCGAGTGTCAAAGCGCGCTTCTCGGGCAGGGGCGCCGAGGCGGGGCGGGCCACCTCGAAGAGCGAGAGGGTATTGGCCGAGGTCTGGTTACTGAGATTAATCAGGTTCGTATACTCATCAAGGTAGCGCTGGCGCGTCAACTGGAGGGCCTGGAGTTGTTGCTGAACGTCCGAGATGTCAATGGCCGAAGTGAGATTCTTGAGGCGTTCCTCAAGCTCGGCGATCCTGGCGTCCACGGCCTGCAGGTTCCCCTGCGCTTCCTCGATCCGGCGGCTAATCTCGGCCTGCTGGGCAGCGATCTTTTCTGGAGCGTTGGGCGTATAGGCGATCAACTCCTCGGCGATCGCGTTAGCGATGGCAGCCGCCCGTTCTGGATTAGTGTCGGTAATCTTGATTTCGAGCAAATTGGCTCCCCGGTCGACCCGGGTGGACAACATGCGGTCACGGATGATCTGCCACGGAAAAGGGATCCGGAGCCGTTCAACGACAGGAGCGAGGATCACCTCGCGCTTGCTCAGGGCCGCGTAAAAATTGGCGAGCACATTACTCAGTTCCACCTGGGCCTGGTTAGGCGCGCCGACCTCGAAGTTATTACCCACCATCAGCGTGGCCTGCGAAAAATAGATGTCGGGTTGCTGGCGCAGGATATACCAGGCTGTGCCAACGGCGAGCGCTACCGACAGGGCAAGCACAAACGACCAGCGCAGGAAGAGTCGTACATACGTTAGAACATCATGCCAGGTAAGCATGGGCCAGTTCCTGTGTGGTTAGTCGCTATGCATAGGTGCCGGGTGGTACAGCGCGTAGTGCTCGGATGCCGGTCGTTCGATGGGCGACGGGTCGAGGGTAGGTCGCGAGCAGAGCCAGCGGGCCGCTTCCAGCAGGTTCGCCGCAATGTGCGTTGGTGGGTGGCGATGCAGATCGGGGTGGTCAAGTTGCGTGCGGCCGCTCAGAACCAGTATTGTCCGGCAGCCTGCGGCTCGACCGGCGGCGATGTCGGAAGGAGCGTCGCCGATCATGTACGCCGTCGAAAGATCCACCTGGTACACTCTAGCAAGATCGAGCAGCATCCCTGGCCGGGGTTTTCGGCAGCCGCAGTCTTCTTCGGGGCGATGCGGGCAGAAACGCAGGCCGGTGATGGTAGCGCCGTGAGATGCCGCGATGCTCATCAAACGCTGATGGATCTCCGCCAGAGTTGAATGCGTCATCAGTCCACGATTAACGGCGGCCTGGTTGGTGACAATAAAGATGCGAAAGCCATGTTCGGTCAACAAGCGCAACCCTTCAAGCGCTCCCGGCAACCAGCGGAACTCGTCCCACGACTTTACGTGGTCAGCGCGGTTCTCGTTGATAACGCCGTCGCGATCGAGAAAGACGTTCCGCGCTGATGGAGAGAGGCGCCGGTTCATGCTGTGTTGATGCTGCACGCGCCAGGGTCGAGGTCGCTGGACGGACCCGGAACCAGGGCGCCGGATACATTCGATAGGAAAAGACAGTGCTGCTATAGCGCGCATAATGTAGGGTAGCGAGAGTTCCTAAATATTGTCTAAACATGAACGGCGCAGATTTTACAGAACTGTTACAGCAGGGCGTCGTATGCGCCAACGCAGTCATGGCGCCACGCTGACCTGAGCGAAAAACTCGACCCGGATAGCCGTCTGACTGGTGCTTACCGGAATGCTAATGGGGGCCTGGCCACGCGCTGGCGCGAAGGGCACCTCGGTGGCGCCGCCGCCGATAACCCCGACAGTACCATAGGCGATCCCGACGACCCTGATATTGGCGAGGTCACGGTTCAGGGGGTTGGAGAGGATGCCGGTGATAAGTGGCGGATCCCCCTGGATAAAGGCGACGTTGGACACGGGGAGTTCTTGCAGCGGTGGCGCCTGTACGAACTGTCCAGGGCGGATCAAAACCTCGATACGGGAAACCGTAAGGTTTGCGGGCAAGTTCACCTGTTTAGCCACACCCATTCGCTGGCCAGGGCCGATCTGGGCAATGCTGTCGGTGTCGGCCAGCAGCACGACGCCGTCAGCATTGTAGGCGGCAACCTGGTAACGAACGTTCTGGGCGAGCAGATCAGGATTGGGATTACTGACCACGAAGGCGTAGCTTGCGGCGCTGTCGCGCTGCCCGAAGCCCTGAGCGACAACCGTTAGCGGATCAGGGGCAGGGGTTGGCTCGCGGGTCGGCGGTTGAATGGGTGTCGGCGAGGGGGGCGGCAGCGTCGGCTGTGGCGAAGGGGCCGGCGTGCCGGTGATGGCGCTCGTGGCGGCAGGTGTGCCGGAAAGGCTCGGGGTCGCCGCTGTGGTGGCTCCGGGCACTGGCAACCCGGTGACGGGGGCCAGGACGGTTACGGTTGGCGCGGTCGCGGCCATGCCAGTCTGGAGGGTGTTCTGGGCAGCGGTCGAGGTGGCGGTCATGACCGTATGCGCCTCCGATGTCCACAGCCGAGAGGCGGAGCGGAGCAGCAATCCGAGGGACATCAGAAAGAGAAGAACTGCCAGTAACGCTTTCCAGGAGATATGGATGCGCATGGTCCTCATGCCCGGCTAGTAGTCGCCATGGGCAGATTATACCTCAAGCCCTCGGCGCGTGCAGCGCGCGACGCTATACAAAAAAATAACGGTGAACCCTCGTATTCTGAGAAACGGTTGGTGACAATTGAGAAAACCGGGTTTCCAGGGGAACCTGCGGATGCTGAAGGGCCGGGCGGACGCGCCCCTCCCAGGAACACCCGCGCCAAAGAAAGCTGCGGGCAACGGGTGGCACGCGCATCCTGAGGCCCCCTGCCTCTGGCGCATCTGGTGAGTTGGCGATCGCAGCCTTCCCAGGAGCGCGGTCATTGAAGATGGCCGAACTGCTTTTCCTCCTTGTTCCGAAGGTGGGTGTTCTACCTCATCCGTGTTGATGGCTATCACGCCAGTTTGCGATGACGTCCTGACGCCTCAGCGCGTCGGCCAATGGCCCGCGAT
>DAOUDA010000021.1:0-8345 GCA_034431835.1 Chloroflexaceae bacterium | reverse complement strand
GCCGCGCGCTGGAAGGGGAAAGGGGTCCAGCCGCGGGCGGCGAACCAGGCGTCGAGGTTGGGGAGCGGGGGATGATCGGGCATAGGGGGAGGCGGGCCTGCAATCTCAACACTGTACGTATTATAGGCCGATTGCCGGTGCGCTGCACTTCAGGCTGTCGGAGAGGGCGCGGAGGGGTGCAGGGGCTTGTCGATCCTCGGCGGTGGGTGCGTGTGCGGCGCGCGGGGGGAACGCGGGTGGAGGGAGGTAACACTGCGGTAAACGCAGGTGCGTAGAATGAGCGCAAGAACGTACAGACAATCCAAAGGAGAGCGAGGCTATGCCAACCAGCGCATCCCGTCCACGTCGCCGTTCAACTGAAACGCTGCAACTGGTTGTCACGTGCTGCGGCACCCTTGGAATGCTGGCGGGGTTTCCCCTCCCGCTTGTTAGCGGCCCGATAGGCTTGATTCTCATCGTCGGACTTGCCATGGGAACAGGGTTGCATATCTTCATCAGCCTGCGCGCCGGCAGGACGATTGCCCGTGCACTGGTCGAAGTCGGTCTCGTAGGGTTGCTTGCCTTTGGCTTGACCTACGGCTGTATCTGGTATTTCACCGTGTATCTCGCTGCTCAACCAGATTTATGGAAATTTAATATTGGTGTTCCCACACCATCGCCGGTGCGCTGAGGGCATAGCTGAGCGGCTTGTCTCTAACTGGTAGAGGCGACCAGCGACGAAAGGCTGGCAGGGGCGACCGGCCGATCGCCTCTGCCAGCCTTTCGTATCAAATTGCCACGACTGGTTCGTGGCCTCGTCCCGGTAGACACACGCCACCGTCGTTGGCCTCATTCATCATCCCTCATCCTCACTCCCGCCCATCCTTCGGCGGCTGGTTCAGCACATCGGCGATGTTCCGCAGGTCCATCCACCACTGCACACGCGGACGGGCATACCGGGGATCGCTCAGGCGCGGAAACTCCTCCAGGCTGGCCAGATGGAGCTTGCCGCCGGTGTAGCCGATGAAGGCGCCGTCGGCGCGACCGCTTGCGGCATTCTCAATCAGGAACTCCACGCACTTGACCGCCAAACGCGTCGCGTGGATGCGGTCGAAGGGCGAGGGGCTGCCGCCCTGTTGGAGATGGCCCAGAATGGACTGCCGCACCTCGAACAGGTTGCCGCCCTCCTCCTCGAACAGGTTGCAGATGAACGGGGTGGTGTAGACCGGATTGGCGCGTTCGTTGCGGATCACCAGCGCCAGGCGCTTGCCGCGCTTGAACCAGTAGATCATCTCATCGAGGTCGGCCTGCAGATCGCGCAGTTTGATGCCCACCTCGGGCAGATAGACCTGCTCGGCGCCGCTGGCCAGGCCGCCCATGAGGGCCAGGTAGCCGCAGTCGCGGCCCATCACCTCAACCACGAAGCAGCGGCGCGCCGCGACCGCCGACTGCTTGATGCGGTCCACGGCCTCGACGATGTTGTTGAGGGCGGTGTCGGCGCCGATGGAGAGTTCCGAGCCGGGGAGGTTGTTGTTGATCGTGGCGGGCATGCAGATCAACGGGATGTTGAAGGCCGGGAATATGTGTCGCTCGGTGAAGAGCTTGTGCAGCGCCTGGTAGCCGGCCCAACCGCCGATCATCAGGATGCCGTTGATCTGGTGCTCTTCGATGTTGCGCGCCACCTTGTAGAGTTCGGAACCCTGGGGCACCTTGCGATTGGTGCCCAGTTCGGCCCCGCCCATCGTGGCCCAGCCGCTCACGCTCATCCAGTCCATCTCGCAGATGTCGCCGTCAATCAGGCCGTGGAAGCCGTTGCGCACCCCCAGGGTCTTGTGGCCCTGGTGCAGAATGAGGCGCACGGCGGCGCGCGCAGCGGTGTTCATCCCCGGGGCAGGGCCGCCGGCGTGGAGAATGGCAAAGCGCAGGGGCCTGGCGTTGGCGCCGGACGTGGGCGGCTGGGACTGGATGAGGGTGTGGAGGGTGTTATAGGCTTCGATGAAACTGCGCCCGCGCAACTGCATGGCGCGCTCGTAGTCGTGGGCGGCGATGGCCTCGGCGACGGCGTGGGTCTCGGCGACGCTCTCCATCAACGGCACGGGCGTGACGCGATTCTCGCGAATGCCGATCACCTGCGGTTCGCGGTCGGGCGGGGATTTGAGCAACTCTTCGACGGCGGTGTAGCCCAGCAGGGTGCTCATCCAGCGGTCGAAGGCGCTGGGCGCGCCGCCCCGCTGCACGTGGCCGAGGATGGTCACGCGGGTGTCCTCGCCGAGGCGCTCCTCCAACACCTGCCGGACCTGCTCGGCGGTGATCGGGTTGCCGTGGCGGTCGTGGGCGCCCTCGGCGACAATCACCATCGTATCGCGGCGCCCGCTCTGCCGTCCGGCGCGGAGGGCGTCGCACATCTCGGTCTGCCAGTCATCGGTGGCGGGCGGCCGTTCGGGGATGAAGACCCAGTCGGCGCTGCCGGAGATCGCGCCCATCAGGGCCAGGTAGCCGCAGTTGCGGCCCATTACCTCAACCACGAAGGTGCGCTGGTGGCTGGCCGCCGTAGAGGCGATGGCATCGAGGGCCTCGGTGATGCGGTGGAGCGCGCTGTCGGCGCCGATGGTCATATCGGTGCCGGCGAAGTCGTTGTCAATCGAGCCGACCATACCCACCAGGCCCAGGTGCGGGTGCCGCGCGGCGACCTCGGGGGCCACGCGGCCCTCCTCCACCAGTTCGCGCAGCAACTCGGGCCACTCCTGGCGGAAGGCATTGGCGCCGGTGAGACTGCCATCGCCGCCGATGACGACCAGCCGGTCAATACCGTGTGCCAGCAGATTGGCCGCGGCGGCGCGCCGGCCCTCGCGGGTGCGAAAGGCGGCGCTGCGGGCGGTGCCGATCACCGTGCCGCCCTGGTGCAGAATGCCGCCAACGCTGTACCAATTCATCGGGTGGATGTGGTCTCCGCCCCTGACCATCCCCTCGTAGCCCTCGCGAATGGCGTACACCTCGCACCCCCGGGTGATGGCGGTGCGCACCACGGCCCGCACGGCGGCGTTCATGCCCTGCGCGTCGCCGCCGCTGGTCATCACGCCAATGCGGATCTTCTGTCCGGCAGACATACGGCGCCCTCCCCTCTTCTCCTCTGGCTGCGGCTTCCATCATACCAAATTTGGTCGCAGACTGGCGCAGGGGGGAAGGGATATAGCGGATATCCAGGCGGGCGCGGCCCTCCCCTCCGGCAGCGCCGCGCCCACGCCCGGTAACCTGTGCCCTGAGTTGAAGGCGTTCAGCTTTACCGCAGAGCGCGCAGAAAATGAGCTTTGCGCCGCTCCCTCTGCCGTGCGCTGGTGTATTTGAAGGCGGGAGGATATAATAGGCCATCTGTTAGAGTGTTCGGGTCTGTCCTCATTTGTTCGTGACTGAAGCGCTCACCGCCTGTGTCAGTCGATCTCGCTTTGTCGTGGGAGATAGTTGTGGTAATCCGCAACCCTGGTCTGATCGCGCTTAGCGGTTACGTATTGACCATCATCCTTGCCAATGTTGCCATCATGATGTTCGGCATCGTCCCGGTTGGTTTTGGGTTGATGGCCCCCGCCGGAGTGTACTTCGCCGGCCTGGTCTTCTCGCTGCGTGACGCGCTCCACGAGACGCTTGGGCGGCGCTGGGTGGTAGCAGCCATTCTGCTCGGGGCGGCAATCTCCGCGGCGCCAGGCCCCCAACTGGCCCTGGCCAGCGGCCTGGCCTTTCTGTTCAGCGAACTGGCTGACTTCGCCGTCTACACGCCGTTGCGCGAACGCAACCGGCTGGGGGCCGTCGTGGCCTCGAATACGGTTGGCGTGGTAGTAGACAGCGCCCTCTTCCTCTGGCTGGCGTTCGGCTCATTGCAGTTCCTGCCCGGCCAGATCGTTGGAAAATTGTGGATGACCGCGTTAACGGTGATGATAATGCTCGCCTGGCGCCGCCTGGCAACCCGTCCGGCGTGAGGAGAAACTTGAGTTGAGAGCCACGCCGCGAGCCGGGCTTTATGGTGATTACGACAATCCGCGATGGATCAACCCGATTCGTTCTTACTGCTCGCCTGCTCGCAACGCAAGCGCGTTCCCCCCGACCCGCTTCCGGCGCTTGAGCGCTATGATGGTCCGCAGTTTCGGCTTGTGCGGAACTATCTGCGCGCCCACCCCGCCGCGCAGTCGCGTCTGGATATTGTTGTCCTTTCAGCGCGTTTCGGCCTTCTTGCCCCATCCGAGCGCATCCCTGCCTACGACCAGCGGATGACCCGGGAGCGGGCATTGCAGCTTCGCCCGGTGGTCATAGACGCGCTGCGGCGGTATGTTCGGCGCACCAGCTACCGGCGCTGCTGTCTGGCCCTCGGTCGTGACTATGCGCTCGCCATTGAGGGGCTTGAAGCAATCATGCCGGAAGATTGCGCCATCACCCGCCTCCGTGGTTCGCCCGGGGAACGGCTCGCCCGCCTCTTCGACTGGTTGTACGGCGATCAGGCCCGACCAGAAAACCCGCGGACTTCTCCTTCGGGGCGCGCTCGTCTACGCGGGGTTGATATGTGCCTTGAACCTGAGGCGGCGCTCGCATGCGGCCTGCGCGCCCTGTGTGTTCAGCAGACGCCGCTTCCCGAGCCGAAAGCCTGGTACGTGGAGCTTGATGGGCGCAGGGTGGGCCCCAAATGGCTGGTCAGTCAGCTCGCCGGCCTGCCGGTCAGCGCCTTCAGCACGACGGACGCCCTGCGGGTGCTCGCCGCGCTGGGCGTAGAGGTGCGACGCCTATGAACGATACGCCGCTGTCCGACCGGCGGCTTACCGAGGCCGGAGTGCAGGAGGACCTGCAACGTCAGCCGCACCTGTTCGTGCGGCTGGCGGAGAATGCCCTGACCGTCGCCGAGAGCCTGCGTGGAAACTACTTTAATAATACCGCCGCCTTCATCGCCGCCCTGCGCCGGGCGATTGCCGAAACCCGCGCCGGACGACGCGCTGAGCCGGTGCTGGAGGGGTACCCGGCGCCTGAAACCTCGTGGGCCGATGTGCAGGGCGAGGTCGTTACCTTCATTGACGGCGGGGTCGGACAGGTGCAACTGGCCAGTCAGGTGCCTATCCTGCTGCGGGTCGGCTCCTACCGCGTTCGCACCGGAGAACGCCGCCTGGGCGAGCGCGAACAGTTCGGCTACTATCCCGTCATCCTCGGCGATCTTGAAGGTGGGAGCAAGGAGCGGAAAGACTTTATTGACATCGTGCGCATCACTGCCGAGTTGTTGGCGGGGCTGTCGGCCCTGGAACGCACGCCTGACCTGCGCATGCTGATGTTCCACGGCCCGCTAACCTACCTGGTCGGCAGTTATGCCGGGCATACGCCGTTCACCGAGCGGGATATCGATCTCTTCCTGCACCAATACGCGCCGGAGGCGTTGGGCGCGCGCCGGTTGAAAGAGATGTTTTTGCAGCAGGCCCATGTTGACATCTATCCAGGTATGACCAGTCGCCCGGACGAATGGGCGCGCCAACGGGTCTTCGAGCCGTTGGCGTTCATGGCCTTTCTGCTGCGGCAACTCCGCGACGCCGCCCGGCAGCGCCCGCAGCCGGTCTATATTGTCGGAGTGGTTGAACGGGGCAACCTGCGCGATTTCAGTGAAAGGGTCCTGCTTGAACGCGTTTTTCGCGGCCTGCGTCGGAAGGGCAACGGCGATTACTTTAACCGGCTCTATGGCAGAACCGATCTGTCAACGCCGAAAGCGCTCCTTGACCGCTTAGGCTATACCGATGCCTTGCTAATGGCAATGATCCTGGAGCCGGGACAGTACGCCGAGAGTTGGGTCATTCAGAAGTTCGAGGGCCTGAGACGGGGAGAGGTCGCGCTGCCCGGACAGGCGGGCGAGGAGATCGTCAACTTTGAGGTCCTCAAACCGCCCGCTCCATCCGGGTTCCCATCGATCCGCGGCTGTTACCTGCACGTTTCGGAGATTACTGATCCGCTGCGGATCGAGGTGTTTGACGAACTCGCCACCCCCGCCTACCTGGAAGAGGTCGTCCGCCGCGTGTATCTGTACGCGCGGCTGTTACCCGGCTATGGCTTTCCAGTCGGTCTGGACATCGCCGATAAATATGCCCACATCCCGGCCTGGTTAACCGACGCCTACAGCAAACTGATCCGCTACCATCTGGGGGTGAGTCTGCAACAGGGTGAGATCAGCGACGCCGAGATGCGACGGGTGCTGGTGCAGGCCATTTATATGACCCACCGCGACTGGCTCTTCCGCCCCGAAACCTGACGGGGTCTTGGATTGCGAATTGGGCCGGGCGCAGTTGAACGTGGCCACCGTCGCGCCGAAGCCCGAACGGGCTGTCTGGAACCGTGTGCAACGAGTTGCACTATGACAACTCCGAAATCCAAAATCGTCTGGAACCATTTGCAAGGAGTTGCGCTATGACAACCTCACGATCCCGTCAGGCGCTCCAACCCTCCCCGGATCTGGCCGCGCCGTCGGCGCCGCCGGAGTATGTGGGCACAATCGTCGGCGAGAGCACCAGCCGCGAGTTTCGGCTGGCCATCGCCCAGGAAGCCGTGCGGGAACAGGATCTCATCGCCGTTGACGCCGAACTGCGTCCGAGCAGCGGCGAGGGTCCGGGCCAGCCCATCCGTGTGTGGGCCAAGGTCCAGCGCATCGAGCGCATCAATCCGCTCTTCCCGCGTGAAGCCGGCCACGAACTGGCCGCCACGCGCACCAACCCGTTCGATACGGTCCTGTCGTTGAGCCGCGAAATGGTGACCGCGGTGTGCCAGGTGCTGGGCGTGGAGCCGCGCGAGGCCAACGCGCGCGGCAAACTCGACCAGTTGCGCTACCCCCCGCAGCCAGCCAGCAGCGCCTACCGTCCGAGCACCGAGGATATGGCGCGCGTGGTGCTCGGCGAACTGGCCCAACGCGCCAATCGCGCCCTCGACATCGCCACGCTGTCGAATCGCCCCGAAGTGTCGGTCAGTGTTGATGGGCATGCGATTGTGACCCGTCACCTGGCGATCCTGGCCATGACCGGCGCCGGCAAAAGCTGGACCGCGCGGCGCATCATCGAACAACTCGCGGCGAAGAACTACCCGATTGTGATTTTTGATCCGCATGGGGACTACACCGGTCTGTCGGATGTACCAGACTTAAGGCAAAAGGTCAAACGATACTATGCCCAATTCCCAGTGTTTGAGCAGGATTCAGAGACGGTCATCAAAGTTGTAGAGTCTCTAGGCTGGCAGCTTGCCAAAACCCATTTAAGCCTGTTTGACACCCTCTTCGAAGCAGCCAGGACTTTTATCAAGGGGTCGCCCTCTGAGTTGCAAGAGCGAACTGAATGGCTAAGCGACTATTTAGGGAACTCAAAAATCAAGGAGTATGGTCTAAAAGCAGATCTATACTTCTTCGCAGATTTAGTTCAGGCGCTTTCAATGGCAAATGCGACCGAGAATTTCGATTCAGTTTCTGTGCTTGTTGATTGGTGTAAGAAAGAAGAACTGCGAATAAACAAACAGACTGCGAAATGGCTGGAAACTCTCCCGAATAACCTGCGAATGGCAGCTAAACGGCTGCGACTGATGGAAAAAACCAATCAGAAGGTTTCCAGATCACTCGATCCCTTGCCTAACGACCGAACTGAGATTGTACAGTACGGTCAGGTTAGCGTCGTATCTCTGGCCGGCTACACCAGCGACTTCCAGGCCACCATCTACAGCCTGATTGCGAATGATCTGTTCCAGGCGCGGGTGCAAGAAGAACTGAAGTTGCCGGTGCTGCTGGTGCTGGAAGAGGCGCACAACTTCGTGCCGGGGCGCGCCAGCACCGCCGCCGAGGAACGTTCCATTGCTATCACCAAACAGATCGCCCAGGAAGGCCGGAAGTTTGGCCTTGGCCTGGTGATGATCAGCCAGCGGCCCTCGCGTCTCGATGAAACCACCCTGTCGCAGTGCAACTCCTACATCATCATGCGTCTGGTGAACCCGGCTGACCAGAACTTCGTGCGCAAGGTGATCGAGAGTCTCGGCGAAGACGAGGCGCGGCTGCTGCCCGATCTCGATGTCGGCGAGGCCTTGCTGTCGGGCCAGTTGATCAACTTTCCGGTGCTGGTGCGGATCAAGCCGCCGGAGTCCCAGGGCGAACGGGAAGAAGAAGATGCGTTCAAGGCGCTTGAAGAAGCCTATCGCCAGCAGCAACAGGCGAAATGATAACTGGCCGATCGCGGCGGACTGACCGTGAAAACACGCCCTTGCGCCCAGGGAGTGGGCAAACCTCTTCGTAGAAGGGAACGACTAAAGTCGTTACAACCAGGGAACTCACAGGATCGTCATTCCGCGCAAGGAGCGACGCCGTAATGACGACTTCAGTCGTC
>DAOUDA010000020.1:0-9722 GCA_034431835.1 Chloroflexaceae bacterium | reverse complement strand
TGGCGCCGCGGGCGCCGGCGGCCCCGGAGCGTCCGGCGGGGCGCGCGCTTGCCGCGCCGAGGGCCTCCGCCCAGCCGAGCGCGCCGCTTCTGTCGGCAAGCCACATCACCCGCCTGCGCCGTGCAGCACAGTTGACCTACATCGATCTGGCGGAGCGGGCCGGGCTGCCGGCGCGGCTGCTGGCCGAGATCGAGCTGGGCCTGGCCCCCCTGGACCCGGAGAGCGCCCTGCGCCTGGCCGACGGGCTGGGCATTCTGCCGCAGGAGTTGCGGGCAACCTCGGGGTAGCCGGGGCCTGCGCCGCGCCTCTGCTCGCTGGCATGTCATGGGAGGGCCGGGCCTTCACCCTGGTGTGCAACCGGATTGGACGCTGGTTCCGGCCGCCAGGCCGCCGGAACCAGCGTCCAATGACCCTATCAGGCGGCCATGCGCCAGAGGCGCACGTTGCATCGGCCCTATCGAGTACCCTAACTCGTTTGCGCCCCCGGCAACGCAATGCTATAATGTTATGAGTTTTCTCCGGGCAATTTGAGCAGGGAGGGAAAACCTCTCTGCTCGTTGTTGCATGTTGCAGGAAGCTTTATGGACGCAAAAGTGATCGTCTTTGGCGAGACCGCCATTGACCGCCTGTTACAGTGGTTGCGTTCGACGGGCCAACCCCAGGACATCACGGACCTGGTCAGACACTATCTGGAGATCTTGAGCAAGGCGGTGAGGGAGGAGAACGGATGACCGCTGCGCCCACGTTACCTGCCGACCAGCAGCGCCTGGCCGAGGACATCTACCGCTTGATGGTCGCGCAGGGCGCCATGTTCGCCGTAGACACGCCCATCCGCCAGACGCTTGCCAGTCTCGCCGCGTTTCTGGCGCGACGCGAGGGGCGCGATCGGGCGGAGCTCGAGGCGGCGATCGATATGGCCCTGAGCGCCGACAGCCGTTTCACCCGCGAAGTCGTGGACGGCGAGGTGCGCTTTGTGACCACCCGCCAGGGGGCCTATGTGCCCCGGGAAGATGCCGATACTCACAGCTTCAAGCAGCGACTGCACGAGCCGGAGAACCCCCTTCCGATCGACGATATCAGTGTGGTTGTCTCGACCTCGCGCCCCGCAATCACCACGGTCGAGCCGGTGTATATTTCGGATTACTGGCAGGTGCAACTGGCCGCCGCCCCGGTCCAGAGCGAGGCTGAAGCGGTCGCGGCCCCCGAGGCGCCGGCGCCTGTCGCTGAACCGGTCCTCGAGGAGGTGCCGGTGGCGCCGGAAGAGGTCCCGGTCGCGGTCGAGGAAGTGGTTCCTGAACCTGCCCCCGCGGTGCTCGAGATGCCCGCCCCGGCCCCGGTCGAAGAAGCGGCCCCTGAACCCGCCCCCGCGGTGCTCGAGATGCCCGCCCCGGCCCCGGTCGAGGAAGCGGTCCCTGAACCCGTCCCCGCGGTGCTCGAAATGCCCGCCCCGGCCCCCGTCGTCGAGGAGCCTGCGCCTGTCGTGGCGCCCGCCCCGCGGCCGGTGCAGCCGCCCCGCAGCACCGTGTTCACCCTCAGCGATGGAACGGCGATCGATCTGCGCCGGCCGGTTGACGAGATTATGGCCGAGCACGGCGATCTGCTGGCCCAGGTGCTCGCGGAACGCCTGGAGCACGACCCGCTGCAGCGCATCGTTAGCTTTGGGCGGAAGTATTACCCCGAGACCAACCTGGCGAGCTTCGGCAAAAACGATCTGCGGAAGATCCGCGACTACATTCTCGAGCGGAACGAGCCGCTGCTTGACACCGAGATTATCGCCGATCTCTACTACCATAACCCGCGGCAGGCCGACTACGAGGGCTTCCGCTTCTCGTTGAACTATCGCCTGCACCGCGAGAAGGACTTTGAGTTCGTCGGCATGGAGGGGGCCTATCTCTGGGCCACCAGGGGGTTGACGATCACCAGTGGCAAGCGCGTCAAGGCTGCCGAGATGGGGCAGATCACTTCCTATCTGGTCGAGGGCTACGATGATAGCCCGGAACTGCAGAGCATCGAGGCCATCAGACAGAGCGGCAGTGTTACCCGCCTGCTGACCTTCTTCGAGTGGGAGTACGGCGTGTTGCCCCTCGATGCCGGTCTCGCCGCGCTGCTTCCGCCCCCCCTGCTGCCCGAACAGCGCAGCGCGGTGCTGCGCTTCGAGTCGCCCCAGCACTTTACCACCTACCTGGTCGAGGTGCGCTTCCCCGCCGGCAACCGCGGCGGCTGGCTCCAGGGGTTGGAGGAGTTCTTCCACGAGCATCTGGTGCCCGGCGCCCTGATCACCATCACCCGCACCGGGGAACCGAACGTCTTCAATATCGTCTACGAGGAAGGCGCCGAGCAAACCGAACGCCTGCTTACCTTCGACGAGAAGAAGAACCGGCTGGCTTTCGCCAATGTCTCGTTCTTCTGCGTGGTGGACGAGGACCAGTTGCCCACGCAGAGCCGCTATGGGCGGCTGAACCGCCTCAAGGCGTTCCCTATGGGCGAGCGCCGCAAGGCGGAACTTATGCTTGAACACGTGAGCGAGACCATTGGCGACCAGGTGGGTACCCCGGCACAGCCGCGCTACGCGGTTACGCTCGATGATCTCTACGTCGCCTTTAACGTGCTGCGGCCCGGGTCGCGAGCGTATCTGAAGGCGCTGCTGGAACGCGGCGAGGATTTCAGCGCCGATGAGTCGACCCCCGGTCTCTACTACTACACGCCTGCTCCACGCACCAGCGCCGAAGAGGTCGAGGCGGAAGAAGACGAATCGCTGGAGGAGCGCCCGCCGCTGCGCCAGCGTTACGGACGCTACGATGAGGACGAGTGAGGTCGGGCATGACCTTTGAGGAACAACTGGCCCGGCTCGGCGACCTGGAACGCCCCCTTGCCCACGCGGAACTCAAGGCCCTTTCGGACCTTGGCCCTGCAATGCTGAAGGCGTTCTGGGCGGCATGGCGCGAGTTTCCCGCCGAACGCCGTCTGGCGATCATCCGCGAGCTTGATGAGCTTGCGGAAGATAACGTCGATCTGGATTTCCGCGCGGTCTTCCGGGCCTGTTTGAGCGATCCCGATGCCGAGGTGCGGGCCGCGGCCATCAACGGGTTGTGGGAGGACGAGAGCCTGGCGACGATGAACCGGCTGATCGCCATGCTCGACGATGAGGCCGGGGTGGCGCGCGCGGCGGCTACCCTGGCCCTCGCGCGCTTCGCCTATCTCTGCCAGATTGGCGACCTGTCGGCGGCCGAGGGCGCCCGGCTGCTGGCGGTGCTGCTGCGCGCCGCCACCGATCCCGAACAGCCGCTCGAAGTGCGCCGGCGCGCCGTGGAGGCCCTGGGCTACTTCGCCGCTTCCAGGGAGGCCCAGACGGAGATTGGCCGGGCCTATGCCCACAGCGACCTGGCCATGCGCGAGAGCGCCCTGCTGGCGATGGGACGCTCGATGCGCCCGACCTGGTTTCCCTACATCGAACGTGAGTTGAAGAGCCCCTCGCCGGCCCTGCGCTACGAGGCCGCCCGCGCCGTCGGCGAACTGGCCGAAGAGGGGCGCCCGCTGCTGCCCGCCCTCCTGCCGCTGGTTGACGATGATGACATCGAGATTTCCCTGGCCGCGATCTGGGCGCTTGGGCAGGTGGGTGGTTCAAGCGCCCGGCGCGTGCTCGAACGCCTGGCCCGCTCGAAGGATCTTTCGCGGCGTCAGGCCGCCGATGAGGCCCTCGCCGAACTCTCCCTCGATGAATTGTGAGCCACGCCTGTTTACTGGCGCATCGCCGTTCATACGGAAGCGTCTATGCCTTTTCATTACACCCGGCTGGATCAACTGAGCGCTCCGTACCGGTACATTTACCTCTCCCCGCACCTGGACGACGCCGCCCTCTCCTGCGGCGGCACGATCGCCCAGCATACCACCGCGGGCACCCCCGTACTGGTGGTTAATATCTGCACCGGCGCCCCACCCCCCGGAGCGCTCCTCAGCCCCTTTGCCAGTTTGATGCATCGCCGCTGGAACCTGCCCGCCGATGAGGCCATGGCCCGCCGGCTGCGCGAGGATGCCGAGGCCCTCGAGATTTTGCGCGCCGATGGGTTGCAACTCGATTTGCTCGACGCGATCTACCGCATGCCTGAGGCGTACACCGATAATGCGCGACTGTTCGGCCAGGTGGCGGAGGGCGACCGGCTTGCCAGCGATCTGCAGGCGCGCCTGGAGGATCTGATCAGCCGCTTCCCCGACGCGGTGATCTATGCGCCACTGGGGGTCGGGCGCCACGTTGATCATCTGGCGACCTGTACCGCTGCCCAGGCCCTCAGCCGTGGCGGCGCCAGCGTGGCCTTCTATGAGGATTTTCCCTACGTGCGCCACGAACACGCGCTTGACCAGCGCCTCGTTGAATTGGGGGGCCCCGACCGCTTCCTGCCCCTCGTGACCAGCATTGATGCTACCCTCACTCGCAAGATCGGGGCGATCGAAGCCTATTCTAGCCAGCTCGACGTGCTCTTTGGCGGCGCCGCCGCTATGGCCCGGGCCGTGCGCGACTATGCCGCCCGGGTTGCCCCCGACACCGGCGCCTACGGCGAGCGCATCTGGATGTTCAGATGACCATGCCGGTGGCGCCGTGCAACTGGCGACCACCGTCCTCGCCGCGGCCACGCGGAGCAGGAGGGATGCGGGGAGGCTGCGCCTCCCCGCGCCCTTCCCCGCAGGAAACCAGGTGTGACCCATGTCTCAGCCCACCATAGACAGTGTTCTCGCCCGCGGCGAACGGACCGGCCCCCTGGCGCTCGGCGAGCCTGATGCGACCACCTGGAACGCCTTTGTTGACGCCCATCCCCAGGGCAACCTTCTGCAACACAGCGCCTGGGGCGAACTGAAGGCGGGCTCTGGATGGCGTGCGCGCCGCATCGCGGTCCTCGGCGCCGATGGCGCGCTTCTGGCCGGGGCGCTGCTGTTGATCCGCGCGCGCTATGGTTTGAGCGTGGCCTATGTTCCCCGCGGGCCGCTGTTCTCCGGCGATCCGGTTGTTGACCAGTTGTTGCTGGCGGGCCTGGAACGGGTAGCGCGCCGCGCCCGCGCGGTGCTGTTGCGCCTGGAACCGAACCTGCTCGAAGACGACCCCGCCGCCGATGCTCTGCACACCTGGTTGCTCCTGCAGGGACTGCAACCCGTCCGGACCATCCAGCCTCGCAGTTCGATCCATGTTGATCTGCGGCAGCCTGAGGAGCGCCTGCTCGCGGCCTGTTCCAAGGGGCATCGGGCCGACATCCGGCGCGCCGAGCGCAGTGGCGTCGTGGTGCGTCAGGGTGATGTGACCGATCTCCCCCTCTTTTTCGTCTTGATGCAGGGAACCGGTAAACGGGCGCGCTTCGGGGTGCATAGCGAGGGGTACTATCGGGCGGCCTGGCGCCTCTTCCAGCCCCGCAGTTGCCTGTTGATCGCCGAAGTGGAAGGACGGGCGGCGGCGGCGCACCTGATCTTCGCCGACGCCCGAGCCGGTCTGTACCTCTACAGCGGCGCCGACGAAACCGGTCTGCGCTCCGGCGCGAACCACCTGCTGACCTGGCACGCCATGCGCTGGGCCCGCGGGCAGGGCTGCGCGCGCTACGACCTCTGGGGCATCCCCGACGCGCTGGGCCGCGCGGCGACCGCCCCCGATGCGCAGGCTCGTGCGGCCCTGGAAAGCAGCGCCCAGCACGACCCGCTGATCGGGGTCTACCGCTTCAAAAAGGGCTTTGGCGGCCAGATTGTGCGCTACCTGCCGGCCTATGACCGGGTGCTCCTGGCCCCCCTCTACCGCCTGGCGCTCAGGCGCATCTGATTCTGGCACCTTTGGATGGGAGGTTTTGAGAGGGCCGCGCCTCTCCCGGAAAACGCTCTGCCATTCCGCCGGGGGACGGGTTGGGAGGGCGTGGCCCTTCCAGGATCACTCCATTACGCTCCCGTAGGGGAGGGTCTGGGAGGGCCAGGCCCTCCCAGGAAAATCCTTTTTTTCTTTACGGTGGCGCGCGGCGCAGCCGCGCGGGCAACCCATGGACGAACCAATGCCAACCCTACGCTCCCTGCTGGCTGGCGTGGCCGTACTGCGCGCCGATGGGCCCCTCGACATCCCCATCACCGCCGTGGTCTACGACTCGCGCAAGGTCGAACCCGGTGCGCTGTTCGTGGCGATCAAGGGTCAGCATACCGACGGGCATGCCTACGTGGAGCAGGCCGTCGCGCGGGGCGCGCGCGCGGTGCTCGTTGACGCGCGGCAGTGGGGCCACGCCCCCGCGCCTGACGAGGCGACCCTGGTAGTCGCCATTGATAGCCGGGTGGCCCTCGCGCCCCTCGCCGCCGCTTTCTACGACTACCCGGCGTTGCGCCTACGGGCGATTGGCGTTACCGGCACCAAGGGCAAGAGCACCACCACCGATCTGATCAGCCAGCTCCTCGATGGCTGCGGCCATCGCACGGGGTTGATCAGCACGGTGGATTTCAAGGTAGGCCCGCGGCGCTGGGCCAATGATACCCGTCAGAGCACCCCTGAGGCCCCCGAGGTGCAGGCGCTCCTGGCGGCGATGGTCGCCGATGGCTGTGACGTCGCAGTAATCGAGGCCACCTCGCACGCCCTCTCGGCGCGCTGGAACCGCCTGGGAGGTTGTCTCTTCGACGTGGCGGTGTTCCTCAACCTCGGGCACGAGCATCTCGACTATCACGGCACCCTGGAGCAGTACCGCGCCGATAAGGCGCGCCTCTTCGAGATGCTGGGCGAACGCACCCCCTCGGGGCGGTGCAAGGGTGAAGCCTGGGCGATTGTCAACGCCGACGACCCGCACCACCAGGCCTTCCTCCGCGCGGCGCCCGCGGCGGCCCGGCAGTTGCGCTTCGGCACAGGTTCCAACGCTGATGTGCGCGCCCGCGAGGTGGCGGCCAGCGCCACCGGCACGGAACTCACCGTTGACACCCCCTGGGGCAGTGCGCGCCTGCGCCTGTGTCTGCCCGGGGCCTTCAACGTCTCCAATGCCCTGGCGGCCCTCAGCGTGGCCCTGAGCCAGGGCGTGCCCCTCGACCGGGCTGTCGCCGCCCTTGGCGCCGCCCGCGGGCCACGCGGCAGGATGGAGCCGTTGGTGATGGGGCAGCCGTTTGAAGTGATTGTGGACTACGCCCACAACCCTGAGTCGTTTGAACAGGTGTTGAGTATGCTCCGCCCCCTCGCCCGGGGAAGGATCATCGCCGTCTTCGGCAGCGCCGGTGAACGCGATGTGGCCAAACGCGCCATCCAGGGCGAGATTGCCGGACGCTACTGCGATCTGCTGGTGCTTACCGATGAGGACCCTCGGGGCGAGGACCCGCTGGCCATCATCGCCCAGATCGCCGCCGGCGCCCAACGGGCGGGCCGCCGGGCTAATCAAGACTACTGGATCATCCCTGATCGCAGCGAGGCCATCAAGGCCGCGATGGCGGCCGCCCGGCCCGGCGATGTTGTGCTGTTGCTCGGCAAGGGCCACGAGGGCAGCATTATCTACGCCGATCACAGCCGCCCCTGGGACGAAGCCGCCGAGGCCCGGCGCGCCCTGCAAGCCCTGGGGTACACGGCGCCTGCCGACAGCGGTTGAGGATGATGCGGGGAAACCAGGTTTCCCCATCCCCCTGCTCGCCCGGAGGGTCCTGGAGGACGCGACCCTCGTCGGCGTCCTGAAGGGGCGCGGGGAGGCATGGCCTCCCCGCAATCCCCGCTTTCCGCGAGGAACAACAACCATGCGCGCAGTCAGCGCCCCGCCCCGCGCCCGCAACCTGCCCGGCGGCGCCATCCGCTGGCGCATGTTCGGCCTGGCCCTGCCCGCCGTCGGCGAGCAACTGCTCAACACCATGGTCGGCCTGGCCGACGTCTTTCTGGTGGGCAATCTGGCCCTGGCAACCGCGGAGTTGCTCGGCTATGACAGCGCCGCCGCGCTGACGGCGGTGGGTCTGGGCAACCAGTTTTCCTGGATCATGATGGTGCTGTTCATGGCCGTCGGCATCGGCGCCACGGCCCTGGTGGCCCGCGCCGTGGGCGCCCGCGACGAGGCCAGCCTGGGGCGCATCGTGCGCCAGGTGGCGCTGCTGGGCGCCGTGGTCGGCATTCTGGCCACGGCCCTGGGCTTGCTGGGCGCCGAGCCGTTCCTGGCCGTGCTTAACGCCCCCCAGGGGACCCGCGCGATCGGCGCCGCGTACATCCGCATCACCGCATTAACCTTCCTCCCTACCGCCTTGCTCCTGGCAATCACCGCCTGCCTGCGCGGCGCGGGCGACACTCGCACGCCCCTGCTGCTGATGCTGGTGGTGAATACGCTCAACATCGTCGTCACCTGGCTGCTGGTGAACGGGCAACTGGGCCTGCCTGCCCTGGGCGTGACCGGCGCGGCGATTGGCACCGCCCTGGCCCGTGGGTTCGGGGGCATCGCCGCCGTCGCGTTGCTGCTGCGGGGCCACGCCAGCCTGCGACTGGTCCTCGACTGGCGGCCCGATCCGGAGATGCTGCGACGTCTGGTGCGCGTCGGGTTGCCGACGGCGGGCGAGCAGTTCGTCTTTCAGGCCGCGCTGCTGATCTTCGTGCGCTTCGTGACCAATCTGGGCACGACGGCCTACGCGGCGCACAATATCACCATTACGATCGAGTCGGTCTCCTTTCTGCCAGGGATGGGCTATGCCGCCGCTACCGGGGCGCTGGTGGGGCAGGCCCTCGGCGCGCGCCGGCCCGACGAGGCCGAGCGCAGCGCCTACGAGGGCCTGCTCCAGGGCGGCCTGATGATGAGCGTCCTGGGCGGTTTCATGGTACTCTTCCCCGCGCAACTGGTGGCCTTGTTCACCAACGACCCGATGGTTGTCGCGGCGGCCACGCCCCCGCTGCGCGCCGCCGGGCTGGTGCAGCCGGCCCTGGCGGTGAGCTTCATCCTGCTCGGCGCGCTGCGGGGCGCGGGCGATACCCGCTGGCCCCTCTACAGCCGCCTGCTCACCACCTGGGTGGTGCGCCTGCCCCTCACCTTCGTGGTGGTGGGCTGGCTCGGTGGCGGCCTGCCCGGGGTGTGGCTGGCGATGTGCACCGATTTCACCCTGCAGGCGATCATGGTCCTGTGGCGCTTCAGTTCCGGGAAATGGCAGAAGATCGAGGTATGATTGACCTGGCCCCGCGCAATCCCTACGCGCTCGAACTGGCCACCCCGCTACTGGCCGCCGCGGGGAGCCTGGGCTACGGTGTCGAGGTGGCGCGGCAACTCCGGCTCGGACAGCGCGACGGCGGGCATGGCCTGGGCGCGCTGATCACCCGCAGCACCAGCCTGCGCCCTCGGCGCGCCCATCCGCTCCCCGCGCTGGTGGAAACCCCGGCCGGACTGCTCTACGCCGGCGGCGCGCCCAACCCCGGCCTGGGCGCGGTACGCCGGCGCTTCGCGCCGCTCTGGGCCACCTGGGAGACGCCGGTGATCCTGAGCGTCGCCGCCGCCGACGAGACCGAACTCGGCGCGCTCCTGGCCGAACTGGAAACGCTCGAAGGAGTGCGCGGCGTCGAACTGTCACTGGCAACGTTCGGGGCAACCCAACCTGAGGCGGCGGAGCGCCTGGTCGCAGCGGCCCGCGCGGCCACCCCGCTGCCGCTGCTCGTGAAACTGCCCATGTACGCCGAGGGCCTGGCGGAACTGGCCGCAGCCACTGCCGCTGCCGGCGCCGACGCGCTCAACCTGAGCGATGGCCCGCCGGGCGCCGCCGTCGTGGCGGGCCGGCGCGTCGAG
>DAOUDA010000019.1:0-38591 GCA_034431835.1 Chloroflexaceae bacterium | reverse complement strand
TACAGGCGCGCTCGCTGCCGCACGGGTGAACGGTCCCTGTGGTCGCCTCCAGCGTGAACACCTCGCTGGTACGGATGATTGGTTGGCGCCTGCATCGTACCGGACAGGTGTTCACGCCGGGGCAGCGGCTTGCCGCCGACTTTGCATCAGCCCTGAGAATCATCGTGGTATAGCGGATGCAGGTCTTAATCCTGATAACATAGGAGGTTTGGAGCATCGCTCAACTGCTTGAACAGGTATACCGGAGAGAGTAAAGCCCTCATGGCCCCCCTCTCGACCGTACACGGAACTTGCCAGATATACGCGCAGCTATGTCGTCATCATTTTGAATGCATCGCTGAAAGGACGTTTTCATGCGCGGAACGCTCATCGCTGGGGGGAAGTACCTCGCTCTTGCGCTCGTCTCGGGCGGGGTGCTGGCGCTCCAGATCACCGTCACACGCATCTTCTCGCTCATGATCTGGCACCACTTTACCTACCTGGTGATTGGCGTGGCCCTCCTGGGTGGGGGCGCGGCAGGCGCGTTCCTGGCGGTGCGCCAGTGGGACGGGCCAACCCTCAAAAAGCGCCTGGGATTGCTGGCTTTGAGCTTCAGTCTGGCCAGTCTGCTCAATCTGGCGGCGATGCGCTTCGTCGCCATTGATCCCCTGCGCGCGGCCCAGCTTCCCTGGACGATCGCCGGCCTGGCGATCTACTTTGCCTGCCTTTTCACCACCTTTTTTACCGGCGGTTTGAGCATCGCCGCGGCCTTCAGCCACTGGTCCACCCGCTCCCACAAGCTGTACTTTGCTGACATGCTCGGCGCGGGCGTTGCCACGATTGGCATTCTGGCGCTTATCGAAGTGCTCGGAGGTCCCGCATCAATTGCGTTGATTGTCTTCCTGGGCGCCCTGGCGGCGGTGTTATTCGGGCTGGAGCTTCCACGCCGCCTGCGCCGGGTCGTTCCCGCTACACTCCTTGCCCCGCTGGCCTTGCTGGCGATGCTGCTGTTGCGCCCGCTACAGCTACCGGTGCCCGAGTCGAAGGAACTGGGCTGGGCCATGCGCGCCCAGGGCGCTCAACCGGAATACACCCGCTGGAATCCGGTGGGCCGGGTTGATGTGATGCCGGAAATTATGGTCACCGAGCCGATGATCGTGGGTGCGGTCAGTTCGGCCTACCCGCTTGACGGCCGCCCCGAATTACCGCTGCGCCTGGTGACCATTGACGGCACTTCAATGACCGGGATGTATCAGTTCGATGGCAGCGAGGCGGATCTTCAGCGCTTCCGTTTCCTTGACCATGCGGTGATCAGCGCGGTGTACCATCTGGGGATTGAAAAGCCGAAGGCGCTGAAGATCGGCGTCGGAGGCGGCCTCGATATTCTACTCGCCCGGCTCTACGGCGCCAGCTCGATCACGGCGATCGAACTCAACCCGAGCATTGTCGAGCTCCTCACAGGGCCATACGCCGATTACACCGGGCGCCTGGCCGAACACCCCGGCACCAGACTGATCGTCGCCGAGGGACGCAGCTTCCTCAGCCGCACGCAGGAAAAGTACGACATCATCCAGGGTATCGGCCTCGACAACCTGGCCGCCCTTTCCGGAGGGGCCTACGTCCTGGCGGAGTCGTACATCTATACGGTCGAGTCGCTCGAACAGTCGCTCAACGCCCTGACCCCACGCGGCGTCTTCTCGTGGACGCGGGACGTCAACGCGCCTCCCCGCGAGATGCTGCGCCTCACCGGGCTGGCGGCCGAGGCGTTGCGGCGGATGGGCGTCGAGCGCCCCGGCGACCACATCGCCATCGTGGCCAACGAGAGCGGCCAGAATGCCACGCTCCTGGTTTCGCGCGCGCCGTTCACCGCGGCGCAGATGGAGCGGCTGCGCGCCTGGGCGGCGGCCAACAACTTCAGCTTGCTCCAGGATCCGCTCGTGCGCCTCGATAACACCTTTACCCGGTACCTCTACGCCGAGGATCCCCGGGCCTTCGAGCGGGCGTACACCTTCAACATCTTCCCGGTGACCGATGACAATCCGTTCTTCTACAACTACTTTAGGTGGAGCAATCTGCACTTTAACGACGCCTACCAGGGCCGGTTGAACCGCTTCCCTATCGGCAATCTCATCCTGCTCACCCTGTTTACCCTGTCCGTAGCGACCGCGATCCTGTTCATCGTCGCGCCTCTGGCACGCTACCGGCGCGACGGGTTGCGCACCTCGGGCGCCTTGCCGGTGCTGGCCTACTTCAGCCTGCTTGGCGCCGGCTACATCTTTGTGCAGATCGTGCTGATCCAGCGCTTTACGCTCTTCATCGGCTACCCCATTCATGCGGTGACCACCACGATCGCGAGCATGCTGGCCTTCTCGGCTCTGGGCAGCCTGCTCGGACGGCGCATGCTGCACGGTGCGCGCCACCTGCAAGTGACCCTCGCGCTGGTAGCCAGTCTGATCGTGGTCTACATTCTCGCGCTACCGCAGATCTTCGGCGCCCTGCTGCGGCTTTCGGACGGAGCGCGCATCCTGGCAAGCGTGCTCTTGATCGCCCCGCTGGCAACCGTGATGGGCATGCCCTTTCCGACCGGGCTGCGGCAACTGGGCGAACGGGCGCCGCAAATGGCGCCCTGGGCCTGGGGCATGAACGGCGTCTTCTCGGTCGTTGGCTCGGTGGTGGTGATCCTGATAAGTATGGTCAGCAACTTCACTGTCGCCCTGGCATGTGGAGCAACCTGCTACCTGGCCGCCGCAGGCGTCTGCGCGGCCCTCTGGCGGTCGCATATGGCTTACGCTCCGGTCCCGGCGCAACGCGAGGCGCTGCCAGCCGATGGCCGCATGGTGATGGATTAGGCGCCTGTGAGGATCTGGGAGGGCCATAGTAGGAACCATCATCTGGCCGGCGGCTACAAGGGAGGTGAGAAAACCTGGTTTCACCACGCCCCTGACTCGCTTCAAATCAACAATCCAACATCTGCAACTGGCAATAGTTAAGGGATACGGTCATGGCAGCAGGCATTACCACAGCCAACAGGAGCATCGCCGTCCCGCGTGCGCGGGCGGTTTCGACCACACGCATTCTCGCCATTGATGCGCTACGCGGCGCGGCCCTGCTGCTGATGGCCCTCGACCACGCCAACTTCTTCGTGGGCGCGGGGCTGCAGGCCGAGTCCTACGGCGGCCATCCGGTGACGCTCCAGAGCGCCCCATACTGGATGAGCGGGTTACTCACCAACCTGGCCTCGCCGATCTTCTTCCTGCTGGGGGGCTACAGCCTGGCCCTCTACGCCGCCGCGCAGCGGCGCAAGGGACTCTCAGAATATGCCACCACCCGTTACATCTGGATCCGCGCCGCGCTGATCCTGGCGCTGGATCTGACCATCTGCAACCTGTTCTGGCGCGGCGCCACACCCTACGTGCATGTGCTCACCGCGATTGCCACAACGATGGTCCTGCTCAGTCTGCTGCGCTTCCTGCCTCCACTTGTCCTGGCCGGAACGAGCCTGCTGGTGCTGGGACTGCACCAGGTCGCCATCGGGACGCTTGCCGGCGCGCTGGCCGCTGGCGCTCCGCAACCTTTCTGGCAGGCATTCTGGCTGACCTATAGCTACGATACCCGCCCGGCGCTGGGTTTTGCGGTGCTCGGTTGGGGGCCGCTCCTGTGGCTGGGGTACGCTATCGGCGCCTTGCAGGACCATCCGGCGCTGCGACAACCGCGCACCTGGATAATGGCCGGGATGGGTCTGCTGGGGTTCTGGCTAGTCCTGCGCCTCGTGGGCGGGTTCGGCGATCTGGGAGCCTTTGGCGCGGTGGGTGACAGCGCGGCCCACTTCCTGGTGATGAGCAAGGCCCCGCCGAGCCTGGCCTTTTTCGCCTTTAACCTGGGCATAGCCGCGCTCCTGCTGGCCGGATTCTATGCCTGGCCGCACCTGACGAACGGTGGCCCCCTGCGCTGGCTGGTTCTCGTCGGTCAGGTTTCGTTATTCTTTTATGTGACGCACATTGTCATCTACAACCTGGTTGCGCAGATGCTGGAGCTTGTCAGCCTGCCCGGCCCGCGGATCATCTGGGGCTACGCCGCCTGGTTGATCGGCCTGGCTGTCCTGCTGCCGCTGGGCGCCTGGTATCGGGGGATCAGGAAGCGTTATCCGCGTGTGCTGGGGTACCTATAGGCGCGAACCGGCAGAACGGCCTGCGCCACCGCATCAGTGTCTGGTTATCAACGCATGATAGAATGCCGATGTAACCTACGGAGGCTAACGAATGTCGTTGCAGCAGATCAAGCGGCAGTGGGACGCGCTCGGAAATCTGGACCCGCTCTGGGCGATGACCGGGACAAACAAGTTCAACGCCTGGGATCTCGAGGAGTTCCTGAGGACAGGGGATCGTCAGGTTGACCAGCTTCTTGACCACGTGAAAAAGTATAATGTGCCCCACGGCCACGATTGGGTGCTCGATTTCGGCTGCGGCGTCGGACGTATGGCGCGCGGTTTTCGCCGGCACTTCTCGAACTATGTCGGATTGGACATTTCTCACAGCCTGATTGCCAGGGCATGCAATTTGTATAGATCAGATCGAAATTCGTTTTTCTTTGTGAACACAACTCCCAGACTATCATTGCCGCCACACCATAAATTTGATCTCATCCATTGCTGGGGCGTTCTCCATCACGTAGCCGATCAAGAGATCGTGCTACAGTATATCGCAGAGTTTGTGCGCCGCCTCGCCGAGAATGGCTTGCTGGTCTTTACCGTGCTGCACGAACTCAAACCTATCTATCGCATCCAGATCCGCCGACGGTTGTATGTAATGCTCAACAATCTGGGCATCCCGGATACAACGCTCTACGAGCGATTGAGACTGTACCCTCAGCAGGTTCACGCCATCCCTCGAGCCCGGGTCACCGCGAAGCTCGCTGCCCCTGGCGCACGTATCCTCGACACCACCCCTGAGGGCTCGCCAAAAAGCTCACATCAATTCTGGACCTATTACGTGACGGGCAGGTAAAACTGCCAGATGCCGGCGAGCCTTCCCCGCGTTTCTCCCCGCCTAACCCTCCTCCGGGCAGCGCCAACTCTTCCAACCGGCCCTGTTCGCCACTCCGAGCGAAGCGCTGGATTTGCTTCTGATGCAGCGTAAGAGGCACGCTGCATCTAGCGGGCCGGCCGCTCGGCTGCGCCGCGCGCGCCTTACCTCCACCGTTCTGGTATTGGACAGGTTCTGAACGAGTAGAGTATAGTAGTGGACGTACGATGCGCAATCGCCCGTCTGGACGGTCGCGCAAGCGGTGCTGCACCAGACGGTCATTGATCGGACACACTCTCGTCACCTGATCACTGCCACGCCCGAGCGTCCTGAACATGGCCGTGACGACGAGCGCACCAATGGGCCACGGGTACATACGCAGGTCGAGGACCCGCGCATGGGCGCACCCCTCCGAGTCATAGAAAGACTCTGACAGTCTACCCCCGAAAGCAAACCGTTTCTATGCGATCACTTCCAAGCATCAGTGTCGTTATCGGCGTTTATAACGGCGCCGAGATGATAGGGAAGTGTTTAGAGAGTCTCCTGGATCAGAATTATCCACGCCACTTATACGATATTATCGTAGTAGAAAATGGATCCGATGACAACACCGTAGATGTCGTTCGGTGCTACCCCGTGCGGCTCTACCAGAATCCGGTGCGGGGCCTGGCGGCGGCGCGCAACTACGGCCTCGAGCGCAGCGACGCCGAGATCGTCGCCACCACTGACGCGGATTGTGTCGCCCATCCCGCATGGCTCCAGGAACTGGTCAGGCCCTACGCTGACCTGAAGGTGGGCGGGGTCGGAGGTTATATTGGCGCTTACGCGCACGGCGAGCGTACCACGGTCGAGTTATTCCTGGACGAGTACGCTCCGCTGGTCAATTTTATTAGCGGAGAGCACGAGTTTTTGCCGCATCTGTATGGCGCTAACGCCTCGTTCCGCCGGGAACTGCTGTTGCAGATCGGCGGGTACAACGAGCGGCTGATCACCGCCGAAGATGTCGATGTCTCCTGGAGGATCCAGCTTGAAACAGGGGCAAAGCTGGTGTACGCCGAGCAGGCCATTATCTATCACCATCACCGGGCGACCAAACAGGGGCTGGCGCGCCTCTATCAGCACTACGGGTTCGGCGAGATCCTGCTCGACACCATGTATCGCAAGTACACAGGATATCCTCGCGATCTACGGTTTCAGTGCCGGCGTATTATGGGACAGATGGCCGCGCTCCCGCGCTACATGCTATCGATGCTGGTGCGCCGGTGGCGTCTGATGCGCGGCGCCATCGGCCCGTATGAAGCCGAGGTTCCACGTCTTTGGCTGTTGATCGAATGGAGCAACATCCTGGGCAAACTGCGCGCCCTCAGGGCCACGCGCCTGATGCGCACCGCCGAGCCCATCCTGGCGATGGATCGCGGCGCGTTGATCCAGGAGCTTTATGGAACAACCCACCAATAGGGCAGGCCCGGTACTGCGATCGCCCGTTGGAGATGCACAACAAAGGCTATGCTGACCCATCTGCGAGAACTCGCCAGCGCCCGCGAACTGCTCTACATCTGGACGCTCCGCGATTTCAAGGTGCGCTACAGCCAGTCGCTGCTTGGCGCGGCATGGGCCGTTCTGCAGCCTCTGTCGCTGATGATCGTCTTCAGTCTGATCTTCGCCCTGTTCCTCCGTGTCCCCACCGATGGCGTTCCCTATCCGGTCTTCGCCTATAGCGCTCTGCTGGTCTGGACCTTTTTTGCCAATTCTCTCAGCATGGCCATGCCGAGCCTGGTAAATAACATCAATCTGGTCAGCAAGATCTATTTTCCACGCGAAATCCTGCCCATAGCCGCCAATCTCGTCTCAATGGTGGACTTCGCAATCGCTGCGGTGATCTTTGCCCCGCTGATGATCGTGTACAAGATTCCGGTCGGCTGGACAATAATCTTCCTGCCGCTATTGCTTGTTATTCAGGTGCTCTTTACCCTGGGCATAAGTCTGGCCGCGGCGGCGATCAATGTATTTTACCGTGATATACGGTTCGTTATCCCCCTGGCATTGCAGATCTGGATGTATCTCTCGCCCGTTATTTATCCAACCAGCCTTGTACCGGAACGTTTACAGTTCTTCTACTTCTTGAACCCGATGGCAACGCTGATCGAGAGTTATCGCCGGATCATCTTCCTTCATCAACCTCCCGACTGGTTCTACCTGAGCATTACCGTCGCGATAACCACCGTGGTCGTCTTGATCTCGTACCGCTATTTTAAGCGCGCAGAGCGCCTGTTTGCGGATCTGATCTAGCCCTGGCAACCTATGCGTATGATCGAGTTCGACCGGGTTTCAAAGGCCTACCGTCTCGGGATGGGACAAACCAGTCTGCGCGAGGCGCTGGCCCGCCAGGCGCAACGCCTGGTGCGCAGACGCGCCCCCGCGCACGACCAGCAACTGTTCTGGGCCCTCAATGAGGTTAGCTTCGAGGTTGAACAGGGCGAGATTGTGGGGATCATCGGCCACAACGGCGCCGGCAAGAGCACCATTCTGAAGCTCCTCTCGCGCGTTGCCTTCCCCACCAGCGGCCAGATCACGACACGTGGACGGATGGCCGCGCTGATCGAACTGGGCGCGGGCTTTCATCCCGATCTCTCCGGTCGTGAAAACATCTATCTGAACGGCGTCATTATGGGGCTAAAAAAGCGCGAGATTGACGCCCAGTTTGCGAACATCGTCGAGTTCGCCGGTCTGGAGCAGTTTATTGACACGCCCGTGAAACGCTACTCCTCGGGAATGTACGTGCGCCTGGCGTTTGCCGTGGCCGCCCATGTGCGCGCGGATCTGATCCTGGTTGATGAGGTGTTGTCCGTGGGCGATGCGGCCTTTCAACAACGCTGCCTGACCAAGATGCACGAACTGCACCGCGACGGGGCCACTATCGTCTTTGTCTCCCATAACCTGTGGAGCGTCAGCACGTTCTGCACCCGGGCGCTGTTGCTGCGCGGGGGCCAGATCCAGGCCGATGGCCATCCAGTCGAAGTGATCCAGATGTACCGGGAACAGGACCGGGAAGCGGCCCTGGCGCGTCTGCGGAACCAGCTCGCCGACCGCGCCACGGGCAACGGTGTGGACGATGCCAGGAGCGCCGGTTTTGTTGTCAAAGGCGAACTCCTGAATGCCAGGGGAGAGCCAGAACAGGCCTTCGGTCCTGATGATGCGTTGATGCTGCGCATCAGCTATGTCGCTCCTCAACCGTTGGAAACACCGGCGTTCGTGGTGCAGATCCGGCGTGCCGATGGAGTGATCTGCTGCTTTCTCAAAAGCCCCCCAGACGAAGGGCGCCAGGGGATCCATGGCGAAGGCAGCGTGATCCTGTGGATCGATCCCCTGCAACTCGCGCCGGACATGTACATGGTTGAAGTTCGTCTTGAAGACCACCGGCGGGCGCTGGTGTACGCCACCGATACGAGCGGCATCGTTTACGTGAAGGGCTACCTGTATGGCGCCGAGATCGCCGGGGTGTTCCAACCCCGCGTCAGATGGTCGCACGCGAACGGCGCAAGCAATCCAATACCGGCAGGCATTGCTGTGCCTGGAGATGAGCAATGACCAGCGTCACGCCCCTCGTCTCGATCGTTGTTCCCACCTTCAATCGGGCCGACTTCCTGCCACAAACCATCGAGAGTTGCCTGGCGCAAACGTATCCCAACCTCGAGGTGATCGTCGTGGATGATGGCTCAACCGACGCGACGGCCGAGGTCGTGGCCCGCTATGGCTCGAAGGTGATCTATGTACGGCAGGACCGGCAGGGTGTGAGGCGCGCCCGCCAGCACGGGTTGCAACGGGCCTCCGGCGAGTACATCGCCTTCCTCGACAGCGACGACCTCATCTTGCCGACCAAGATCGAACGGCAGGCTCAGGTGCTTGGCGAACGCGCCGAAGTCGGCCTGTGTCATGGATGGTACTACACCGTTGATGAACAGGGCCGGAAACTGGACCTCATGACCGACATTCCAGAGACCGATGTGCTTGCCGAACTGATCTGCCGGTGCTTCATCTGGTCAGGCGCGCCCCTGATACGCCGGACGTCGCTTGACACCCTGGATCTCTCCAGCACCACCTGGGAGCGGGAGATCTACGAGTGGGATCTCTGGTTGCGCCTGGCCCTGGCAGGACACCCGTTTTTCTGCATTCGTGAGCCGCTCGGCGTTTATCGTATCCACGCCAACACCCTCTCGGCGCAAATCGAGGTCGTTTCCCGACGCATCTTCAGCATCCTGGACGCGCTATACAACGACCCGCGCACTCCCAAAGTCGTGCATACCGTCAAGGAGCGCGCGTATGCGACATGGCACACCTGGATCGCTTTCCGCTACTACTCCGCCTGCGCCTGGGAAATGGCGCAACATCACCTGACGCTGGCGCTGGCTTCCGCGGATTCGCCGGTAGCGCGTCCATCCGAACTGGCCCTGCATATTGGCTACCACGCCGTGAACGGACGCAGCCCCGATCCGCTCCGGTATCTCGATGACGTATTCGCCCATCTCCCCCCAAACGTCAAAGGGGCGCGGGCGTACCAACGGCAGGTCCGGTCAGACGTCCACCAGACCCTTGCCCTGCGCCTGTATCGCTCTGGCGACTGTGTCGCCGCCGGTGAACATCTGGCCCGGGCCATACAATTGAACCCTGACTTGATCACCCAACCTGATCGTTTTATGGATCAGCTCATGTATCACGCTGTCCATCTGTCAGACGATCCGGCGGAGGTGTACATCAACCGGGTGATGCAGAATCTCCCGCCTGAAGCTGACGCGCTGCGCTCCCTGCATGTGCCGATGCTGGAACGGCTGGGCGGCTGGGAGTATCTGCAGCAAGCGCGCAGTGATTATGCCGCTGGCGTTTTTCCTGCTGCCAGAGCCTACTTTATGCACACCCTGGCTCGCGAACCAGCCCTCGCCGCCAATCGGGAGGCCTTCGCGCATACCCTGGTTCAACAGGCCCTTGGCCTGCCCGACCCCGAAGGCTATGCTCGATGGGTCCTGGCCAACCTGCCGCCGTCCCTGGCCGGTGTGCGGGCCTACCAATCACGGGTGCTGGGCATCCTCAGCCTGAAACGCGCCTTCGATAGCTATGCCGTGGGCCAGCGCGCCGAAACGCTGGCCAGCGCCTTAAGGGCGATACGTTACCAGCCGTCGAGTATTGCCAACCGCGGGGTCATCGCCATCATCGCGCGGTCGCTCCTGCCAGGATTACGCTAAGGGACAACGCCTATGCCCAGGACATCAAACGCTCCCCTTGTCTCGGTCGTTATTCCCACCTACAACCGCTCCGGCTTGCTGCGCCTCGCCATCGAGAGCGTACTGGCCCAGACCTACCCGGCGATTGAGATCATCGTCGTTGATGACGGTTCCGGCGACGACACTCCCGCCGTCGCCGAGAGGTTTGGCGACCGGATCACCTACATCCGGCAGACCAACCAGGGCGGGGCGGCAGCTCGCAATGCCGGTCTCAGGGTAGCGCAGGGCGCCTATATCAACGTCCTGGATGATGACGATCTCATGCTGCCGGCCAAGATTGAGCGGCAGGTGCAGGTGCTTGAGAAGCGACCGGAGATCGGGGTAGTGCATTGCGGCTACTACATGATAGACCGCGATGGCCGGAAGTTGGAGCGCGTCACCTTTCTGCCAGACGGCACGCTGGAAGAGTTGATCGTCCTGAACCCGATCTGGTCAGGGGCGCCGCTGATGCGGCGGGAATGTATTGAGCGCGTTGGCGGCTACCGCCCCCTGATCGTCGAAGACTGGGACCTGTGGCTGCGGATCTGCCTCGCCGGCTACAGGTTTGCCTGTGTCCAGGAACCGCTGGGCGCCTACCGCATGACGCCGGGCAGTAATATGTCAAACGTGACCCGGGTTGAGCGCGATGCTATGGCCATGCTCGACGACCTGTTCGCCGATCCGACTATGCCAGCCCCGGCGCAGGCGCGCCGCAATGACGCCTATGGCACCACCTGTCTCTGGTTGAGCTGGCGCTACTATGATAGCAAGCAGTGGGATGCCGCACAGCGGTGTCTGGAACGGGCGCTCAGCTTCATTCCCCAACTCGCCAGCGACGAAAGGTTTCTGGCCAACCTGCTGGTGGAGGGCGCCTTCGGGGCGAATATCGCCGACCCGCCGCGGTTCATCGATACCATGCTCGCGCACCTGCCGCCTTCGTTACAACACCTTGAGCGCTACGCGCCCCAGATGCGCGCGCAGACGCATGCGGTGGTCGCCCTTCGCCTCTACGCCCAGGAGCGCTTTCATGATGCCCGGCATCATCTGCGCGAAGCCCTGAGGTTGTACCCGGCCATGCTCGAACAACCTGAGGAGTTTGTGGCGCAGATGCGCCGCGTCGCGCCCAGGCAACCCCATCTCGATCCCGACCAGTTTATCGAGACGGTTTTACGGCATCTCCCGGACGAAGCCCGACCGCTCTTCCGGCTCCGTACCAGGCTGGTCAGCGCCGCGCGTTTCGCCGCAGCGTTTGACGACTACCACGCCGGACGCCGGCATCGGGTCATTCCCCACCTTGCCACGGCGCTGCGCTACGATCCCTCGGGGATCCTGAACCGCGGCGTCGTGGCGATTATAGTGAAATCCCTGCCCGACTTTCTTGAGCACCGGCTGGCGGCCGGGCGCTGAGGCGCCCGGAGCGAGCAGCGAGGCGCCTCTCACGGGTTCGCGCGGTCAGGGGCGCTCTCAGGTATGCTTTCAACTTGCCCTGTCTTACCAGTATGTCATCTCTCGTCTCGGTGATTATTCCCAGTTACAATAGCGCGCGGTATATCGCCTCAACCGTAGAGAGCGCGCTCGCCCAGACATACCCCGCGGTCGAGGTGATCGTGGTGGACGACGGCTCTACCGACGCGACACAGGCAGTGCTGGCGCCATACCGGTCGCGGATCACCATCCTGCATCAGGCCAACCGGGGGCCGGCGGCAGCGCGCAATACCGGTCTGCGCGTCGCCAGAGGCGCGTACCTGCTCTTCCTCGACAGCGACGACCTGCTGGTTCCTGCAAGCGTGGCAGCCAAAGCGGCCTTCCTGGAACAGAATCCTCGGTACGGTCTGGTCTATTCGGCCTGGACGCAGATCAACCATGACGGCAGCCGCATCATGGGGGAGGCGCATCCGCGCTGCCAGGGAGACGTACTCGCGGCGCTGTTGCGCCGCGAGTACTTTTTTTTTCCCGGCTCCGCATTGATCCGGCGCACCTGCCTTGACACCGTCGGCGCCTTCGACGAGAACGCCTATGGCGCCGAGGATGCAGACCTCTGGCTCCGCCTTGCCCGCGCCGGCTACGCCTTCGGCTACATTGACGAGCCGTTGTTCGTATATCGCTATCACACTGCCAGCATCACCGGGCGCGTTGACCCTCGCCAGATTGCGAGCTGGCAGGCGCACCTCGCCCGGTTTTTTGCCGACCCGACCCTGCCGCCCGCAATCAAGGCCCTCGAAGCCGAGGCCTATGCCATTCTGCACTACGAAACTGCCATGCGCTATTTCCGCATCTGCCGGATCGATCAGGCTCAGGAGCATCTGCGGCAGGCGTGGCAACGCTGCCCGACCCTGGCGGACGAGCGAGTGATGGATTGTATCGTCGGCGCAGCTCTCGATCCCCGCACCGACGACGCCGGAGCCTTGCTCGACCGCGTGTTCGCCTGCCTTCCAGAAGAAGTTCTGCACCTGCGTCGCCTCCGTGATCGGGTGTACGGGCGTTACCACGTAGGGATGGTTTTTCTCCATCACCAGCGCCGGCAACGCCGCCAGGCGCGCCGGCACATCTTAGCCGCGCTGCGAGGCGAACCGCGGATCGTCTGGAACCGCGGGTTCCTCAGTATCGCGTTACGCTCCCTCCTGCCGTAGAAGTAACGAACTGTCATTTTTTGAGAAGCATCCTGTTATCAATGTGTTAGCCTGGCTCCGTACACTACCAGTGTCAGGGGCATACCAGGCTTGTGATGGTGATAATCAACACGATGGTCAGCGACCGGCAAACCGGCAACCAGCTTGTACGGTAGCCTGTGGAGACGGTCCGCTCTCCCTGCATACCTCCGACCGAACCAGTCAGCTTCATAGCGCCAGGCCATTTTCCTGCTCCGTGATGGGGCCGCCTTTGATGACAGAAACCGGCGCCGGTTGACACACCGAAAGCGAACACCAGTATGCGGGTTCTGTTAATTGCCACCAATACGACTCCAGCCGGTCTGGCAGCGGAGGTGCGCGCCGGTCGACACCAGCGGGTTGACTACCTGGAACTGGTGGAACGCTTCAATGCGGACTACATCGACTACAACCGGCTGCGCCCCCTCCCTCTCGCGCGACAGTTCGAAGATCTCCTGCGGAGCGACCTGCGTCTTGCGGCTACCGCTGCGCGCCTGGTTCGCCTGAAGAGCTATGATTGTGTTATCAGCCTCTCGGAGCGTGTCGGCATACCGCTGGCATTGCTGCTTGACCGGCAGGTGCGCCATATCGTCATCTTCCATCATGGGATGTCGCCAAAGAAGTTGCAATTAATAAAAGCTCTGAGACTGCAGCGGCGCTGGGATCTCATCGCGGCCATTAGCAGAGCCGAGGCCGAAGGTATGCGCGCGGCGCTGGACCTGGCGCCAGAACGTGTCGTCGCTCTGCACACCCCGGTAGACACAAACTTCTACCGGCCCGGCGCTCCTTCCAGTGGCAACGAAGGATTTATCCAGAGTCTCGGCCTCTCCTACCGCGACTACCCGACGCTCATTCGCGCCATGCGCCGGCTGCCGCACGTTCCCTGCCAGTTGCGCGTCGGGAGCACGTGGGTCTCACGGCGCGGCGGTCATGAGCAGGAGCAACTACCGCCGAACATCAGTCTGGAGCCTTTCGTGCCCCCGGTTCGCCTGCGCGAATGTTATGCCGCCAGCCGGTTCATTATTGTGCCGATCCGCGCAACCACGCAGTGGAGCGCCGGGTGCACCTCGGTGCAGGCAGCGCAGGCCATGGGCAAGCCCGTCGTCGCGACACGTATGCCCGGCCTGAGTGAATACATCGTCGAGGGGGAAACGGGGTTACTGGTTGAACAGGGTGACGACGGAGAGATGGCCGAAGCTATTGAAACCCTCTGGAACGCACCGCAGCGCGTGGCGCGAATGGGTCGCGCGGCGCGGCGGTTGATGCAGGAGCGCTTTTCGCTCGATGCGTGGCTCCAGCGTGTCGAGGCATTCGCCTGGCGCGCCGCAGAGCATGGAGGAGTCGCCTGATTGCCTTCGGCTACGTGATCGGTGCGGCGGCCCTGGCTTGAGCCGGAGCCACGGCGCCGATCGTCGGTCCGGAGAACAGGAACGAGGCCCTGCTTCTACCGTGACGAGAGGCCAGGCGCGGAAGGGTCCGGGAAGGCAGCCCCCTTTTAGGAAAGTTCTTGTTCATTCCGTCGTTGTGCGGCGCGGCCCTATGGGGCTTAAAGAAACATCATTAAGTCATGCACCAGCTCGCCAACACTGTCTTACGCAATTCCATCGCCGGTCTGGCTGCGCAGATCGTGATTAAACTGCTCTCCTTCGCCTTCTCGGTGCTCATCATCCGCCAGCTCGGGGCCAGCGACTTCGGCCAGTATGCGGCGGTCATCGGCTTTGGCACGGTCTTTCTGTTCATCGCCGATCTGGGGCTGGCGCCCTACACGGTGCGCGAAGTGGCCCGCCTGCGCGATAAGCCCGACGGTCAGGAGCGCATCAGGGATCTCTACGCTAATGTGCTGGCCCTGCGGCTCATCCTGGCGCTGGTTGCGGGCCTGCTGGTAGTCAGCGCGGCCATCCTCACCGGGCGCCCCATGATGATGATCGGGGCCATTGCCCTGAACGCACTGACGGTGCTGCTCTACGCCCTCCACGGCAGCAGCGAGGCCGTGCTGGCCGGGTACGAGCGCCTTGACCTGGCCGCTGGTATGCAGGTGGTCAACCAGCTGGTCTTCGTCTGTCTGGGGGGCCTGGCCCTCTGGCTGGGCCTGGGCTACTACGGCTTGATCATTGCTACCATGGTCGGCGTGGCCGTGATGACGGCGCTGGTGGTGCGCGCGGTCTGGAAACTCGGCGTCCGCCCGGGCCGGCTGACCCGGCAGGGCTGGATCCCCCTGTTGCGGGCCGCCTTCCCCTTCGGTGTCATCGGCCTGACGCTGGGGATTTCGTACCGCTTTGATACGGTGCTGCTCAACATCTTCAGCGGCGATGCGCCCACCGGCCACTACAACGCGGCCTACAATCTGGTGTTCGCCCTGGTGACCCTGTCGAACGTGCTTAACACGGCGCTCTACCCCTCGCTCTCGCGCCAGGCCGTCACCAACCCCGGCAGTCTGCCAAAGATCTACGAGCGGCTGCTGCGCTACCTGTTGCTGGTGGCCCTGCCAATCGCCGTGGGAGGCTTTATCCTTGCCCGGCCGCTGGTGGGGTTTCTCTTCGGTTCTGAGTACGGACCTTCAGCCGTGCTCCTGGCTATCCTGATCTGGGTCGTCCCACTGATGTTCCTTTCGGAGTTCCTCGGCTACGTGGTAGTGATTGCCGGACGGGAAGTGCTGGTGGCGCGAGCGATCATTATCAGCAGCAGTGTCAACATTGCGGCCAACCTGCTGTTCATTCCACGCTACGGCGCACTTGCGGCCGCGATTATTACCGTGATCACCGAACTGGTGCTCGTCGGGCAGTACCTCTGGCTGCTGCGCGATTTGCTTGGCCAGATGCGCTGGGGCGCACTGGCACGCTCAGGGGCGGCAGTTATCGCCATGGCCACCCTGGTCTATGCCATCCGCGATCTGCCCGTGCTGGTGACGGTGGCCATGGGCGGGACGCTTTACGCCGGACTGCTGCTGGCGATGCGGGTAGTCGGCCCCGATGAAGCCGCCTTCGTGCGTGGTCTGATCGCGGCGCGGCGGGCCACGGCGGAGCCATCGTAGGAGCACACCGATGAAGATCCTCCTCGCCGTCCATCATTTCCCGCCGCGCTACAGCGCCGGCGCTGAACTGTACACCTTCCGCCTGGCGCGCTGGCTGCTGGCCCACGGGCACGAGACCGGGGTGGTCTGCGTCGAAACGCTCGACGCGGAGCGCACGGCTGGCGTCGAGGCCGAACCTGGCAGCTACGAGGGCGTGCCGGTCTGGCGGCTGCACCTGGGGCTGCGGGGCGCCCCGGCGAACTGGACCTACGCCAACCCCATGGTTGCCGGGTGGGTCGCCAGGCACATGCAGGCGGATCGCCCGGACCTGCTGCACCTGCACAGCGGCTACCTGATCGGCGCGGGCGTGCTGGAGGAGGCCCACCGCCTCGGTGTGCCAACCGTGGTAACCCTGCACGACTACTGGTTCCTCTGCCCGCGCTTCACCCTGCTGCGCGGCGACGGCCACGTCTGCGTCGAGATCCCCTCCGACCCGGCCGGTTGCGCCTGGTGCCTCAACCTCGACCGGCGCCGCTACCGCCTGCCCGAGCAGCTTAGCCAGGGGATGGCGGGCCGGCTCTGGATCGCCCTGGCCGGCGGCGCGGGACGTGAGGCGCAGGCCGCGCGGCGCGCGTACCTGCGCGAAACTCTGGCGCGGGTGGATCTGGCAATTGCCCCCTCGCAGTTCCTGGCAGGAATGTTTGCCGACTACCTGCCCCACCACAAGCTGCGGATGCTCCGCTGTGGTCTCGAGACGGATCTGCTGGCTGCCATACCACCACCGCCACCGAGCGACACGCTACGCCTCGGCTATCTCGGCCAGATCGCGCCACACAAGGGGGTTCATGTGCCGGTGCAAGCAGTACGCCAACTATCGTCCGGCGGACGCGCCATCCAGTTGCGGGTCTTCGGCGATCTTGAGCGAAACCCAACCTATGCGCGCAAGTTACGGATGCTGATAGACGCTGATCCTCGCATTACGCTGGCAGGTCCGTACAACCGCACGCAGTTGCCTGCGGTGCTTGGCGATCTGGATCTGACCGTCGTTCCATCGGTCTGGTACGAGAACAGTCCCCTGACAATTATGGAAGCGCACGCTGCGGGCCGACCGGTGATCACCTCTCGCCTTGGCGGTATGGCCGAACTGGTGCGCGACGGGGTGGACGGGCTGCACTTCCGGCCCGGCGACGCGAAGGACCTGGCGCGGCAGATCCAGCGCCTGCGCGACGAGCCGGGGCTGCTGGAGCGGCTGCGCGCCGGGGTGCGTCCGCCACCCAGCATCGATGATGAGATGGCGGAACTGATGGGGGCCTATTGCCTGGTGATCGAGCAGCGCCGGGCCGCGCGACCGGTGGAGGTGGGCTGATGTCGCCGCGCGTCGCCATCATCGTGCTGACCTACAACGGCCTCGCTGACACCCTGGCCTGCCTGGCATCGCTCGAGGGTCTCGACTACCCCCGCGAGTGCTATCGCGTCGTGGTGGTGGACAACGCCTCGCAGGACGGCACCCCCGCGGTGGTGCGGGAAGCCTATCCCCGGGTGGTGGTGATCGAGAACGGCGCCAACCTTGGTTTCGCTGCGGGCAACAATGCCGGGCTGCGCTATGCGCTGGCTCAGGGTTACGACTATGCCCTGTTGCTCAACAACGATACCGAAGCCGCGCCGGACATGCTCACGGAACTGGTGCACGCCGCCGAAGCCGATCCCTGCGCTGGCGCGGTGGGGCCGATCATCTACTACCACGCCGCGCCGACGCGCGTCTGGTCGGCGGGCGGCTGGATCGACTGGGAGCAGGGCATCAGCCGCATGGAAGGCGAAATCGAAGACCGGGGACAATTCATGGCGACCCGTGAGGTAGACTTCGTGACCGGGTGCGCGATGCTGCTGCGGCGCGCCGCCCTGAAGCGTGCCGGCTTGCTCGATGAACGCTTCTTCATGTACTTCGAGGAGACCGAGTGGTGCGTGCGCGCCCGCCGGGCGGGCTTTCGCATCCTCTTCGCGCCGCGGGCGAAGCTGTGGCACAAGATCCCCCTGAATGCCCGGTTTGATAAGGAGTACCTGGCGTACTATATGACCCGCAACCGGTTGCTGTTCCTGCGGGCCACAGGGGCCCAACCGCGGACCTGGTTCAACGCCCTGGTCCTGCAGGATCTGCGCACCTATCTGAGCCTGTGCCTGCGCCCGAAGTGGCGCGCCCGCCGGGGGCGGATCGGGATGCGCCTGGCATGGATGGACTTCTGGCGCGGGCGGTTTGGGCGGCTGGAGACGACAATATAATGTGGAGGTGTGGAGGCGTGGAGGTGTAGAGGCGTGGAGGTGGTTTCGTCAGAAGCCGCCAACCCCTACCGTCTGATGGCCCGAAACCCTACGGTCCACCAACCCGACCACCCCACAGCCTGTACAAATAAAGGTTGTCGATAATGCGCATTGGAATTGACGTTCGCTACCTCTCCCACGGCCTCGTGGGCGGAGTGCATACGTATGTCAAGCATCTGGTCCCGGCCTTGCTCGCGGCGGGTCCAGAGCACGCATTTATTCTCTACGCCGACACGAAGGCGCCTTTTGAACTACGCGATCTGCCGGCCAACGCGACCGTGCGTTACCTTCCATACCGCGGGGCGCCATCGAGTGTGGTCAACGATCTGCTCATCCTCCGGCGGGCTATGGCCAGCGACCGGCTCGACATCGCCCATTTCCCGGCCAACTACGGTTTCGGGCCTCGGGGCGCGACGACGGTAATTACGCTCCACGACGCAATTAATGTCATGCCCCTCAAGGAGATCATCGCCGGCCATCGCAAAGATGCGCGCACCATCGGGATGATGACCTACCTGCACCTTATGAGCCGCGCGGCGGTGCGGCGGGCCCGGGGCATTCTCACCGTCTCCGAACACGCGCGCCGGGACATTCTGCGCTACTGCCGGATCGATCCGGAGCGGATCACGGCGATTTACCACGCGCCTACCCCCGACCTGCGTCCGGTGCGCGATCCCGAGATCCAGGCGGCCGTGCGTGAACGTTACGACCTGCGGCTGCCCTTCGTGCTCGCCGATGGTCTGAAGAACCCTGCGGTGATCGTGCGCGCCTGGCGACGCCTGCCGGACGAGATGCGTTCGAAGTGCACAATTGTCTTCTTCGCGCGACACCAGCCGCTCCCCATCGTTCAGGAAGCCGTGGCGGCGGGATATGCCCGTTTGCTCCTGCGACCGCCCCGTGAGGACCTGATCACCCTTTTCAGCATGGCCCAGGCGTTCGTCTTTCCTTCGTGGATCGAAGGCTTCGGCATCCCCATCCTGGAGGCGATGACCTGTGGTGCGCCGGTGATCGCCTCGGATCGCGGAGCGATCCCCGAAGTGGCCGGGGGCGCCGCGCTGATCTGCGACGCCGAGGACGACCGCACCCTGGCTTCCCTGCTGACCCGCGTGTTGGGCGACCCGAACGAGGCCGAACGGCTGCGCGCCCTCGGCTACACTCGAGCCGGCCAGTTTTCGTGGCGCGCCACCGCTGAACGCACGCTGGCAAGTTACATTCGCTTCCAGCCGATGCAGAATGTGCATGCCGAGATGGCGGCAGAGGTTACGCCGACTCGCCCTGCCACACCTGCTCACCATCAGAACCACAAGGAAACACCCTGATGCGGATCCTGGCCCTCTCAACCTGGTGGCCCGAGCCGGCCGACAATGGCTCGCGCATGCGGATCATGCAACTGGTGCGCCACCTGGCCGGACGCCACGAAGTGCATCTGATTGCCTGCACGCAGGGTCCGGCTGCATATGCCCGGCGCGACGCCCTGCAACAGATGTGCGCCTCAGTTACGGCTGTGGAACGCCCGGGACGCCCGCTACGGCTGACGGACCATCTGACCAGTCTCTTGGTGCCAGAGCCGGCCTCGGTACGCGCCACCTGGAGCGCGGAACTGCTCAGGGCCGTCGAGACCGCGACGCGACAGTGGCAACCCGATGTCGTTATCGCGTTTGAAATCGATATGGCGCCGTATGCGCTGAGGGTTCAAAGTGTGCCATGCATCCTGGAAGAGCTTGAACTTGCCTATCTTCTGGAGTTTTACCGCAAACAGCCCGGTCCGCACCGGCGCCTGCGTTATCTGCTTACGGCGCTGCAACACCAGCGCTATGTACGCCATCTGCTGCGCGGCTTCAGCGCCGTAACCGTGGTGTCCAGGCGCGAAGCGGCGCTGGCGCGCCGGCTGGCAGGCAACACCCCGGTCGAAATAACCGTCGTTCCCAACGGCGCCGATCTGGCCGGTTGTCAGGGCTACCGGTACGATCCGGTGCCGGACACCCTGATCTATCCTGGCGCATTGACCTTTTCCGCCAACTTCGATGCCGTGCGCTTCTTTCTGACGGAGATCTTTCCGCAGATCCAGCGCCAGCGCCCCGCGACAACCTTCCGGGTGACCGGACACCATACGCCTCAACAGCGGGCGACCCTGCCGGCGATAGACGGAGTAGTCTTTACCGGCTATGTTGAAGATGTGCGCGCCCTGATCGCCCGCAGCACGGTTGAAGTCGTACCCCTGCGCGAGGGCGGGGGCACGCGCCTGAAAATCCTTGAAGCCCTGGCCCTGGGCACGCCGGTGATCAGCACCACGAAAGGCGCCGAGGGCCTGGACCTCTTGCCTGGACAGGATCTCATGATCGCTGATACACCCGCGGCCTTTGCTGAAACTACCGTGCGTTTGCTCGCCCATCCCGAGGAACGCGCGCGGTTAAGCGCAAACGGTCGCCGTGCAGTGGCTGAACGGTACGACTGGCGAACCATCGGAACCCGCTTCGTTGATCTTGTCGAAGCCATCGTCGCCCAGAGGAGCCCCGCCTATGTCGCGCCACACGCCTGATCTGGCGATTATCATCGTCAACTGGAACACCCGCCAGTTATTGCTGGACTGCCTGGCCGCACTGCCAGCGGCAACCGCCGGGATCGACGCCGAGACATGGGTGGTGGACAACGCCTCCCGCGACGGGAGCTTTGAAGCGGTGCGCGAGCAATACCCAGAGGTGCGGATCATCGCCAATAAGGAGAATCTGGGCTTCGCCATCGCGAACAACCAGGCCATCCGCGCCAGCGACAGCCGGCACGTGCTGTTGTTAAACAGCGACACGATCGCGCGACCTGGCTCACTGGCGGCGCTGGTACACTTCCTCGATGCTCACCCGGACGTAGGGATCGTCGGTTCGCGCCTGCTTAACCCCGATGGATCCCTGCAACCATCGTGGGCGCTGTTTCCCAACCTGTTCACCGAACTGATCGGCAAAAAACTGCGCCTGCGCTGGCGCTATCCGACAACGGACGGAACTCTGGCCTACGGCACCGACTGGATTGATGGCGCGGTGCTGATGATCCGGCGCAGCATCCTGCCCCAGGTCGGGCTGATGGACGAACGCTACTTCATGTACACCGAGGAAGTTGATTGGTGCTACCGCACGCGCCGGGCCGGCTGGAAGGTGTGCTACCTGCCGGAGTCGGAAGTGATCCACTTCGGCGGGCAGAGCAGCAAACAGGCAGCCACACGAATGAAGTTTGAACTGTATCGGAGCAAGCTCCGCTTCTTCGGCAAGCACTACGGTCGCCCGGCCGCCGTGCTGCTCGGTCTGGGACTGCAGTTCATCTTTCTGGGCAAGGCTACCATCGGCGGGATGGTGCTCATGGCAACCGCGGCGCGCCATCCAATGGGACGCGCCTTCGCGCGCGATGGAGGATTGCTGCTCATGGCGCTCGGCCGCCATATCTGGCAAGCGCCGCTTCCTGAGCAGTGCTGAGGTGGCAGGAGCGACAGATGTTGCGATGGCTCGATCTGCTCGAACGCCCGGAGGAGATGCCCTCACTCCCCCGGCGGCTCATCATGGCCACGCTCATGATGGCCATGATCGCCTACAGCGTCCTGATCGGAATCATCACTGCCCGCGGGACCTCGCGCCTGGCATTGATACTCATCGCGCTCCCGCTCCTGCCAATCGCCATCAGTTTCGCCTCGCGCTACTTCGCGACCCTGGTCTTGATTCTACCTCTGACGGCGCTCATGCTGCGCATGGCCAACATACCGGTGGGCAATGCCAGCGAAATGCCCATTAGCATGGTCATTGCGCTCGGGTTGACCGGGATGTGGCTGCTGGGGATGTTCACACGGCGCACCTGGGAAGCGCCATTCACGCCATTCAACCGGCCGTTGCTGGCGTTTATGGTCGTCTGCATCATTTCGCTCCCCTGGGGCATCCTGTGGGCCGACCCGATCCTGAACTGGAGCATCATGGGCAACTTCCGCGTGATCCAGATCGCTTCGTTACTCTCGCTGCTGGCGCTGATGTGGACACCATGGCTGGTGGGGCGTTTCATTGACCAGACCTGGCAGATCTGGTTCTACCTGTGGTCATTCATCATCGCTGGCGCAATGATGACCTTCACCCAGTCGTTCGGCATACGCCAGCCATTTCTGAGCGATCAAGGACTGTGGGGCCTGTGGTTCGCGTTGCCGCTGGCCGGGCTGGCGCTTGTCTATCCGCACACGCCATGGTATGGAAGACTGCTGGGCATGACGCTCCTGGTCTGGCACCTGTACCTGGCAGTGATTAAGAACTCCCTCTGGGTCTCCGGCTGGCTCCCGACCCTGGCGGGGTTGTTCGCGCTAAGCTTTTTGCACTCGCGCAAAATCTTTGTAATGCTGCTGATCATTACTATCCCTTTTGCAGTCCTTGGGCCGGGACGAAACTACCTGGATAGAGTAACCGCTGAAAACATCGAAGAAGGCAGCAGCGGACGCTTCGAGATCTGGGAGCGTAATCTGGGGATTGTGCGCGAGCACTGGCTGTTCGGTACGGGGCCGGCGGGCTACGCGCCCTATAACATGACCTACTTCCCCTGGGATGCGCGCTCGACACACAATAACTACTTCGACATTCTGGCCCAGTTCGGGGTGGTTGGTTTCGGGCTGTGGTTCTGGTTCATAGGCGCCAGCCTCTGGTATGGCTGGCGCACGGTTCAGATCGCATCGCCCGGATTGCTGCGCACCGTGGCCATCGTCGCCACGGCCGGCTGGGCCGCCGCCATGGTCTCGATGGCGTTCGGCGATTGGGTATTGCCTTTCGTCTACAATCAAGGCATCGGCGGCTTCCGCTACGCGGTTTATAGCTGGCTGTTTCTCGGATTGCTCATTGTGGTGAGGCGGATGGCTGATCAGCAAAGCATTGCCACCTTAGAAGAAACCGCGCGGGAGGTCTGAGGTATGTCGGTGCGTCCATCTCTGCCGGACCGGCTGGCTGTCGCGGATCGGGCCGAAAAAGAACATGTAGCGAGTTTCGGCTGGCGTTTCTGTGTTGTTGTCATAACGGTTGTGTTGATCCTGACCAGCCTTCCTTTCGTCTTTGCCTACACCACGGCGCCAGCGGGGCGCCATTTCACGGGTGTGATGTTCAATATCCCCGATCACAACCAGTACTTCGCGTGGATGCGTGATCTGAGCCACCAGAACCTGGCGGCCAACCGGCTCACCCCCGAACCGAACGAGCCGGCGCTCTTCCACTTACTCTGGTGGAGCGCCGGTCGCGCTGGCGCACTGCTCGGTCTGGAGTTCGACGCGGTGTTTGGCATTCTGCGAATCTTCGCCACGGTCCTGGTTCTGGCGTGCGCGTATGCGTTTTTCCGCATCGCCGTGCCGGACCATGTTCAGCGCCGCCTGGCGTTCGTGTTGTTCGCCTTTAGCGGAGGGCTGGGCATTATCTGGATTGCCGTCAAGTATGCGCAGGACCTGCCCGACGCCCCCTTCCCCTTCGACATCTACACCTCCGAGCCAAATAGCTTCTTCATCGCCCTGGCCTTCCCGCACTTCGGCGTGGCCCTGGCGCTTATCATTGCACTGATTGGCCTGACGCTCCATGCCCAGCAGCGCCAGCAACTGCGCTACGCCGTGCTGGCCGGGATCGTAGGGGCGTTGATCGGCCTGCAGCATGCCTACGACCTGCTCACTGTCGGGGCCGTGCTGGGCCTGTGGTGGCTCTTGATCTGGTGGCGTGATCGGCGCTTCCCCACGTTCCTGTTCAAGGCTGGCCTGATCATCGTGGCCTTCGCTCTTCCGCCCGCCGCCTACCTTTCATACCTGGTGCTGACGGATGCCACCTGGGGCGGCAAGCTGGCGCAGTTCGACAATGCCGGAGCGTGGACGCCGGGACCGCTGCATCTGCCCATCCTGATGGGTTTGCCCCTGCTGCTGGCCCTGCTCGCCTTCCGCCCACGAATGCTGCGCAGCCGCGACGACGCCGAACTGCTGGTGGCGGTCTGGTTCCTCGCCCACTTCGTGCTTATCTACTTGCCGCTCAGCTTCCAGATCCACCTGCTCCTGGGCTGGCAGGCGCCAATTGCCATCCTCGCTGCCCGTGGCATCCAGCGGATCATCTGGCCGTGGCTGCGCACGCACGCGCCACGCCTGGCCCGGCCCGCCCTGGCGGCCATCCTGGGGCTGTGCGTTGTGACCAACGTTTATATTCTGGCCTGGCGCTTCTATGACCTCTCGCGCTACAGCCAGCCCTACTTCCTGAGCCAGGACGAGGTAGTTGCACTGCGCTGGCTCGGCAGCCATACGACCAATCAGGACGTGGTGCTGGGCGTGCTGGAGATCAACCAGCACGTGCCGGTCTGGTCCGACGCGCGGGCCTACGTGGCCCACTGGGCCGGCAGCCTGGACTTCTTCACCAAGCGCGACAACGCCGAGCGGGTGGTCAACCCGGCGACGTCCCGCGAAGAGCGCCGTGTGCTGCTCGACGAGTTTGCGGTGACGTATGTGATCGTGCGTGACCAGGATCACCCCCGTACCGCCTTTGAGTCCAGCGCAGGGCCAGAACTGGTTCCGGTGTATGCGAATACGACGGTTACGATTTACCGCGTACAGCGCGCTGATCCTCCTGCTATGTCTCGGCGCCTGTATGTCACAACAGCCATCCCCGCCTGACCCGACTAGCCCACCAACTCCGACCGACGCCCTTCCCATCCCCCAACTGGAAGGCATCGCTCGCGAGCGGCGCGAGGTGCGCTTCCAGAGCGGCGAGGCGACCCTTGCCGGAGAACTCGATCTGCCGGCCACTGACGGGCCTGCACCGCTGGTGTTCATCATTCACCACTCCGGCCCGGTAACGCGCGACGCTTACGGGTACCTGGCCGAGATCCTCCTGCCCGAAGGCTTCGCGGTCTTCCGCTTCGACAAGCGCGGCGTCGGGCAAAGCACGGGGGTGTACGGTTGCTGCGAAGCCGATGACGCACTGGCCGCCTACCGCGCCGCCGTGAGCCAGTCAGGGATCGACCACCAACGGGTGTTGATTGTGGCTCAGAGCATTGGCACGCGACACCTGGCCAGCAAATTCGCCGCATTCGAGGCAATTCAAGCGCCACGGGGCGTTGCGCTGCTTTCCAATCTGCTTGGCCCGGAGGAGATTACGGCTATCGCCGCGCCGATCCTGGTCATCGTCGCCGACAGTGAGCCGGAACTGGCCCGCATCGGCCCGGACGCGGTGAATGCCCATCGCGAGAAGCTGCCCTTCGGCGCCGATCTGTACATTGCCACGGGGGCCGAGCATACGCTGTTCGACATTACTGATGGCCCGGTAGATTGGAGCGATCCAGGCTGGACCAGGCGCTATCATCGGGGAGCAATGGCGCATCTGGGAGGCTGGTTGCGTGCCGTAACAATCGGTTCACAGGACCTATAGACTACCAGCCAGAGTTGGGGCTGCCGTTTACAGCGCGCTAAAATGCCACGTGACCGACCCGCCCGGTCATGGCGCCTGCCAGCCAGCGAAGTAGACGCGCGGACCGGCGACGCGCAGGTGGGAGATGGACCGGGCAACGCCGCAGATGCGCGCACCGGCGCCGGTGGCGCTCTGTTGCCCTGCCACGGGCCATGGCCAGCGTCCGGATGCGTGGTTGACCGCGTAGGGGATTAACATTCAGTAATCTAATCCGGCCGCCTAGAGCACTGACCGAAATGCTTGATCCACTGAGGACACTGAGTGGTGTAGCTCGCTGCGCCTGCGCCGCCATGGTTACGGGTCAACCTTTTCGAGAAACACTATAAAACCGCAGACGTTGTTATTGGCCCGAGGGCCGCAACAGCAACTGCCGTGACCTGGCTGATCGCCGCTGATACGAACACGGGCCGTGGACGAGCAAGTTGAGGAGGTCACAGCGCGCTCCAACTTCACCCGTCCGTGTGTCGTCCAGCCACAGCGGTATTGAGACATCCGATGACAACCCGCTCACGGAAAGCAAGCGCCTGCTCAGCCAGCATTTAAGATGATGAGATACTATGTCTCGCGAGTTGTTGCTACCTGTTCCTGACGATATATTGCTTGCATCTTCGGAGAGATTAGAGCCTATCTGGGTAACCTGGTTTTCCGATCCCTTTTCTAGGCGGGCTACGCCCTCCCATCCCCTCCCGTCAGGGAGGGGTGTGGGGAAACCCGGTTTCCCCACTTACCCCTACGGGAGTCATTCGGATAGGCTCTTATTCATAGGCGGCGTTTCTAGCGGCTTTGCTGACGCTTCTGTGCATGTGATTACTGACCAGGTTTCGCCGAACCAGACCATATCCGTATTATCAGATGCAACAATCAAGGGGAGCAACGTATCGTGGCACTACGTCCTGGCACCCTCCTGCTCGTGTCTGGCGCTTTAGCAAGCGCCTTTATCTTCCTTTCTGTCCTCTTCGCTCCGAAACAGGCGGCGGCGACCATTTCGAGACCCCACCATTCACACGCGGAGCAGGTTACGATTCGTAACCGCATCCTCGCCCAACCCTCCGAGCCGAACAACCAGCCCTGGCAGCAGGTGGCCGGCTCCTGCGCCGAGGGCGGCGCGATATTCGGCCGCGCCGGCGACGCCTGCGGCGGCAGCGGCACCAGTTTCGACGTCACCGAGATCTTCCCCCCGCAGGTCCTGCGCGATAGCGCCTCCCCCGCCGCCCCCTGCGAGAACGGGCGCACCAGCGGCCCCTGCTATCGCATGTGGTACGTCGGCACCGGTCCCGCACCCATCCAGGAGCGCCGCATCGGCTACGCCGTCTCCCCCGACGGCGTCGCCTGGACCCGCGTCCCCGGCAGCGCCGGCGGCGGCGCCGTCTTCCAGGGCTCCGGCGTGCCCGGCGACTTTGACCAGGCCGGCGTCTCCACGATGAACATCATCCGGGTCGGGAACACCTTCCGCATGTACTACAGCGGCTTCAGCGATCCCTACACGATCGCCGGCATCGGCCTGGCCGAGTCCACCAATGGGCGAACCTGGACCCGGGTCCGTGGGAACGCGGGCGGCGGCGCCGTCCTGCGCCACTCCGGCGACTCCACACAGTTCGACACCACCTACATCGTCGCTCCCAGCGTTCTCCTCGACCAGGCCAGTCCCGCCGCGCCCTGCGAGGGCAACCGCACCAGCGGCCCCTGCTACCGCATGTGGTACGAGGGCGTGCGCACCAGCCCGGCCTATCGCTTCGCCATCGGCTACGCCCTCTCCCCCGATGGGGTGAACTGGACCCGGGTGAGCAATTTCAGCGATGGCTCAATCTTCCGCGCCGGGACGTATGGCACGTTTGATGACAACAACGTCGGCGTCCCGTTCGTGATGAAAGACGGCGCGATCTACCGGATGTGGTACGAGGCCAATGGCTACGCCACGGGCTACACCACGGGCTACGTGGTCTCCACCGATGGGCGCAACTGGGTGCGGCCCTCTCCCAACCTGCCGGTCTACACCGGCGCCAGCGACACGATCGTGGCCGGCGCGCCGGATGAGGTCTGGGCGGTGCGGGGGCTGAAGGAGGGGCGGCGCTATCGGATGTACTACGCCACCAGCACGCGCCCGAACTCGTTCCGTTTCGGGCTGGCCGAGATGACCCCGGGGACGCCGCTCGCCGGTATCAGCGGCGAGCGCGCCGGGACGCTCTACACCCTGCGCTTCAACACCCCGGCTATCCCGGCAGGGGGAAGTGTACTGGTCACCTTGCCCCCGGAGATCGACTTCGCAACGGTCGCCCCGCAAATCCTCGACGGCTTCGGCGCCGGAGCCACCCTGGCCGCGGACCCGGCGGCAGTGACCGATGCCTGGTCGGGCGGGACAGCGCGGGGCGCGCTGCTGGCGCGGTTGCCGGAAGGCGCGCCGGCGGGTCAAAAGACGATCCGGTTCACACTTACTGGCACGTTGCTGGACGATGCCGTGGCGCTGATCCAGGTCTTTAACGGTCGGGAAGTGATCGGGTACGCCGAGACGCCCTTCAGCGAGGCGCCTCCCACTCCTACCGCCACGGCCATCCCGACCAGCACACCTACCTTCACGGCCATCCCCACGCCGACCGCAACCCCGACGCCTACAGATCCTTCGGCGCCGTTCAGTACGCCTACCAGTACCACCGCCCCAATTGATCCACCGGTTTCCGCTGGTACTCCGACAGTTGCCGCAACACCGGCCAATCCGGTGAGCAGCGATCCGTTTCGGGTGTATGTGCCTCTTATGCGCCGCTGAGACCAGGTGCATTGCCGGTAGAGGTGGAACGTACCACCAGGGCTTGCAGATCACAAAGATGGTGCGGCTTCACCATCCTGGTGCTCGCGTGGACAGCCGCAGCAGTTATGATTGTTATCGCGATCGCCGCGCGAGTGCGCCAGCGTTTGCGGCGCCTGTAAGAGGCTATCTCAAAATCTCGTGAGATCGCACGGGACCGGTGCAGACAGGATGTTTTCCCGGGAGGGCGCCGCCCTCCCGGAACCTCCCTTTCCGTGGCGCATCTGCATCTTCGCTGACGTTCAGCGCCGGTGAAGAAGGGTTCCTGTAAGGACGAAGCCATCCTTCGACTATCCTAATGGCAACCATACTGAGAAAGCTTATGCTGCAACTGCGTTTCCCGCCCAGCGCTACACTCACGGTACTGACGCTCGTTATCCTCCTTGTCTGGCAGGCGGCGCGGCCTGAGCCTGCGCCGGCCTCTCAGGGCAACTCCCTGCGCTTCTTCGGCACCGGTTCGGGCGACCTGGACCGGGTCAAGATCCCCCTCGGGCCAATTAGCAATGGGCAGATTACCGCCTCGCGCCCGGTGAACGTTGGTGGTGATTTCACCATCGAGTTCTGGATGCGAGCGGCCGCTGCCGACAACTCGGCCCCGGCCTGTCCCGGCGGCTGGTACACCGGCAATATCGTGATCGATCGGGATGTGTTTGAAGCGGGCGACTACGGCGACTATGGGATCGCCATCTGTAACGGGCGGATCGTCTTCGGCGTCGCCGTGGGCAGCGACGACCGCCTCCTCGTCGGCAATACGGTTGTGACGACGAACACCTGGCGCCATATCGCCGTGACACGCTCGAATGACGGCGTGATGCGTATCTTTGTTGATGGCGCACTCGATGCGAGCCGGACCGGCCCAACAGGACGGGTCGATTACCGGGTCAACCGCGGCACAGGCTGGCCGAACAGCGACCCGTACCTGGTCCTGGCCGCCGAGAAGCACGATTACCCCGGCAGCCGCTACTACACCGGTCTGCTCGACGACCTGCGCATCTCGAACAGCGTGCGCTACAACGCCACGTTTACGCGCCCCAACGCCCCGCATCCCGCCGACGCCAACACCGTGGCGCTCTACCGCTTCGACGAGGGCGCCGGCACGGCCATCGGCGATAGCTCAGGAGCGGCCGGCGGCCCCAGCAACGGCGCACTGAACCCGCGTGGCGGCGGCCCTGCCCAGCACTGGTCCAACGACACACCCTTCAGCAGCTCACCGCCCCCGCCCCCTCCACCGAGTCCCGGCCCGAGCCCGAGTCCCGGCCCGAGCCCGAGTCCCGGGCCCAACCCTTCGCCGTCGCCAGCGCCATCACCCGTTCCGCCCATCGGTTGTGTGACTGGCCGAACGAACGCCACGTCGGCAGGCGCGCCCCCCGTCACCCCGATACCACAAGGCTTCGAAAACCGGGCCGAGGCAACCAGCAACCGGTTCCGGATCTACCTGCCACTCGTGGCGTGCCTGACAGTCTGACAGGGGGCCGGGAGGCTGTTTAACGTGAACATAGGCGGCTGGAGGAGCATGGGGAACCCAGGTGTTGCCCCACGCCCCCGCTGGATGATCGGAAAAGGAAGGGAAAACCTGCTTTCCACCCCCCTTCCCGACAGGGGAAAAGAATGATGGCACCCAGACTCATCATTGCGCTCGACCCGGTCCTTGAGCCGTTCCGGCCAGAAATAACCTACACCTGGCGCAGCCTGCTTACCGGCATGGGGTACGCCTGGATCGAAGAGTCCTGGAACGGCGTTCCGGTGGACATTGCGTATGCCACTGACCCGGCGCTGGCCCCGCCGGCCCGCCTGCTCATACGGGCGAACCCCAGGTTCTGGGAACGCCCTGCGCAGCAGGTGCTCCGGGGCATAGAAGCCGGCTCGGGATGGACCCGGCCACACTTTGCCGGCCCGAGCGAGCAAGGTGCGCTGGTCACGCTGCAGGATGGGCGGGTGATCATCGAGCGCGATGTGATCTTCGACGTTTTCTGGCTCCTCAGCGGGCAGGAGGAGTACCAGCGCCCACGCGGCAAGCACGGCTACATCAACCTTAGCGGCACTCCGACCCTGGAGCTAGGGATGCTGCGTCAGGCGCTGGCTTCGGCCATCGGGCAGCGCATCGAGACACAACTCGCCGACCTGGGCTACGGGCGAGGTACGCCGCGCTGGCCCTGCGGCGCGCGCCTGGCGGCTGCCTGCGGCCACGATGTAGACTACCCGGAGATTATTCGCTGGATCGAGCCGCTGCGCATCCTCGCCCGCCAGCGACTGGCTGGCCTGGGACCGGCTGCGTCCGTCGCGCTGGGACGGCACAGCCACTGGCACTTTCGCTCGTGGATGGAACTGGAGCGGCGTTTCGGGGCGCGCTCGGCTTTCTACTTCGTGGCACGCAAGGGCTCGCTGTTCGAGTATGCCACCGGCCTGCCCGACAGCTTCTACGACATCAGAGCGCCGCACTTTCGCGCCCTGTTCCGCGAACTGGCGGCCGAGGGCTGGGAAATTGGCCTCCATGCCAGTTATCTCGCCCACACCAGCGCCGAGAAGTTCGCCGCCGAGCGCGCATTGCTCGCCGAGGTCAGCGGCCAGCCCATCGCGGGCAACCGCCACCACTACTGGCGCCTCGATCCGCGCAACCCCGAGGATACTCTGCTGCTCCACGAGCAGGTAGGCTTTGCCTACGACGCCTCGCTCACCCACACCCGCTACCTCGGCTGGCGGCGCGGCTCAAGCTGGCCGTTCTACCCCTGGCACCAGGGGCAGCGCCGGCCCCTGCGCACCCTGCAACTCCCCACGGCCTGGATGGACGATCACCTGTTCGGCCAGCGCGCCGACAACCCTGGTGATCGCCGCACCCTGTTACAGGGCCTGGTCGAGACCACCGCTCAACAGGGTGGTCTGCTGCTGGTGGATGTGCATGATTATGTCTATGATGACGCGCTGTTCCCTGGCTGGGCGGCGGCGTACCGAGAACTGTGGGCGCATTTGTTCGCCCGCGGTGATGTCTGGTTTGCCACGCCGGGGGCGATCGCGACCCACTGGGCCGATCGCCTGGCTATGCTTGAGCGGGCCAGCACCGGGCTTGAACCGACCCCTGCACCGCTGACGCCAGGCATACGGGCGCGGCGAGACTAGTGGACGGTCACGATGATGGTGATGAATGCGGCGGGAGGGGGCGTGGGAGGGCGAAGCCCTTCCCGCAAAAAAACTATCTATCCCAACCAGATTGTCGTACCACTGGAAGCCTATCCAATTATTCAGGGTATCTGATGGTTCTGAGAGGGCTTCGCCCTCTCTTCAGGCAGGGGGGTAGGAAAACCTGGTTTCCCACCCTCCTTCAACCGGCGGTCAGTGGTAAATGTGACGCCTTTACGTACCCGCATAGCGAGAAAACGTGAGCCGTCCCTGGATCTATGAGCTTTCGCACCCTCATCTTCGCGCTGCTCTTCGTTCTGCCGCCGGCACTCAAGCCGTGGGTGCTGCGGGTTTGCTGCGGCGCGCGGATCGGGCGCAACGTGCAGATCGGCTGGTTCGCCAGCGTGATGGGCCGCCACATCAGCCTGGGCGACCATTGCGCCATCCGGGCGCTGACCCTCATTCGCTGCGATGGCGATGTGGTGATCGGCCCCTACGCCCTCGTAAGCAGCTTTACGCTGGTCTACGGAGCCAGGGGCCTGCGTCTGGGCGCCCACAGCTACGTGGGTCCCCAATGTCTAATCAACACGGAAGAGGAAGTGCACATCGGCAATTGGAGCGCGCTGGGGGCGCGCTGCATGGTCTACACCCACGGCTCGTTTTTGCCCTACACCGAGGGATACTGGGTGCGCTTCGGCCGGGTCACCGTGGGCGACTACGTCTGGTGCGCGGCGGGGGTCTTTTTTCAACCCGGCGCCGAGGTGGGCGACAACAGTTTTGTCAATTCACGCGCGGTGGTGAGTGGCGCGCTGCCCCCCGGCAGCGTGGCCGAGGGCAGCCCGGCCCGCGTCGTCGGCCCGATGGAACGTATGCGCCGCACGCTGAACCCGCGCCAGCGCGACGCAGCCGTCATGCAGATGCTACGTCATTTCGGCGAACTGATCCTTACCGACGGTTTGGGCCTGGCCCCGCAGGAGGAGCGGGGCGCGCTCCGGTTCACCTATCACCGGCAGCCGTACCGCATCGCCGTAGCTCCCGCCCACGGGCCGCTCCCGACGCCGGGGGCCGCCGGCGAGCGAACCATCTGGCTGGTGAACCGCCCCGACTGGCGCCCTCCGGCGCCGGATCTCTGGCTGGATCTGGATCGCAAACAGATGACCGGCTCACGTGATCACATGTATGTCGAACTGATGCTGTTTCTCAAACGCTACTACGGTGTGCAACTTGAATATGAAGAAAGGCCTTGATGTATGCCGTCCGTTCTCACCGTCCTGGGCACGCGACCGGAGATTATCAAGCTCTCACCAGTGATACCGCTGCTGGAGCAGCGTTTCGATCACGTGCTCGTCCATTCAGGCCAGCACTACTCGTATGAGGTGGACGCGATCTTTTTCGAGGAACTGGGCTTGCCGGCCCCGAAGCACACCCTGGGGGTTGGTTCAGCGAGCCACGGGGAACAGACCGCGCGGATCCTGGCTCGCCTGGAGCCGATCCTGCTCGAACGGCGCCCCGACGCGGTCCTGGTGCAGGGCGACACCAACACGACCATGGCCGGCGCGCTCTGCGCGGCTAAGCTGGGCATTCCGGTGGTGCATCTGGAGGCGGGGGGACGTTCGTTCAACCGGGCCATGCCAGAAGAACAGAACCGGATCATTGTGGACCACATCGCCGACCTGCTCCTGGCCGCCGATGACATCGCCGCCGACAACCTGCGGCGCGAGGGGCTGCCAGAGGAGCGCATCCGGATCATCGGCTCGACGGCGATCGACGCCGCCCAGCGCCACCGGACCCGCGCCGAACAGGCGCCCATCCTCAATCAGCTTGAACTGCAACCCCAGAGCTACCTGGCGCTGACCATCCACCGGGCCGAGAACACCACCCCCGACGTACTTCCCGGCATTGTGCGCGCCATTAACGCGCTGGCTGAAGAGCATGTCATTGTCTTCCCGGTGCATCCACGCACCCAGGCGGCCCTGGATAGCCAGGGGCTGGCCCTGTCGCCGCGCGTCCGCGTCTGCCGGCCCCTGGGTTACCTTGACACCCTGCGGCTCGTGGGCGCCGCCCGCGCCTTGCTGACCGACTCGGGCGGTTTGCAGGAAGAAGCGGCGGTACTGGGCACGCCGCTGCTGATTGTGCGCAACGAGACCGAGTGGCGCTACCTGGTGGATGCCGGGGTCGCCGTGCTGATCGGCAACACCTTCGAGACCATCACGACCGGCGCCCGCACCTGGCTCGCGCCACGGGCCCTCGCGCGCCTGCGCGAAACACCCGCTCCGGTCCGCGCCGGGGCCGCGGAACGGGCCGTGGAGGCCATCGCCATGCGCCTGGACGGCCGGCAGCGGCTCCACGCCGCGTAACAGAACTGTCAGCATCCATAAGCGTTTGATTTAGCTAATCGTTAGAACCCTTCTGTATCGTATCTTGCGGTAGAGGGGACCACGGGATGCGTGGCGCTCCGGTACGCGATTGAACGGGAGGGATTGCAAGCGCTTCGCCCATTCAGGTATCCGTGTGGCCTGGCCACCTTCGACCGTGATTCGCAACCGTGTAGAACGGGTTCGTTCTCCTCCACGCTCCCATCGGGCACACCGGGAGGAGGAGAAAGCCGGGTTCACCATCTTCAACCGCTCTAACGGTAATGGCCTGGGAGTTCGTTTCCGATGCGTAACCAGTTCAAGCTCTACCTCTCGCGCCAGGCGACCTCGCTCCCGCGCTACGTGCTCGAGCAAGTCATCCAGGCGACGCTGGCCTGGGTTCCGGGGCTGCCTGGCATCGGCCTGCGCGCACTGGCTTACCGGACAATGCTCCGCATGGACGGCGTCGCCGCGATTGAAGATGGCGTGCGCATCCGCTTCGCCGACAACGTGCGCCTGGGCCGGGGGGCCTACCTGGATCACGGGGTCTACCTGCACGCCTGCCCTGGAGGGATCAGCATCGGCGCCGACAGTCTGGTGATGAAGAACGCCATTCTACATGTCTACAATTTCCGCGATCTGCCCCACAGCCACATCACCATCGGGGCGCGCTCGCTGATTGGCGAAAGTTGCGTCCTGCGGGGGCAGGGGGGGATCACCATCGGCGACGATGTCTATCTGGGGACACTGGTGCAACTCCTGGCCGTCAACCACGTGTTCAGCGACCCCAACCGGCCCATCAGCCACCAGGGGATCACCGCCCAGGGCATCAGCATCGCCGACGGCGCCTGGATCGGCAGTGGCGCCATCGTGCTCGACGGGGTGAAGATCGGGCGCAACGCCGTAATTGGGGCCGGCGCCGTGGTCACCAAAGATGTTCCTGACCACTGTGTCGCGGTGGGCAATCCTGCCCGTGTAGTGCGCGACCTGCGTCGCGATCCGCTGCCCGCGCCACAGCCCGAGCTTGTCGTGTATTAACGGTTACCCCGACTGCGCAGGTCGGGCGTACAGAGGAGCGGCTCGTATGCCCACGCTCTCCGTAGTGATACCCGCCTACAACGAAGAAGACGGCATTGCAGCCATTGTTGAGCGCGTTCTGGCGATCCGGCCGCAACTGGCCGCGGTCGGCGTCGATGACCTGGAGTGCATCGTGGTTGACGACGGCTCGACCGATCGCACCGCGGCGATCGTGCAAGGCTATGGCGACCAGGTGCGCCTGATCCGGCAGCAGAATCGCGGCTACGGCGGCGCCCTGAAAACGGGCTTCAGCGTGGCCCGTGGCGAACTGATCGGCTTCCTCGATGCCGACAGCACCTACCCGCCTGAGCGCTTCCCGGACATGTGTCGCCTGGCGCTCGACGGCGCCGAGATCGTGATTGGCAGCCGTATGTCCGGCGAGCACAGCGAGATGCCCCTGGTGCGCCGCATCGGGAACACCATCTTTGCCACGATGCTCTCGCTGGTCTCAGGCGTGCGCATCAGTGACAGCGCCAGCGGCCAGCGCGTGCTGCGGCGCTCGGTGTTGCCGATGATCTATCCCCTGCCCAACACCCTGGACTTCACCCCGGCGATGAGCACACGGGCCCTGCACGAGGGTGTGAAGATCGTCGAGATGCCCATTCCCTACAAGGAACGCTCCGGCCGCAGCAAGCTGAGCGTGGTGCGTGACGGGCTGCGCTTCACCAAATCGATTGTCTGGACCGCGCTGACCTACAATCCGGTGCGGATCTTCGGCGGCATGGGGCTGGCGCTGCTGCTGGCAGCCCTGCTGATCGTCGGCGGCCAGATCGCCCTGCACTTCGCCACCGGTCAGGCCGGCTGGTCCTTCCCGCTGCTCTTTGGGGCCCTGGTTCTGGCCGTGGCCGGGGTAACGCTGTACACCACCGGCACGACCTTCAGCTACGTAGTGGCCCTCTTCCATCGCCGGCCGATCCGCCAGGGGCTCTTCGGGCGCCGGGGCAATGGCCGCCGTATCGAGAAGCACTACTGGTGGCTGGGCCTCCTGGCGATCGTTGGCGGCTTCGCCACCTACCTGGCAGCCGTCCTGTTTGACCTGACCAACCCGGCCCTGGCCGCCTCGTGGTTCGCGCCCGTGGTCAGCGCGCTGCTGGTACTCACCGGCGTGCAACTGGTGAGCGCCTGGAGCCTGGCGCGGGTGCTGGCAGAGTTGAGCCGGCGCGAAGTGGAAGCCGAGGCCGACCTGAACTGGAGCTACACTCCCGCGCCAGCATTGCGGAGCGAGGCGGCGGCCTGATGGACCTGCTACGCGGTTTGATGCAGGCGTTTGAGCAATGGAGCCATGCCAACCTCGGACAATGGCACTATGCCCTGGGGTACGGCATTGTTCTGGTCACGCACAACTGGCCGATCATGCTTGCGGTGGCCCTCAGCTTCTGGTTTGGATACCGGGCCTATGTCCAACCAACCCGGTTGAACGTGAGCTGGTTGCTTACGGTCCTGCTGCTCGGCCTGCTCTATGAATACGCCAAGCATATAGCGAGAGAGTTACACGCGGCGATAGACTTTCTCTTCGGGTTCGAGATCGCCCATTGGAACCGCCCGTTGCACTTTCTGGTCGGGCCAGCAGCCATAACCATCTTGCAACTCGGCTTCCTGGTAATGCTGGCCCAGGCACTGAGGCTCTCTCTGGCCGCGCGACGCGCCAGGAAGCGTGATAGCATAACCCACAGGACAATTCAGCCCGAAGGTTCATAAGCTATACCAGACGACTATCGCGCCTGACGCGCGCAACGAGGAGAACTTGCAGATGAGCGAGCACGTACACGACGCTACCCCCACGCCTACCGACAATGGCGCCGAGAAGCGCGTCGCTCCCGGCGACAAGACCAGCGGCATCAAGCTGGTGGCCCCGGCCAGGGCCGATGAGCGGGCCGGCGAGATCCGCTTCGTTGAGATGCCCCGCGAACGCCCGAAGCGCCTGGACGTGCTGGTGCTGAACCCACCCTCGCCTGACGGTGACCTGTTCTTGCGCGACATCGCCCGCGTCGGGCGGCGCACCCGCGACGGGATCATCTGGCCGCAGACCGCCCTGGCCCAGATCGGCGCCGTGGTCAAAGAGGCCGGCTACAGTGTCGAAGTAATTGATGCGATCGGCCTGATGATGGACTGGAAGTCGTTCGAGAAGTACATGTGGGAGAAAAAGCCGCGCTACATGATCATCCATGCCACGGCGCCCACGTTGACGAACGATATGCGCACCACCTTCATCGGCAAGGCCGTCGGCACCATCACCATGGCCATCGGCACCCACGTCACGCCGATGAGCCGCGAGACCCTCGAGGCTTACCCGACGCTCGATATCGTCGTGCGCGGCGAGCCCGAGCTGACCATCGTGGATGTGATCAAGACGATCGATCGCCAGGTGGAACTGGAGAAGGCGACCGAGACGGTGCCGGTCGGCAATCCCGACCTGACCGCGCCCTGGCGCAAGCTGCCTTTCCCCGATGCTTCGTACCTGACCACCCGCGGACGCTTCCTGGGGGTCTATCCCCAGACGATTGCCCGGGCGCTGCGCGAGACCCTCGGTATCGCCTACCGCAATGAGCACGGCGAGGTGCGTATCAACCCTGATCGGCCCTTTATCGAGAACCTCGACAGCCTGCCCATCCCGCTCCACGATCAACTGCCCTGGCGCAAGTACAAGGTGCCGATCGTTGGCGGCCCCTACACCTTCGTGCTCACCAGCCGCGGCTGTCCGGCCGGCTGCCGCTACTGCATCAAGCACGTCACCTATCAGTCGAGCGTGCGCCACCGCAGCCCCGAGCACGTGCTCCAGGAGATGATCATGCTCAAGGAAATGGGCATGCATCACATCCACTTCGAGGCCGACCTGTTCACGGTCAAGAAGGAGTTCGTCTACGACCTCTGCAACACGATCATCAAAGAAGGTTTGCAGTTGCGCTGGAGCTGCAACAGCCGGGTCGACTTCGTCGACGAGGCCGAGTTGCAACTGATGCGGCGGGCGGGCTGCTTTATGATCGCCTGGGGCCTGGAGAGCGGCAGCGAAGCGGTGCTCAAACGGGCGCGCAAGGGCACCACCGTCAAGCGCATTGAAGAGACGATTGCCGCCAGCCACCGCGCCGGGATCATGAACTGGGGCTACTTTATCATCGGCCTCCCCGGTGAGACGGTCGAAACCATCCAGCAGACCATCGCCCTTTCTAAGCGCATCCCGGTGGACATCGCCCTGTTCCATATCGCCACCCCCTACCCGGGCACGCCCTTCTACTACGAGGCGGTCGAGAATGGCTGGATCCAGATGAACCAGTGGGAGGACTACGATATGTACTCCCACACGGTGCTGAACTACCCGCACCTCAGTTCGAAGGATCTGGAGTACTGGGCCAAGCGCGCCGCCCGCGAGTGGTCGTTGCGCCCCGGGCCGATCAAGACCTTCCTCAAGGGCGCGACCAATCCCGACACCCTTGGCCAGCTCTGGACCATCGGCGTCAACCATCTCAAGTGGATGGGCGGCAGCCTGCAGGGCAAAGGGATGCAGCGCCTGGCCGGTTCGGGTGACTGAGGACCGTCGTTCTCCTTCGTGCGGTCGAACGAGAGGGGAGGTGACGGCCTCCCCTCTC